>DAOUGK010000551.1:0-1996 GCA_034429055.1 Anaerolineae bacterium | reverse complement strand
ATCGTTGCCGCCCTGTCACTGGTCTTGAGCCAGGTGCCGGCCATCGGTTGCCTCTCCGGCCTGCTGGCGCTCGCGTTCTGGGGCTACATGCTTTTCTGCGGCATCCGGGCGTACCGCGGACAGGACGTGAACCTGCCGCTGATCAGCGGACTGTAGGGGCAATAAGGAGAGAAGTGGAATGAGCAGACGATTGTGCGCCTGGGGGCTGCTGGGCGCGTTGCTGACCCTCCCTCTATTGGGATGCAACCTCGGAACGCGCCTGGGCGGGCAGACCGTAGCGGCTGGCAGCGGAGGGGGTGTTCCCGCTGGCGACGACACCTCCGGCGAGGAAGCCACTGCCGCCGCGCCGGCAGCCCGTGAGCAGAGTGCATTCCTCCTGGAGTCGGGCGTCGCGCGGCGAGAGAACGGCTTCGTCCGCATCCCTGCTGCGGTCACCAACCACAGCGAGCACTGGGCTGACGTCGCCATCGCCGTGGCGCTGTACGACGTCGGCGGCCGCCCGCTTGCCAACCGCAATCCCATCGCGGCGACCGAGCGCATGACCAGCCAGTACGCCATTCCGCCCGGTGGGACGCTGTACTACAGCTACCTACGCGATGAAGCGCGGCTGGATGGCATGGTTGTTCGGCACCGGTTGAGCCTGGCCAGCGCGGACGAAGCGCCGGCAGCGGGACAGCTTAAAGCGGAGGTCACAGAACGCCTCGCGAACCGGCCGGCGTTTGCCGGGGACGCCACCCTGATAGTGCGGGGACGCGTCGTTGCCCAGGCGGACTGCCTGGCGCCGCAAGTGTTCGTGGCCGGTTACGCGGGCGGCCAACTCGTGGATGTCGTGGAGGAGCTGATCTACGGCAAGCCCGGGTGGACCGTGGGTGCGGATCGCGCTGCGCTGCGGACCGGCGAGATCGGCTACTTCTCGGCGCGTCTGACCGCCGGCGGCATCGACACGGTCAAAGTCGTCGGCGCATGCCGCCCTGCGGTGGCTCAGGCTGAATGAACTGTGCTGGAGGAATCATGACGAGCCGTGCGCTAACTCCGACTGAACGTGCGGCCCTGGTCCGGCAGTCGTATGCCCGGATGCGGGAACGCATGCTGCGCGTGCGCCGGCTGCTCAAGGCTGGCCGTGACAAGCGCGCTGCCGCCGCCCGGCCTGTGGCTGCTGTGGCGAGAGAGGAGCTGGGCTGATGCGTCGCACTATCCAGGCCATCGTGGTAGCAGCCACACTCCTGTTTGCATTGGGCGCCGGATGGCTCGTGGGCCTGGCTGGCGCGGCTGGCGCGCAAGGCGAGGCGGCCCCCGCCGATCCGACGGCGACGCCAACCCCGGCCCATGCATACTACCTGCCCCTGGTCGCCAACCTGGCGGGGGATAGCAGCGGGCCGATTACCGTCACGCGTGTGTTCGCCCCTAGCGGCTGGCAAGCCGAGAGCGCGGGGCTCGACTACGCGGCCGTCGTGCAGGGCATAGCCTACTTGGTGACCTACGACCAGGGTGCGCCGGCCGTGGGCCAGAGCGCGACCGCCGGCGATCGGACATACCGGGCGAACAAGGCGTATCTGTACTTCGACACCGCGGCCATCCCGACCCGCGCGACCGTGCTTTCGGCGACCCTGACCGCAGCCAACTGCCGCCGGGTGGCGGGCGTACCGTTCGCGGTGGAGTTCTACCGCACGGCGGCGCCGCTGCCGCCCACGCCGGCCGACTGGCTGAACTACGGCGGTCTGCTCGTCGGCGCGCTGCCGTCGGCGGACTGCGGCGCCTGGAGCGCGCCGGTCACCGCCACGGTGACATTGGACCCGGGCTCCATCGTGCAGGGCGGCCTGACTGCCTATGCGCTCACCACCGACCGGTTGCGCCAGACCCAGGAACCCGCCTGGGGCACGGCCGACCGATTGACCTTCGACTGCTATGCCGACGACGCACTCTTCGTGCGGTATGCGGTTCCGCCACAGTGAGAGGAAGCTTGTGAGCAACCTGCGCCTGCCGCGCGTCCTGAGCC
>DAOUGK010000550.1:0-14600 GCA_034429055.1 Anaerolineae bacterium | reverse complement strand
AAGTCGCCGTTGTCCGCGTAGGCACGTGGCGTGCCCGTGCAGATGTAGCCTGTCTCAGGCGTACCCTCCACGACGCCGAGCGCGGGCAGTGTGCCGTCGCCGAAGTCGATCGCACAGCCGAAGGCATCCTCCGGGTCCGGGTCAGTGAAGGCTGCGGTGACCACGATGGGTTCGCCTTCATTGGATGCATTCGGTGTCACGACCGGCACGTAGATGCTGGGCGGTACGTTGAGGACCGTGTAGGGCAGGGTCGCAACACCTGCCGCGCCGTCCTTGTCTGCGACGGTGATGGTGATGGTGTAGTCGCCGCTCAAGTGGTAGGAATGCCCCAGGCCATAGCAGGTGTCGCCGCCCACGATGGGCCGCGTCTGGACGGTCCCGTCGCCGTAGTCCACGGTGCAGGTCGCCGCCGCGGGAGGCAGGTCCTCGTCATCTGCCTGGGCATCCAGCAAGCTCGTCCTGGGGAAGTCCAGCACGCCGGCATCGGTGAAGGTGGCGCTGGCGTAGACCTTGCCGCCGCCCTCCAACGGGGAGGCAGGGGTCGTTTCGATGTCCGCCACGACAGGCGCCGCGTTGGTCACGATCACAGTGGTGGAGCCGAAGGCCCAGCCGCCGTCGCCGTCGCCCACGCGCGCCTGTGCTTCGAACGTGCCGTTGTCCTGGTAGGTGCAGTCGGTAGTGTCCTCGCTCTGCGGGCCGACCTCCCAGAAGCCATCGCTCTTGCAGTCGAACCAGTATTCGAGTGGGTCAGCCGCAGCAGCCACATCACTGGCTGTCGCTGTGATGGTCGCCGCCCCGCCCTCGGTGATCGGCCCATCATTGGCGACGCCGGTGAGCGATGGCACAACGTTGTTGACCACCATGGACGCTGTGCGGGTGCCTGTGCCGCCGTCCTTGTCGGTCACGGAGATCGTCACGTCGAACGCGCCGTTGTCTGTGTAGGTGTGCGTGCTGGCGCGGCAGGTGCCGTTGACCACTACGCCTGCCTCGTTGACACCGTCACCGAAGTCGACGGTGCAGGTCCAGCCCGCGTCGTTCGCTCCCGCATCCGTGAAGTTGGCCGAGATGACGATGGCCTGGTTCTCAGTCGAGGGCCGCAGGTTGATGTCCAGCGCGCCGACGACGGGCAGAGCGTTCGCCACAGTCTTGCTCTCGGTCTTGACGCCGGCCGCAGCGTAGCTGTCCGTCACGCTGATGGTCACGTCGTAGTTGCCGTTATCCGCATAAGCATGCGTCGACCCGACGCAGCGGCTGCCGCTCGCATCGCTGACGATGTTGCCCGGCTGCGCCCCGTCTCCGTAGTCCACGGTGCAGGCGAACGGGCCGTTGCCGTCCGCGTCGGTGAATGCAGCCTCGGCATACAGGTCCTGCCCCTCGATCGCGTCCGGCATGAGGGCCAGCGTGCCGATGACCGGCGCGCTGTTGAGCAGCGTCTCCGCCGCAGCGGTGTCGTTGCCCGGCTCCCAGTCTGCCGCGATGTCATTCAGGGTGAAGGTCGTGTTCAGGCTGCCTGTACCGGCGGCAGGGGCGGTGATGACTGCACTCACGCCCGTCGTCGCGCCGGTGTTCAGCGCACCGACACTGCAGGTGACCGTGCTGCCGCTGGCCGTACAGCCGGCGCCGGATTTCCACGCCGCGCCTGCCGGCAGCGCAAAGGTCAGCGTTCTGCCGCTCGCAGAGCAGGGTCCGTTGTTTGCCACCGTCAGGTCGTAGGTGAGATCCTGGCCGGTCTGCACCGGATCGGGATCATCTTCGACCGTCACAGATAGGTCGGCCACGTCGCAGGCCGTCCTGACCCACAGCCGGGGCTCGACGACCGCAGTCTGGCCGCCCGATGCCGCATCCACGTGCAGCACGTAGAGGTCCTCGGCCGCATCCGCTGCTGCAGCCACCTTCAGGTAGACGGTGGCCGGCGCGGTAACGGTCAGCGAGGTTGCCGGCGTGCCGCTCGTCGTGGCTGCCAGGCCGCCGGTGATGCCGTAGGGCAGGTAATCAGGATTGACCGAGAGCGTGACCGGGGTATCCCAGTCGTACTCGGCGCCGACATCCAGCCGGATAGCGACCTGTCCGTCCGGCGCGACCCGCCAGTTGAGCGGGACCGCGGCCAGCGTGAACTTTGGCTTGGCGAGTTCCAGCGCAATGGGCAGATCATACACATGCTCGCCGTCGCGGCCGAGCACGTGCAGCGTGTAGTCGCCGCCGGTCAACATGAAGGTGTCGCTCAGCGTCAGTATGGCGTTGTCGCTGCCCTCCAGCCGGTCATCGTCGATGCTCCAGCCCAGGCCGCGCGGCGCGACGATGTCGAGGTTGATCGGGTCCAGCTCACCGAACAGCCGCGTAGCCGCGATCTGCACCTGGACCGACTCACCTGTTGCCATCGTGAGCGCGGCGGGGGTGGCTGCCAGCTCGAAGCGCGGCTCTTCCACCGTGACCAGCAGCTCCAGCGTCCGGGTGGTGCCGCCCGCCGAGCCTGCAATGGTCACCGGGTACGTGCCCCCGCGCAGCGTGTCGGTCGCAGAGAGTTCGAGTGAACCCACCGCGCCGCTCGCCGTCGCGAGGACAAACCGGTGGATCAGTTTGGCGTCGATGCCTTCCGGCGCGTCCGCCACGTAGAGGCCCACGTTCGGCGTGACGTCGCCGGTGTTGATCACCTGGAAGTAGGCCAGCGCCGAGTCGCCGCCGCCGACCACCGTGATCGCAGGCTCCGCGGTCACCAGCTCGAAGCTGGCGCCCAGCGGTACGCCCGTCACCTCGTCCGACCAGATGAGAGTTGCGCCGACGAACTCGCCGGTCGTCCCGTCAACATGGCCGGTGTCGCCTTCGTATGCGGCCACCGAGACGTAGTAGGTCTGGCCCGGCACGAGCCAGTCTTCGCTGTTTGCGAAGTTGGTCGTGGTCGTGACCAGGCGCGTGTAGGTCGGCGTCCCATCTGCCGGTGCATCGCTGAAGCGCACGATGTGCCTGTCGATGTCCGGGTGGTCCAGCGGGTCGAACGCGACGTGGAGCCCCATGTACTCGGGCGTCACGCGGATGTTCGCCGTGGTCCACGCCGCCGGCAGCGGCCGGTTCACCGTCAGCTTCGCCTTGTTCCCGTCGCCGTCGAGCCAGTACTGGTGCTGCGGCGGGTCCTGTGCGTCGTCGGCTTCGACATGGATGTAGTAGTCGCCGTTCTCCAGCCCGCTCAGGTCGATGGTCCGGGTGTTGGCGCTGCCATCGGTCTTCGAATCCAGGACTTGCAACAATCGTTCGCCGCCGAACACCGGCAGGGTCATCTTCTCCGCCGGGTTCGCGGGGCTGGTAATCTCGGTTTCGGTCGGCCCCAGCGTCGCATAGATGTTAACCACCGGCGCGGCGTCATCCGTCAACTGCCAACTCACAGCAGCCGTACCGTCGCCGTTGTCGGTGACCTGCACATTGCTGAGCGATGGCGCGAGGCCCGCGCCGAGCACGGTGAAGATGTAGTCGGAGCTCTCCGTGTCGCCGTGCAGATGGACCTGCCAGTCGCCCGGCGTTGCGTCAGCGACGATGTAAGTCACCTGCGTCGTCGTGACCGTGTTGCCGTCCTCGTCCACCGTGTCGCTCGTCGCCTCATCATAAGCGACGCTCGGGTTCGTGTCCGGCGTGTACGGGTCGATCGTGTTGCCGGCCGGGTCTTCGAGCGTCATGGTCGGTTCGACGCCCGTGCGGGTCAGCATGAACGCGAGGTCCGACGGCGCCGCGATGTTATAGGTATACGAGATGTCGTCGGGCGCGAACGCGAAACCCTTGAATTTCTCGCGTGCCGCGAGAGATGCGCTGCCTGCCAGCTTGCCCGCCTGGACCTCCCGCCAGGCAAGGAACGCGGCCGTCACCTCCTCGTTGTCATACAGCACATACTCGTCGACGTCGCCGAAATCGATGTTCCCGTCCGCGTCGACGTACATGCCGCCGGACCACAGGCCGCTCAGGATCGAGATTTCGCACTTGAAGCCCCACACGCTGCCCCCGCCCTCGGCGCAGAACTCGCCGATCTCCGCGCTGACTTCAGCCAGCCAGAGGTCCCACGGCGGGATGGAGATGCAGATGCCCAGCGCGCACCCTTCCCAGATCAGGCCCTTGGAGATGCCGATCTTGACGCCGGCCCAGCCGGTGAAGTGGAAATCGCCGAACTCCGGTGCGCCGTCGTTCAGCGGGTCCCAGTCCGTCCAGACATGGAAGCCGACCGTGCCCTCCATGAAGATCGGGTAGCGCAGTGTGACCTCGGCCTCGACGCCGTTGGGCATGCCGTAGTCGGTGAAGTCCACCTGGGCATAGCCCTCGGCCATCTTGATGAAGCCGATGACCGTCACCTCGCCCTCGACGCGGAAGTAGTGCTGCGGCTTGACCTCGATCGTCGCGGTGACTGCACCCTCCGCCACCGCCGCATCGATGGGCGGCGGAATCGCCATCACCGTCTCGATGTTCGCGCCCACGTTGACGCGCAGCAGGTCGAGGTCCTTGTCCATCTCGAACCCGCCGCTGAACTCGCTGATTTGCAGCCCGGACTGGCCGAGCGGCACCGAGCACGAGAGCATCAACTGGGCCGCGATGGCGCGCAGCTCCAGGTTAGCAGTGTCCGTGGCATCGGGGTTCGCCGCCACCGCCAGGGTCGACGCGATGATGCGGCCATCGGTCGGCCTGATGCTGACCATCGTGGCCTGATGCTCGCCCAGCACCAGGTCGATCTCGACCGAGATGCTGGAGCAGGGCATGCCGCCGCCTTCGCCCTCGCCGCCGCCGCTGCTGTCGCCCCCGCCGGAGCCGGAGCCGCCGCCTTCGCCGCCGCCGCCAAACATATCCTCCAGGCCCAGGCTCGCCAGCGCGTGAATGGCGTAGCTGTCCTTGACGCCGTCGCATGCATCGGTCGATTCGCCATCATCGTCCATGCAGTACGAGCCATCCGCCGCATAGCGGTCGGTCGCATGGATGGAGCCCTCGACGTTGAACATGCTGAAGCCGAGGTATTCGAGCGAGGGCAGGGTGACGTTGATGTCTGCCACCTCCTCGATTGCATCCAGTGACAGGCCGGCCAGCGCAGCCGCACCCGCCTCTTCGCCCAGCACCAGCCCGGCATCCTTGTCCAGGACCGCCATCTGGCCGAGCTGCGCCTTTTCGCCTCCGAAGTCCTCGATCTGTTTCATCTCGGCCTGATCGGAGAAGACCTGGCCCTTCTCGACCTTCCACTCCGTATCCTTTAGGGTCAGACCGGAAACGATCAGCTCCATGTCCTTGACCTTGCCGGTGATCTTCTTCTGGCTGTCGAGGGTCAGCTCGGCATCCGGCTTCTCGTCCGGGTCGGTCGGATTTTCCTTCGGTTTCCTGCCCTGTGAGCCGGGGATGTCGATCTGCAGCTTGTTGGTGATCTCCAGCTTGTAGGTGCGGTCGTCCGCCTCCTTGAGCTTGGCCTTGCCCTCTTCAAAGGGATGACCGTTGTCGTCAAGATTGCCTGCTGGGAAGTCGACTTCCTTGTCCTCGTTGATCTTCAGGCCCCGATGATCGATCTTGATCTTATCGGTCGGGGCGAAGTCCTTCTCCTGGCCGCCCAGCTCGTCAGGCAGCTTCCACTTCCCTGCATCGGATTCAAGGCCCTTTGCGCTCGTCAAGGCGTGATCCTTGCTCAGGCCCTTCATCGTCAGGTCCGCCGAAGCCACCTTGATGGTCAGCTCATCGTTCGCCAGCTTGCCGTCCAGCTTGCCGTCCTTGTCGACGGTCGCGCTGCCCAGGTCGGTGAGCTTGTCGTTCTGCTCCAGCACCGTGACCTGGACCTTGCCGCTGGTGACGTCCAGCTTGAAGCCGTCGGCCTGCTGGACGACCTTCGCCTTTGCCTCCTTGACCTTCAGCTTCTCGCCATCCTTGACGTCCATGTCGGCCACGTCGAAGGTCTCATCCGTATTGACCTTCATCTCGGCCTGGGTGACGTCCTTCTTCGGCTTCATCTTGACGTCAGGGGTGACCTTGTTGCGCTCGCCGAGTTCCGGCGGCATCTTGTAGTCCGCCAGACTGACCGAGACGCCGTCCTTCTTGAGCATGGCCGAGACGACTTTCAGGTCGCCCTTCGCCACGTCCAGGTGGAATTCCGGCAGCGCCGAGCTGCTGATATCGGAGTCGATGGAACCGTCCGGCAGGGTTTCCGGCGTGCCGTCGTCCTTCATCTTCGGGCTCAGGTAGACGGTATCGAGCGTGCCGCCCTACTCCGCCGGCTTCTTGATTTCCTTGTCCGCGTTGGCTGGCAGATCGACTTCCAGCTTCGCGGAGGTGATGACCGCCTCGTACTTGCCGCCCGCGCTGACGAGTTGGCCCGTACCGCCCTTAACCTTGAAGTTCTCCGCGGTGTCGAACTTCAGGTCGGGCACGTCGAAGCCCGCGCCCGGCGCGCCGCCGACCGTCATGGACGCGTCGTCCAGCCCCGGCCAGTGGCGCAGGCCCGCAGAGGAGCCGGTCACCTCGCCGCTGCCGAAGTACACGGGCATGACCAGGTCCACATTGCTGGTCGAGTTGATGCCCGTGTCGCTGATGGGCGCGTCGGTCGGGATATCGAGCTTGAAGATGCCCGCGTCGAGCTGGAACGCCTCGTTGACCTTGCCGCCGTACGAAGGCTTGTTCGGCTTGGTCGTGCTGGAATCCAGCTCGAAGTCTGCGCTCACTTCCTTTTCGAAATTCGGCGGGTCCAGCTTTAGCTCGTCGGTCGTGCCCTTCACCTTGCCGTTGGGCAGATCGACTTCGGTCAGCGTGCTGTTCTCCGGCGTGGTGATCTCGAAGCCTGCCACGTCGGGCACCTTCGCCTCGCCGGCTGGGTCGAGCGTGAGCTTCCAGGCCGCGGTCTTCGTACTGCTGAAGTCGCCCTCGTACACGGGCACGTCGCCCTTCTTGTAGTTGAGCTTGCCGCCGCCCGCCAGGCTCGTCGCGCCGGAGGCTGCAAACAGGACCGAGTCGTTCAGCCCGGCCAGGTAGAAGTGGTCATCGAGCGCGATGCCGTACGCGCGCTTGTTGCCGCCGGCGGTCTCGAAGACGTAGGCGCTGACCTCCATGCCGTCCAACGTCTGGAGCGCCAGCGTGCCCGCGCTCGCGGTCGCGTCCGCGTCATCCGTGTTCGCCGCAGCCGTGTCGTGGTCCTTTGCGCTGTCGACCGTCGCGCTAGCCGTGTAGGCGACGTCCGCGCCCTGCACGGGCTGCACCGCGGTCGCGCTGAGCGTGAACGACTTGGTTTCATCGACCGCCATCGCGCCCACGTTACAGGTCAGGTTCGCAGAGATATTCAGCGATCCTGTGTCCAGCGCGCAGGTTGCGCCCGTTGCGGAGTTGTAGTAGATGCCGTCGGGCAGGTCCACTGCCACGGACGCATCGGTCACAGATGAAGGCCCGTTGTTGGTGACAGCGAACGTATAGCTGAAGGCCACGCCCGCAGTCACGTCTGCCGGCGCGGTCAGCGCCAGGGTCAGGTCCGCGAAATCGCCGACCTGCGTGTCATCGTCCGTCGCGCTGACGCTCGTCACGCTGTCACCGCTGGCCGTGGCCGTGTTGCTCAGCATCTCCTCGACGGTAGTTCTGGCCTTGATGCCCACATCGACCGCACCGCCGCTCGCCAGCGTGCCCACATTGCACGTCACGGTGCCGCTGTCCTGCGAGCACGTGCCCGCGGTCATCGTGGTCGTGTCCCAGGTCAGGCTCGCGGGCAGCGGATCTGTGATAACCACGTTGGTGACGCTTGCGCCGCAGGCCCAGGTCTTGATCTTGTAGGTCAGGAGCTCGTTGAGGCCGGCGATGGTCAGGCCGTCCGACTTGTTGATCGCCAGGCCGGTGAACGCGGCGATCGTGGTGGATTTCTGAGCCGTCGGCGCAGTCTGCGTCTGCGGGGAGGTCGCGGTCGCGTTGTTGACCAGCGCGCCGGTCGTGCATCCGCCGGTCATGTAGCTCACGGTGCGCGTTTCGCTTGCGCCGACAGCCATGTCGCCCAGGCTGCACGTCACCTTTCCGGTGGACGAACTGTAGGTACAGCCGCTGCTGGCCTCGGTGAACACGGCCCCCGCGGGCAGCGTGTCGACGAGAGAAGTGCCGTGTGCGATCGACGGGCCGGTGTTGACGACGGTCATGTTGTAGGTCAGCACTTCGTTGCCGGCGGCCGTGTCCGGGCCGGTCATCGCCAGGGTCAGGACTGCCTTCTCCTGCGTCGTGTGCGAGTATGCAATCTGGCTGTTCCCGTAGAACGCGCTGACCAGGGTCGGGTCATACTGATTGGCCTTGACGTTGGCGCTGAAGTCGTAGACCGTGCCGCCGGTCGCCGTCGTCGGGACCTTGACAACGATGCTCTTGGACGTGCTGGCGGCAAGGTTGAGGTTGCCGATATTGCAGGTCACGACGCCCGCGCTGTGCGTGCAGGGGCTGGTGGCGGACACGAACGTGACGCCCGCAGGCAGCGTGGCGTAGAGCGACGTGCCCGTCGCGGTCGCATACCCTATGTTCTCGATGGTCAGATTGTAGGTGATCTGATCGCCCACGTAGACCGTGCCGGTCGGGCTGGCCGTGCCGTAGAGCGCCAGGTCTGCGATGGTCTGGCTCCAGCGCGACATGCGCGCGGCAGGCACCGTCGAACCCTTGGCAGTCATAAACTCGCCGCCCGCGTAAAGGCTGGAACGATCCATGACCAGCGCGTGCACTCCCTGCATCCAGCCGGGGATGACGCCGCTGACCGGTGCTGTCACGCCGCCGTCCATCGCTGACCAGGTATTAGCCTTGCGATTCCACCAGGCCATGCTGCTCGTGGTGGTGGTCAGCGCGGGGTTGAAGGTGGCGTTGCTGTTGGTGAAGGTGCCGCCGATGAAGACGTTGTTCTGGCTGGCCGAGATGGCATACACGCGGTCGCAGTCGTTCGCGATGTCGTTGCAGTTGGTGCTGTAGGCCAACTGGTTCCACGTCGCGGCGCCAGCCGGGCTCGTCACTTGATAGAAGTGGAAGCCGCCGGATGCCACATCGCGGTTCGCCACGTACAGGTTGCCCTCGCTGGACGCGAGCGCATCCACGTACTGCTGCGCGCTCAGGGGCGGGGCGGAGCCCACCGTGTACCACTCGGCGCCGTCCCAGCGGGCCAAGTTGGCCGCGGGCAGACCGTCAGATGCGCCGACGTTGAGGAATGCCCCGCCGACGTACAAGTCGCTGCCCACGAGGAGCAGGGCGTAGGCGTCGGCGTTCCCATTGTAGAGACCGCCGCCGACCGCGGACCAGGCGCCGCCGCTGTAGCGGGCGAGGCCGGCGGCAGGCGCGGTGAAATCGCCGCCCGCGTAGACGACGCTGCCACTGACGGCCAGCGCGCGCACCGAGCCGCCGCTGAACGGCGATCCACCCAGCGAGGACCACGCGCTGCCGTTCCATACTTTGACGTCGCTGAAGTCGCCGCCGGCATACACCTTGCCGTCCGGGCCGATCGCGATGGCGCGCACCGTGCCTGCGGAGAACGTGCCGAGGCTGGCCCAGCCGGTGTTGCGGCGCCACCTGCCGATGTACTGGATGGCGGTGTTGCCACCGGCAGAGGTGAAGCTGCCGCCGGCATAGACCGTGCCGTCGGCCGCGGTCGCCAGCGCGTAGACGACGCCGTTATCCACGCCCGGTTTGCCGATCTGATTCGTGTCGGCCGCCAGGTCCCAGCCGATACGCACGCCCGAAATATCCGTGCTGGAGAGGCGCGCCGCGGGGAAGGCCGCGGGATCGACCGTGACTCCCGCTGCTGTACTGATGCGGTCGCCGGCCACGCCGCTCATGCCGGCCGAGGTTTCGTCCAGGCTGGCACTGATCGATGCGACGCCGCCAGGGACCGTATCCGCCATCGCCGGAGGCGCGAGGGCCAGCACGGCCAGCAGTGCAAACGCCGCCAGACCCCCGAATAACCTGAGAGACTTCATGGGACCCTCCTTCTTAGGTTCATGTCGGTCATCGGCCCCATGTCTGTCACTCCGAGGCCAGGCGTCTATCAACACACATGATGTGGGTCGTCCAGTCTTGGTAGTTGTCGGTTGCGATGTCATGATGGAAATACCAGTATTGGACGCCGCCCGATTCATGAACCAGCGCTTCGACTGCTAACGCCGGGGTCTTGTCTCCGCCTTCGTCAAAGTCTGCCGCGACGTTGAACCCGATGATCGCGCAGATCCACGAATCATACCGGATATAGGGGTACCAGTTGGCGTAGTCGTAATGCCGGCCGAAGGTGTGGCTGCGGAAGATGATGGGCTTGTGGTTATCGCTGCCCACCGTGAGATTGGACTGAATATTGACAGAGCCGTCCGGCTTGACCCGAACAGCGGGCGCCTGCCAGCTCGACCCATCGTGGTAATAGAAGCGCAGCTCATCGCCTTCGGGGGAAGCGCGCTTGCTGAGCTGCCAGCGCTTTCCGTTGGAATAGTATTCGATGCCGGCAATATTGTCAGTGGCGGTTGTGATCTGAGGAATGTTGTTGCCGCTCGCAGTGGCTACATGGAGCCGGGCAGCCGGGCTGCTCGTGCCGACACCCAGATTACCTCCAGCCAGCACCATGGCTACAGTGCCGCCCGCGCCGGGGTCCAGCGCGGTGTCGCTGTGCGTGCCGTCCAGAAACCACGCAAAGTTGTTATCGGCGCGGAAGTAGGTCGTATAATTCTGCACCCCGAGGCCGTAGGCCGTTCCCCACAGGTTCACCATCTGGCGCGTGCTGGAGCCGAAGTTCAGCGTGTACGGATTGGCGACGGTAACGTTCCCATCGTTGTTCACCGAAATCGGCGCGAGCGGGTCGCCATCGGGCGCGGCGAGCGAATTGGCATAATTGGACGAGACCGCATAGGGCACGGGCGCCAGCCGCTGCGTCGGCGTCAGCGCCGTGCCATCGACGGTGAGCTGCAGGAAGCGGTCCTTGCCGCTGAACACGGCGGGACCCACGCCGCTGAACAGCAGGCTGAAGTGGCCGTTGCGCACCTGCACCCCGCTAAACGACTGGGTGAAGAGTGCGGTGCCGCTGGCCGCCGCGTTGTCGTAGATGGCAACGCTCATCGCGTGCGTGCCATTGTCCGGGTTGCCGCTGCTGTCCCGCAGCGTGCCCTGGTAGCTGATATACTGCGAGGGTGCTTCGTCAATCGCTGAAGGCACAGCCTCAGGCGCCGCTGCCGGTTCAGCGTCAGGGGAAGTGGGCGTTTCCGATTGGGCCCAGGCGGGCGCCACACCGGCCATGAGGAGGAGGATGCCGCACAGGAATGCGGCGACAAGCGGGACCTTGCGCGTAAACATGGTGTCAAGCTCCTTCGGTTGGGTTCCTCTTTTGCGGTGCAGAAAATGGACGGCAAAGAATCAGCGGTTGGTCGCGGGATAGGTCCGCACAAGATGAGAGT
The DNA here is from genome assembly GCA_034429055.1 of Anaerolineae bacterium. Taxonomy (GTDB): domain Bacteria; phylum Chloroflexota; class Anaerolineae; order CG2-30-64-16; family CG2-30-64-16; genus MWBF01. Next base: position 3,234 of record DAOUGK010000550.1, on the reverse strand, counting down.
TGGGTCTCCACGTAGGCCACGGCATCAGACAGACACGCAAAACAATGGCGGGCTGTGTTGGGACCGGCCTGTTGAACGGTGAAGCGCCAGCCCGGTTCGCTCCCCGTTTCGGTGCTTTCTTCGAGCCAACAGCGAAACAGGAAGCAGCGGTAAGGCCGCCGCCTCCTGCCGGCGTCGTTCAAATGGCTGGATATCCCCATCTACATCTCCCATCGCAGCTGGCTCCCCGGGCTGCTTCAGACAATCCACCGGTGTGTATACCGCCCTGGCGTAATGGTTCCGTCAGCAGATCGTAAACATCTCTTCGTGAATTATCAGAATGGGCTTGGCAAAGAAGACGGAATATGGTATAATCCAGACGTTAAGCCCAATCGGAGTAGGACCATGCCACAGCTAGCTGTGCACTTGTTGGGCGGTTTTCGCGTCGAGTTGGATGGCGAAACCATCTACGGCTTTGAGTCCGACAAAGGCCGGGCCCTGCTGGCCTTCCTCATGACGGAGGCAGACCGGCCCCACCGCCGCGAGACCCTGGCGGGGCTGCTTTGGCCTGACCGGCCCGACACCGTTGCACGCGCGAGCCTGCGGCAGGCGCTCTCCTGTGTGCGGCGAGTGCTGGGCGACCACCGGCCATCCAACCCTGCACCCCCTCCCTTCCTGTTTGTGACTCCCACGGATGTGCAATTCAACACCCACAGCACCTACGCACTGGATGTGGCCGAGCTGGAGGCGCTTGCGCGCTCTCCGACACGCTGCCAGGAGGTATTGCCCGCCGAACTCTGCAGCGATCTGCTCGCAGGTTTCGCCGTGCCCGATAGCGAAGTTTTCCAGACCTGGCTGCTAAACAAGCAGGAGTATTACCATCGGTTGGCGCTGGACATCCTCGAAGAACAGTCCACCGACTTCGAGCGCCGGGGCGATTACACGAGGGCCGTGGCGGCCGCCCGCCTGCAGCTCCAGATGGAACCGTGGCTTGAAGAGGCTCACCGCAGCTACATGCGTGCGCTGGCGCTGACCGGTCGCCGCGACGAAGCGCTGCGCCAGTATGACATCTGCAGCCGTGTGCTGCAGGCCGAGCTCGGTGTCCAACCCGCGGCCAGCACCCAGGCGCTCCACGCAGCGATTCTGTCAGGCGAGCTGCTTGCCAGTAATCCGACCTTCAACAGGCAAGCCGTCACGGGCCACCTGCGAGCTTCAACCAGCTACCCCCCGTCCGCCCAGCCGCCGCTCGTTGCGCGCGCACAGGAGCTGGACCGGCTCAGCAACTATCTCGCAGATGCGCGCGCGGGCCAGACCTGCTTCGCCTTCATCAGCGGTGAAGCGGGCAGCGGCAAGACGGCGTTGCTGGAAGCCTTCGCTTCGACAGCGATGGCACAATACCCGGACCTGCTGGTCGCCACGGCCCGGTGCAGCCCCGGCGGCGCTGTAGACCCTCTTGCCCCCCTGCGCAGGCTGGCCGAAGTGCTCTTCGGTGACCTTGACAACCCCGTGGCCTGGTGGCTGCGTGACGCGGCACAGCTTGCCCGGCTGCGCGGCGCGACTGGCCCGCTGCTCGCCGCACTTAGCGAACACGGATTGGGCCTCGTTGGTCCGCTCGTACCGGTGGCTTCCGTCCTCCGCCGGGCTCGCGCGCTTGGACCGGGTGCAATCGATCCCCACACTCGCCAGCCCTGGTGGAAAACGCTGCCAGACCGGACCCCAGCGACGCTTGCGCAAGGTGTCCTGCTTGACCAACTGCTCGTGACCCTTGCGGCGATTGCCCGCCAGCAACCCCTGCTCCTCCTTCTTGACGACCTGCACTGGGTGGATGATGCCAGTGCTGATTTCCTTCGGCGCTTGGGCCGGGAGCTGGAGCACAGCCGCCTGCTGACCCTAATGGCCTATCGCTCGGCCACGGTGGCGCTGGGCCGGCCGGACCCGCACACGGGGCAACTAAGCGGCCATCCGCTTGCCGCGGTGACTGGCGAGCTGCGCCTCCTCAGGGGCGACATTCTGGTCGAGCTGGATAACTCCGATGGCCGCGCATTTGTCGAAGCCTTGGTGGACACTGAGCCCAATCGCCTTGGCGCGCGCTTCCGCGATGCGCTCTACGCCCAGACGGGCGGGCATGCGCTCTTCACCGTGGAGCTCCTCCGCGATCTGCAGGAGCGCGGCGAGGTCTTCAAGGATGAGGCGGGGCGGTGGATGGCGCGCGCCTCACTGGATTGGGGTGCACTCCCGGCACGAGTCGAGGCAGCCATCGGTGAGCGGATCGGCCGCCTGCCGGCTCGCTGCCGTTCTATTCTTTCGTGCGCCAGCGTGCAAGGGGACAGTTTCTCCGGCGAGACGGTGGCCGGGTTGTTGGACGCCCCCTCCCGGGATGTCATCGACTGCCTCAGCGGCCCACTGAGTCGCCAGCACCTGCTTGTCCGGCCGGAAGGCCTGCGCCGGTCCGGCGCCGGGCAGGACGCCATGTATCGGTTCCGGCACCACCTGTATCAGAAGTACCTTTACGAGCAGCTCGACCCCGTCGAACGGGCGCGCTGGCATGAGGCAGTCGCCGCCGGCCTCAGCCGTCAGTACGCTGGAGATGCCGAAGAACGCGAACGCCTGGGCCTGCAGCTTGCCTGGCATTACGAGTCGGCAGGCCTTCCGCTGCAGGCTGCCCGCGCGCTCTCCGATGCGGGACACCACGCCATGAGGATGTCGGCATTCAGGGAAGCGCTCGCCCGCTTCGACCACGCGCTGGACCTGCTGGCGGCTGTGCCTCAATCTGAGGAACGTACGCAAGTGGCGCAGCTGCTGGAAGTGGCGCGCCTGGGACCGCAGCGCTGTCTCAGCGGTATCGCCAGTGCCGAGCAGGCGGATGCCATCGAGCGGGCAACCGGGGCCCGGGCAGGTCGCGCCTACGGGCGATCCGGGCTACTGCTCCTTGCCACGGGTATGGAGCGGCGGATGGCTAACGGCGCATTTGAGGAATCGCTGGCTGAGGCCGCGCGGCTGCGCAGTGAGGCCACAGAAGCCGGCGAAGAGGACTTGGTCGGCCTCGCCATCTGCCATTGTGGCATTAACGAACATTATCTGGGGCGCCTGCAGGCGTCGGAGCAGCACTTCGCCGTGGAGTGGACCTGGTTGACGCCGGTGCGGCGAGCGCAATTGGTGTCCACCCTCGGCGTGGACGTGGAGGCCCTGGGTCTCGCCATTTCGGCCCTGAACCTTTGGCTCCTGGGTTATCCCGAGCAGGCTCTGGCGCGCAGC
>DAOUGK010000549.1:0-8625 GCA_034429055.1 Anaerolineae bacterium | reverse complement strand
GCATCATCAACCCGTGTTTCGGCCTCAGCGTGACGCCCGGCTCGACCACGACCGGATGACCCTCGACCGGTCGCAGGCGGTAACGCTGCGCGACGGCCGCGATGATCAGGCTGGCCTCGACCTGCGCGAAGTAGTTGCCGATGCACAGCCGCGGGCCGCCGCCGAACGGGTAGTAGGCGAAGCGGTTCCGGCCGGCGGACGCTTCCGGGCCGAACCGCTCCGGCCGGAACGCATCCGGCTCGTCCCATACGTCCGCCAGCCGGTGCGTCACGTACGGGCTGCACACCACTAACGCGCCCGCGGGCACGTGATAACCGCACACCGTGTCGTCGGCCAGCGCCTTGCGCGTGATGATCCACGCGGGCGGGTAGAGCCGCAGCGCCTCCTGGAACACCCACTCGGTATAGCGCAGCCTCGGCAGGTCGGCCATCGTGGCTGCGCGGCCGCCCAGCACCTCTTCAAGTTCCGCGTGCAGCCGCGCCTCGGCCTCCGGGTGCTCCGCCAGCAGTTGCCACGTCCACGCCAGCGCGCTCGCGACCGTCTCATGCCCCGCAATGAGCATGGTCATCGATTCATCGCGCAGGTGTTGGTCGCTCATGCGCTCGCCGGTCGGTTCATCCGTCGCGGCCATAAGCATGGCGAGCAGATCGTCGAGGGCCTGCGCATCCTCAGCATCCTTCGACTGCGTCCCACCGAAACTGCCGATGGGACTCCGCTCAGGATGCCCCAATCCGCTTGGTGAAGCATCCTGAGCGGGTGGACGGCTCACCGTTGATAACGAAGCAAGGCCAGTCGAAGGATGCCGCCCCCGCCGCGCGTTGATCGTGCCATATACCGCACGGTCGAGCACCCGCATGGCGCGGCGGTGGGCCCGGTTCCCGCGCGTGGGCAGCCATTCCGGCACAACGCCGAAGGTGCGCGCCCGGCCTACGATATGATCGAGCACGGTCAGGGTCGCGGTCGCGAGCTCGTCCGCCTGATCCCCGATCTCCGCACTGAACATCGCCTTGCCGACAATCTGGAGCGCGACGTGCATCATCTCCGCCGCAACGTCCAGCGGCTCGCCGCGGGCCGCGTGCTCATCCCAGCACGCCAACATGCCCTCTGCCGCTGCAGCCATCATCGGCGCAAACGCCGCGATGCGCGTGCGGTGAAACGCCGGCTGCGCGAGCCGCCGCTGCCGCAGCCAGAAGTCGCCGTCGCTCGTCAGCAGCCCGTGGCCGGTGATGGTGCTCAGCAGGTTGTACTGGAAGGTGTCCTTGCAGTAGTTGCGGTGGTTGTCCTGCAGCACGTGCTTGACCCCATCCGGCGCGCAGACGAGGTAGACGGCCAGCGGCCCGACAGGATAACGCACGATCGGGCCGTAGGTGCGTGCGACCTGGAGCAGGAACGCGTGCGGCCCGTCGCGCAGAGCCGCCAGGTCATCGAGCGGCGGGCGGTTGCCCGGGCCGGGGGGACTAGGCATCAAGCAGCAGCCTTGTAAATGGCAGGACGATAACGGGGTCGCGGTATTACCTTCCCCTGCGCACGCGCTGCTTCGAGCCATGCAGCCTTGGCAATCTGTAATTCCGCCAGTGCTTCCACAGGGGTGTTTCCGAAAGCAGAGCAGCTCTTGAGATCAGGAATATCAGCGATATAGCCGTCGTCCTCTTCGCTATAGAAGATATTGATGTGGTAATCTTTCATCAATCCGACTCCAATTCAAGGTTATGCTGCTCGACCAGTGCCAGGAATTGCTTCAACTGATAAGGCTTGACCTTGCCGTCCACCTCCTGCAAATTCACCATTTCAGGAATGTCAACCCTGGTATAGATGTGATGGCTACCACTGACCCGGGCAAGACGAAAGCCAAACGCTTCGACCAGTGCGACTGCATCCGCAAAAGCGATATTCTTCGATCCTTGCAGTGCCTTTGCAAGCAGCTTTTGCTTCTTCGTCACCCACTTTTCTCCTGAAGAACTTCATTACCCGCAGTATATCACGCCCGCGACCTTCCACAAAAACCCTGTTGACACTGCGGCACCGCTGTGCTAGTATCAAAACGCTGCTTGTTGCGTTAACCGTACAGACTGCCGTCGATTCCATCTTGCTTCAGTGCTGATCCAAGAGGTATGCCTTGACGCTCATGTCCCTGTCCCATCTACCAGTGCGCTAAAAAGGCCGCGCCCGCTTGCGGGTGACGGCTTTTTTGTGCTCGCATATGTTTGTAGCTTCATGGATAGGAAGGAGTTTCGTATGTCGAAGTATCGCCTGATTGCGCTATTGACCATCCTGAGTATGCTGTTGACCCTCGCGCCGCTGGCGATGGCGGCCCCCGCATTGTCGCAGGTCAACGTTGCCGGCAGCTTCGAAAGCGAGATCGGCGGCAGCGGCGACTGGCTCAACAACGATCCCGCAACAAACCTGACCGATGCCAACGGCGACGGCGTCTGGAAGTTCGAAGCCGCCGTGCCCGCAGGCGCCTACGAGTACAAGATCGTCGAGGACGGTGACTGGAGCAAGGCGTATCCTGCCAATAACGTCCCCTTCACCCTCGCCGCCGACCAGACCGTCAGGTGGTACTATGACCCGGCGGATCACTACGTTGCGGACAACGCCAACCAGGTGATCGCCGTCGCGGTCGGCAGCTTCCAGTCGGAGGCCGGCGCGGCCGGCGACTGGATGCCCGACAACCTCAAGACGCTGCTCAAGGGACCTGACGGTGAGGGCAAGTACACCTTCCTGGCAAAGGCCCTGCCTGCCGGCAACTACGAGTATAAGGTCGCGCTCAACGAGAGCTGGGATGTCAACTACGGCGCAAACGGTGATCCCGGGGGCGCGAATCTCCCGCTGGCCGTGCCCGCAGGCGGCTCGGACGTCCTGTTCACCTACGACCCGGTGACGCACATCATCAGCGCAGAGGTCAAGTCCAGCGAGCCGCCCCCGCCGCCCGCGCTGCTGGTCACCTTCCCCGGCAGCTACCCTGAAGCCGCGGGGCTCGGCGGCAACTGGGCGCCCGACAACCTCAACACGCAGGCGACCGACGCCAACAACGACGGCGTCTGGAAGTTCACCACAAACGCGATTCCGCCCGGCAGCTACGAATTCAAGGCGACAGTCGGCGGCTCCTGGACCGAGAACTACGGCGTGAACGGCGTGCCCGGCGGCGCAAACGTCCCGTTCACCGTCGCGACGACCGGTCAGCAGGTCCACTTCTACTATGACCGCAGCGACAACTACGTCGCCTCGCGGCCCGACAGCCGGATTGTCGTGCTGGTTGGCAACCTGATGGCCGCGGCCGGCGGCGCAGACTGGGCGCCCGACAACCTCAAGGGCTGGATGAAGGACAAGGACGCGAACGGCGTCTACGAGATTACGCTGACCCTGCCCGCCGGCTCCTACGAGTATAAGGTCGCGGTCAATGAAAGCTGGGACGAGAACTACGGCGCGGGCGGTGCACCGGGCGGCGCGAACATCAGCCTGGTCGTGCCTGCGGGCGGCGCCGCCGTCACCTTTACCTTCAATGACACGACCAAAGAGATTCGCGACACGATCAACAACCCGACCGAGCCGGGCATCGATGGCGACATCTGGTGGGACGGCCTCGGCCATGACTCGCGCGACCCGCTCTACCGCACGCCGTTCGGCGCGGTGACGATGGGGACGGAGATTCGCCTGCGCTTCCGCACGACCGCGGGCGACGCTGAGGCGGTTGGCGTGCGGGTGGCCGATACGTTCGGCGGGGGCGCCAGCACCTACCGCATGACGAAGATTGCTACGGTACCGTCCGACGCCAACACCTGGGGCTACGACATCTGGGAAGTAAGCTTCTCCGCGCCCGACCATCTGACCGTCCTGCAGTACGTCTTCGGCGCGGTCGATGGCGACAAGATCGTCTACTACGGCGACGACGCAGCGGCTGACGGCGGCTGGGGCGCCGGCTCCAACAGCAACCAGGTTACGCCCTTCGACATCTACGTTTACGATCCTGCATATAGCGTACCGGACTGGGCGAAGAACGCGACCATCTATCAGATTTTCCCCGACCGGTTCCGCAACGGCGACGAGGTGAACGACCCAACCGCGGCCGACTGGTTCTACCCGGCGGAGCGGGGCCACGCGTGGCCCATTGCGCCGTGGAACACCATCGTGCCCGACCCGGAGCCGAACGTGCCCGAAAATCCGTGGCACATGACCTACAGCAGCACCTTCTACGGCGGCGACCTCCAGGGCGTGATCGACAAGCTGGACTATCTCCAGAGCCTCGGCGTCACTGCCATCTACTTCAACCCCATCTTCGATTCGCCGTCCAACCACCGGTATGACGGCCGCGACTACCTCGAGATTGCACCGAGCCTGGGCGACCTGGCGCTCTTCAACCTGCTGGATCAGGAGACCGAAGCGCGCGGCATGAAGCTGATCCTCGACCTGGTGCCCAACCATGTGTCGTCGGACAGCATCTACTTCGACCGCTTTGGCCGCCACCCGGAAGTCGGCGCGTGCGAGTCGGTGGACAGCCCGTACCGCAACTGGTTCTACTTCACGCCGGCCAATCCGCCGGGCACCGGCGTCTGCGCAGGTGACACGAACTACGAGGCGTGGTTCGGCGTGGTGACGCTGCCGAAGGTCAACACGACCAACAACGACGCGGTGCGCGAGTTCTGGATGCGCGCTGACGATGCCGCGGCGAAGTACTGGCTGCGCGAGGGCGCGGACGGCTACCGCGTGGATGTCGCCAATGAGATTCACCCGAGCTTCTTCCAGGAATGGCGGCCCATCCTGCGGGCCGAGGACCCCGAGGTCCAGACCTACTCGGAGACGTGGAACGAGAGCGACGTGCGGCCGATGGTGCTGGGCGACAAGTTCGACTCCACGATGAACTATCGTTTCGCCACCGCGCTGTTGAGCTTCCTGCGCGACACGCCCTTCAGCGACGGCGACGGCAACCTGAACCTCAACCCGCTGGAGCCCAGCGAGTTCGAGGCTGCGCTGCGCGGCATCCAGGAGGACTATCCTGAGCCGGCGTGGGAGTCGGCCATGAACCTGCTGGACAGCCATGACACGAACCGCGCGGTCGTCAAGCTGGACCACGACGGCATCATGGGCACCGGCGCGAACCGCACACCGGTCAACGGCTTCGAGGACGGCAAGGCCCGCCTCAAGACCGTTGCCATTCTCCAGTTCACGCTGCCGGGCGCGCCGACCGTGTACTACGGCGACGAGGTGGGCCTGGCCGGCTTCGGGTCCGATGTCCCGCGTGATGACCCATACAACCGCCAGCCGTACCCGTGGGCCGACGAACCGGGCTACGACGCCCTGCCTGACTGGCGCAAGGCGGACGCCGAGCTGCTGGCCCACTATCAGGCGATGGGGCAGCTTCGGGCGCAGTACAGCTTCCTGCGCACCGGCAGTTGGGACACCCTGCTGACCGATGACACACACGACGCGCTGGCCTATGCCCGCCAGAACGCCGACGGCGTGGCCGTGGTCGTGGTCAATCGCGCGAAGACCGGCCAGACCATCGACGTGCCGGTGGACGGCTACCTGCCGAACGGCCTGACCTTCACCGACGCGCTGAACGGCGGCACGGTCGCGGTGACGGACGGCACGCTGACCGTCACGCTCAACGGGCTGTGGGGCGCGGTGCTGGTGCACGAGGGCGAGGTCGTCCGGCCGCCGGCCCCGGCCAACCTGCGGGCCGTTGAGGATGAAGGCGCAGTCCGGCTGACCTGGCAGGCCGTGCCGGGCGCGACGGGCTACCGGGTCTACCGGTCCTACGTGTCCGGCGGCGGTTATGAGCTGCTGGCGGAGGTCACCGGCACGCAGTACACCGACACCGCTGTCGTCAACAGCCAGACGTACTACTATGTGGTGCGCGCGGTTGTGGATGGCCTGGAGAGCGAGAATTCGAACGAGGTCAGCGCGATCCCGCACCTGGTGCTGTCCGGCCTGCTCCTCGAAGACCCGCTTCTCATCACGCACACCATCGCCGCGGGTCAGCCGACCGAACCCATCTACGCCCGCGTGCGCGTCAAGTTCGAATCGGAGAAGCCCGGCGCGCTGGAAGGCGTCATCCTGCAGGTCGGGTACGGTGTGCCCGGCACGCTCCCCGGCACGTGGGACACCTGGCAGCCGATGACGTTCGTGAAGGACTACAACGACTCGCCTGACCAGATGCTCCGCGAGTGGGAGCAGTGGACCGGCGTGCTCTATCCCGACCAGCTCGGCGAGTTCACCTTCCTCGTGCGGGCCAGCACGACCGGCGGCCGCGACTGGGCCTACAGCGGCTTCCATCTCGGCGTCACCAGCGGCGGCACGCTCATCGTCGTGCCGTCCGATGATACGACCGCGCCCGCGGCCCCGACCAACCTGCATGTGACGGGCACGACGCCCGACAGCATCTCGCTGGCCTGGGACGCGAACACGGAACCGGACCTCTACGGCTATGAAGTCTACCGCCGGCGGCTGTGCGGCGTCCCGATCGGCACCTGGCACGCCATCGCCATCGTCACCACCGGTACGGTCTACGTCGACCGCGATGTCTCGACCGGCTGCAACTACGAGTACTACATCGTCGCCGTGGATATGGCGTACAACCGGTCGTCGGCTTCCAACCATGTGGAGGCCGTTGCGGAGGCGCGGATGGTGCAGGTCACGTTCAACGTGACCGTGCCCGACTTCACGCCGGACACCGACACCGTCTACCTGCCCGGCACGCTGCCGGAGATGGGGCCGTGGAATCCCGGCCTCCTGGCGATGACCAAGACCGGCGACAGCACCTGGAGCGTAACGCTCGATATCCTGGACGGCACGCGGCTGGAGTATAAGTACACCCGCGGCAGTTGGGATACGGTCGAGTGGTGGGAAGAGATTTACGAACTGCTCAACCGGGTGCTCACGGTGGACTATGGCACGGACGGCACGATGATCGTCAACGACACCGTGCCCGACTGGCGCGACCCGCTCGTGGTCAGCTCGAATCCGGCGGACGGCGCAACCGGCGTGCCCGTCAGCGCCGCGCTGTCCGTGACGTTCAGCCGGCCGATCAAGCCGGACTCGCTGGCCGGCAAGGTCACGCTCACGACGAACAGCACGACAGTCGCCGGCGCAGTCACCTACGATGACGCGACGAAGACCGTGACCTTCACGCCCTCCGCGCCGCTGCTCGGCGGCACGACCTACACGCTGACCGTCGGCCCGAACATCATGAGCGATGCCGACGGCCCGATGCAGGACCCGTACATCGTGACCTTCACGACCGCAGGCCAGCGGGTGCAGGTGCTGTTCCTGCCGCTCGTCTACCGGTAGACCGGTCTCGGCAGGTAGTGTGACCATCGTGGGGCCGGTGCGCCGTGAGGTGCACCGGCCCCACCTGTGTTAAGAACCTACCCGTGCCTGCAACTGCGGACGCTTTTTGTCGTATAGGGAGTTGATAGCAATTCGGCCTCAACTTGTCAGCCATCTGTCGGCATAACTTCGGTACGCCGCATGGCACTGTGGTAGAATGGGGCTATGTGGAGGTGCATCGCAATGAAACGAGAGACCGGTCTGCCTGGCGCGCGCCTGGCGCTCTTTCTGTTAGTCCTGCTGCTGTTCGCGGTCGCTTCGCCGGCCGCCTACGCCCAGGACAAAACCCTCTACTGGCAGCGATATGATGTAGATCTGACCGTGCAGCAGAACGGCGATCTGCGCATCGTGGAGACACAGGAACTGGTCTTCACGAGCGGCACGTTCCGCTTCGGTCAGCGTGAGGTCCTGCAATCGCGGTTCAGCGACCTGCGAGACGTGACGGTGAGCGAATTGGGCGGCCCGGAGTATCAGTACTCCGAGGTGGATGCACCTTACACCTACCGCGTGTTCTACGACGGCGGCTACATCAAGATTCGCTACAATTTCCCGCCGAGCGCCGACATGCGGCGCACCATCGTCATCGGCTACACCGTGACCGATGCGCTGCGCTACTACCCTGACACCGGTGTGGACCAGCTCTTCTGGAAGGTTATTCCGTCGGGCAATCCCTTCCCGACCCAGTCATCGACCATCACGCTGCACCTGCCCGAACCGGCCACCTTCACCAACTATGGCATCTATGGCGCGGACGCGGAGGCCGAATTCCAGCCAGGCCAGCGCGACGCCACGATCCGCATTGCGGATAGCATTCGCGCGGGACAGGAAGTGGAAGTCGTAGCCGAGTGGCAGCACGGCATCGTCGCAGGACAGCCGGCGCCGTGGCAGGCGGAGCTCGATCAGGCTGCGGAAGCGCGCCGCCAGGAGGAGCAATTCCGCACGCAGTGGGGGCCCGTCTTCGACCTGGGCTTCCTGGCCATGGGCGGCCTGCTCGCCATCGGCGGGCCGGTGCTGCTGTACATCTGGTGGTATCGCCGCGGTCGCGATAAGCCGGTCGGCCTGGTCGCGGATTACCTGCCTGAGCCGCCGTCCGACCTGCCGCCCGGCATGGTAGGCACGATGCTGGACGAGCGCGCCGATATGGAAGACATCATGTCCACGCTGCTCGATCTGGCACGCCGCGGCGTGCTGGAAATCGAAGAGGAGAAGGAGCCCGGCTTCCTGGGCATCGGCAGCACCACCGACTTCATCTACCGGCGCAAGCCTAACAGCGTCGCGCTGCGTGCGTATGAAACCCTG
>DAOUGK010000548.1:0-6916 GCA_034429055.1 Anaerolineae bacterium | reverse complement strand
GGAAAAATAAAAACGCCTTGCTGATCTGCAAGGCGTTATCGGGTTAAGAATCTATCCGAATACTCGTAGCCCAGGGCCTTGTGCCCGTCAGGACGCCCACAAGGGGCTATACTACCCCTTTTTCGGATAGACAGTTATCCGTTACCGCAGCCGCCGCGGACGCACGCGGCCCTCGCGAAGCTCCCGCGCCAGCTCGCGCTCATCGGCCACGGGCCGCGCAAACTCCGTCACCGTCGCGCCGACCTGCCCGGTCGTGTGTGCGTCCGACCCGCCAACGACCGGCAGCCCCAGGATGCGCGCCAGGTCCTCCGCTTGCCGCAACTCGTCGGGGTTGACCTGTCCGTTGAATGTCTCGACCGCGTGCAGGTGGACGAACTCCGGCCGGGCAGCGAGGTTGACATCCAACGCCAGGCCCTGCTTTTCGAGCCACTGCCACAACGCCAGCCCGCCGCCGTGCCGAAACGGATGGGCGAGCACGCTGGCCCCGCCGAGCTCATCCACGCGGCGCAGCAGCTCCGCACCGTCCACGCCGTCGGGGATGTCCTCGTCCAGCCCGAACACCAGGATGTCGCCCAACGTCGTCCGCGCCTCGACCCCGCGAAACACCGTAAAGCCGTACTTCTCACGCGCCAGCGCCTGTGCTGCGCGGCCGCCCCACGCATACAGATGATCGGTCACACAAATGGCATGGAGCCCGGCCTGCATCGCCGCCTGGATGAGTTCGTCCGCCGTCTGCACCGAACAGGGCGAGCACGGCCGCGTATGGGCATGTAGGTCAATCAGCATCAGGTTCCCGCTTCACCAGTATCAACGTGAAATCGTCATATTGCGCTGCTTCGCCTGCAAAGTCCTGCACGGCGGCATCGATCGCCTCGGCGATGGCCTCCGCCGGCTCGGTCAGATGTTCGGCCAGGACCGCGGAGAGACGCTCCGCGCCGAACTCCTCGCCCTCCGCATTCTGCACCTCGATCGCGCCGTCCGTGTAGAACAACACCACGTCGCCCGGCGCCAGCAGCAGCGTCTTCTGCCCGAACACGGCCCCCGACACCACGCCCAGCGGGATGCCCGCGGTCAGCATGGGCTCAATCTTGCCCGCCTCCTGCGAGGCGTAGAGCGCGAGGTTGTGTCCGGCGCTGGCGTAGGTCAGCAGGTGCTTGCGGCTGTCCAGCACGCTGTAGTAGACGGTCACGAACATATCGGCCTGGCTCTCCGCCAGGATGAGTTCGTTGGCGCGCTGCAGCGCGTTGACCGGCTTGCGGCCGGAGAGCGCGACCGCGCGCAGCACCGTCCGCGCGAACATCATGTAAAGGGCCGCGGGGATGCCCTTGTCTGCGACATCGGCCACAACCAGACCAAGCCGGCCCTCGTCCAGCGGCACAAAGTCGAAGAAGTCGCCGCCCACTTCGCGCGCGGAGCGCCAGCGGTATACGACCTGGTAGCCGGGCACGGTGGGCGCCTCCGCGGGCAGCAGCTTGCGCTGGATGTCGTGGGCCAGCTCCAGCTCGCGCGCGAGCTGCGCGCGGCGGGCTTCCTGCGCCTGCAGCCGCGCATTCTCGATAGCGATGGCCGCCTGGTTCGCGATGCCGGTCACGATGCGGACGCGTCGCGGGCTGAAGATGTGCGTGCCCTGCACGTCATCGGCCAGGAATGCGCCGATCGGCTCATCGGCCACGAGCAGCGGGACGGTCAGAATCGTCCGGCTGCCGTACAGCGCATACCACTCGGCAGGGACACGGGGGTTGCCGACCGTATCGTTGACGACCAGCGGTTGGCCCAGCCGGCAGGCATCGTCGAGCAGCGGCAGCTCGCCGGGCCGGATGACCGCACCCATGTACGCCTCGGCCAGCCCGTCGCGCAGGGCATGGACGGTGCGCACCCGGTAGTTGCCCGTCTCGTCCAGCAAGAGGGCGACGCAGCGGTCCACGCCGGTCAATGCGGGCACGAGCCGGGCCACCTGTTCCAGCGTCACCTCGACCGCCTGGAGGCGGCGGATGGCCTCGGCCACCTGCAGCAGCACGGTGGAGGTCCAGACCTCTTCCTCGCGCAGCGCGGTCAGGCGGCTGTTATCCACGGCTGCGGCAACCTGGTGCGCAATGCCGCTCAACATCGCCAGCCGCCGCTCGTCGAGGGCCGGGGCCAGCTCCCGCTTGAAGCTGGCGCCCATGACGCCAAACACCTGTCCCTTGTTCAGCATGGGCAGCAGCGCAACCGTATCGCCGGGACACACCTCGCGGAACGCCGCAGGCAGGGTCGTGATGTCATCGATGACGACCGGGGTTCGCTCCGCGCGCAGCCGGTCCACCGCATCCCATGCGCCCGGCGGCAGGCGCAGTCGCGCCGCCAGCTCGTCCAGCATGAACACGTCCTCGCCTGGCACATCCTCGTCCAGCATCTGCTCCCACGCCAGCCCAAAGGAAGCGCCGAACTCGAACACCTCGCTGTCATCATCCCACAGCCAGATGGCGGTGGACTCCACGCCCGCCAGCATGGCTGTGACGCGGGTCGCGGTGTCGAGCACCTCGTTGACGCTTTCGGCCTGGCTGGTCGCCTCCGCTACCTGGAGCAGCACCGTTGTGACCCATGCTTCTTCACGCTGCGCCTCATACGCACGCGCCGAATTCACGGCCACCGCCACCTGGTCGGCCAGCGTGCGCAGGATGAACAGGTCATCCGGCCCGAACGCATCGCGCTGCGTGCTCTGGACGTCCAGGACGCCGATCACGCGCTCCTCGACGATCAGCGGGACGGCCAGCTCCGCGCGCGTGTCGGGCAGCAGCCGCGGGTCATCCGGGATATACAGCGGCTCCGCAGAGACATCGTTCGCCAGCAGCGGTTCGCCGTGCTGCGCGACCCAGCCGATGATGCCCTCCCGCCCGATATGCATCGAGCGGCCCTCGCGCAACCACTTTTGAGCAAGCTGGCTGGAACCAACCTGGTGGCCGCTGGATGCCTTGAAGAGCGCCCGATCGCTGCCTGCCTCCACCAGGAAGATCTGCACGTGGTAATAGCCGAAGCGCGACCGGATCAGCTCGACGACCTGCGTCAGCAGCAAGTCCAGATCGAGGATGCTGGTCAGCTTGCGGCCCACCTCGGAGATCGTCATCAGGTCGTTGAGGCGGCGCTCGTTGTGCCGGTAGAGCCGCGCGGTGCTCAGCGCAGCCGCCGACTGGTTTGCCAGGATGCCGAGCAGGCGCAGATGGTCCTCGGTGAAGGCATGGGGCGCGGGACTCTGGATGGACAATGCACCGATGGCTGCGTCGCCGGCCACCAGGGGCAGGAAGACCGCGGAGCGGGGCGGGTTCTGGCTGATGTACGTGGGCCGGGCGGGCAGGCTGTCCATCTCTGCGAGGAAGTCATTCACGAGCAGCGACTGACCTGTCGCGGCCAGCCAGCCGATGATACCCTGGCCCGGCGTGAGCGGGAAGGCTGCCGGGGGCTGGCGCTGGCCGTCGCGCACCCACACCTTGATGCGGTAGCGGCCCTCCTCGAAGAGGCCCAATTGGAAGTTATCGGTGGGGACAATGCGCCCGGCAAGCTGGTAGATGAACTCGCACAGCGCGTCTTCATCCAACTGCGCCTGCACGATGGCGCGGCCAATCTCGGTCAGCGTGGCAAGCTCGGCGTGGCGGCGCACAATCCGGCGGCCGCGCGGCCGGCCCGTCGGGGCAGGCTGCGTTCCGGTGTGCCTGGCCTCAGCCATTCCCCTCCTTGACGAGGATGGCATTCCGCTTCACCATAATGAGCGTATTGCCATCCTCCGTAAAGGTAAATCGGACTTCGTCCATCAACTGATAGATGATGTACAGCCCCAGACCGCCGATGGGTCGCTGCTCCAGCGGCAGGGTCAGGTCGGGCCGGGCAATCTCGCTGGGCGTGAACGGCCGGCCATGATCGTGCACCGTAATGACCACGTCACGATCCCGGCTGGCAAACCAGATGGTGAATTCCCCGCCCGCCCCGTCGTAGGCATGCTCGATGACATTGCAGCAGGCCTCTTCGACCGCAAGCTGGAGGTCGAAGCAAAGCCCCGGGTCGACCTGGGCATCCTCGCAGGCTTCTTCCATGAAGGCAAAGACCCCGGGCAGGTCATCCGCGTCGTAGACGGAGATTGCGCGCTGGAAAGCGTCCATACGCCTGACACACCTTGAGCTCAAACGAAAAGAAGCTGGAGGCCGGCCCCGAATGGCGACTTCCAGCTTCTCGCACCCTCAGGCGGGCTTAGAAGCTCCCAACTGCCTGAGCCTCAGTGTCGAAGATGACAAACTGCGTGCTCAAGCCCGTCAGGTCAAGGACCTTCTTGATGTTGGGATTGACTTCGGCCAGACGCATGTCCCCGCGGTTCCAGCGGCGGCAGTTCTTCCATGTGCTGATCAGCTCGCGCAGCGCCGCGCTGGAGGTGTAGTTCACGTCTTTCATATTGAGGACCAGTTTGTAGTGCCCGGCATCGGTGAGCTCGCGCAGCTTGGCGCCCAAATCGGGGGCGACACTGCCGTCGATGCGGCCGGAAAGGCGGACCAGCGTGCACCGCTTAAGATCGATGCTGGAGAATTCCATGCTTACCTCCTGGGGTCGGGCTTATGCCGAAAGAACAAGGGTTATGCCTGTGCAGCCGACTATACCACAAAGGGCAGGGCTACACAACTTCAGTTAGGGCGCTACTGATGGCAGCGGGCGCGGGCTGCTGAACCAGGCGCGCGGCCGCCATGCCGAGTCCGAGATAGGTCCAGAGCAGAACGCCCATGTGCGGATAGACCAGGTTGAACAGATAGTGGTCGAAGATGCCGCCGACCATGCCGCCGATGACTGCGGCGCCGAGGCCAAGGAACAGGGCTTCCAGCCCGGGATCCGTGTTCTTCTGCCAGGCCACCCACAGGCTGCGCAGGTAGCCGGCCAACACCAGGAGGAACACTGTCACCCCGATCACACCCATGATCTCGGCCATCAGCAGATAGACGTTCGACACGCCCACATACAGGTCGGCGTCGGGTGAGCCGGCAAAGCCGACCCCCAGCCACGGATAGCGGGCAATCAGCGCGAGCGCGTCCTTGTATTCGCCCAGGCGCATCAGCGTTGCCCGATCCTGGAGCTGGATGCCTTCGACAAAACGCACGATGTATGCCTGCGTCTGCGGCAGGAAGATCAGCAGGGCTGCAGCAACTGCCCCGGCCAGCAGCAGCTTGCGGTAGCGCAGCAGCCCGATGACGGCCACCCCGGCCACCAGCCCGGCCATCGAGCCGCGGCTGTAGGTCAGGTACAGCGCCAGCGCCTCGGCCCCCACGAAGGCGAGAATCCACGAACGGCGGAACAGCGGCCGCGGGCTGACCAGTTGCGGCAGCGTGAAGGCCGTGACCAGGATGAGGAACCCGCCGAGTACATTCGGGTCCACCATTGTGCCGATGGCGCGCATGGGGTTGTCGGCGCTATCCTCGATGTAGCGCAGCGCGCCCGCGCCGCCCGGGTAGTTGAAGCGGCCCAACGCGTTCAAGATGCGGATGGTCCAGGCTTCAGGGATGACGTAGAAGACGACCGCGATGGCGGCCCCGGCGGCCCCGGCCAGCATGACGAGACGGGCCATGAAGTCCACGTCGGCGCGGCGGCGCAGGGTGTTGACGAGCACGAAGAAGAAGGCGATCGCCAGCGCCAGCTCCGCGAAGTTGCGAATCACGGTCATGCTGGGCCGGCTGTAGCGCAGGCCGTTGGCGAACGAGAAGACGGCCATCAGCAGGAACAGGAAGACCAGCGGGCCGAGCGCCGTGCCGACCAGCTCGCGGTCGCGGCGGGTGACCACGCGCAAGACCCACACGAAATAGACGGCCAGCAGCGCCACGTCGAGGAAGGTCGGCCGGAAGCCGAGCTTGAAGGGCAGGGCCGCAAAGGGCAACAGCCCGATGACGCCGAACAGCGCCAGCAGGCCCCAGCGGATATCGCGCAGGATGAGCAGCCCGCCGATCAGCACGATGAAGCCGGCGATGGCGTACAGCGGCCCCAGCGCGGCCACCGTCAGCGCGGCCACCAGCGCCGCGAGCGCGAAGAGCACCCCGCGTGCCACGTAGGCCGTGCGGCGGTTCGGGCTATACAAGGCAGCTTCGATGCGATGAAGCACCGTCTGCGGAAAGTCAGCAATCATAGGAAACCCATTATACCATCTGCGGCGCAACGGATTGAAACTGATAAACGGATGAGGCAGCCAGAAACCCGCTTCCTCGCAGGAAGCGGGTTTCTACGCGTGACATACTACCGCACTGTTACGGTCCCCAGATCCACCCGGCCATCGGCGGTCGGCGGGTCGAGCGGGAGGTTTTTAAGCGGCTCCGGCTGATACATCCCGGCCCGGATGCCGACCTCGCCGGACAGCCCCGCGGGCAGCGGCACCCGATGGCGGTCCACGATGACCTCACCGGCCCGCCAGCGCGTCGTCGGCGTGAAGCCGCCGACCGGGTCGCCGTCGTGCTGGCCTATCACTTGCCCATCAGCGCCGATTGCATGGACGAATACCTTGTAGTCCGTGCCTACCTCGCGCAGCGCGTACCAGTAGAGCGTCACGTCGAGCGCATCGCGCACGGGCGCGACGTCATACCCGACCAGCAGGGCCACATCCCCCACCGCCGTCTGAGCGGGCTGCGGCGTCCAGCTCCGCCGGCCCACGCCCCACCCGTTGAGCGCCAGCACGAGCGCGCAGATAACCAGCGCGGCCCCTGCGGCCCGTAGACCGCGGGAAGCTGTCTCTCCAACACTGGCAGACTGCCGGAGTCGAGGCCTTAGGGTCTGTAAAAGTATTACTTCCTGCTCTGGCCGGTCTCCGACCGTGCCAGCGGCGGAACTTATTCTTTTACGAGCCCTTAGTGCGCCTAATAAAACCCTCCTCCGCTCCGGCCGGTCTCCTGACCGAGCCGGGGGGCACGGTCGGAGACCGGTC
>DAOUGK010000547.1:0-8269 GCA_034429055.1 Anaerolineae bacterium | reverse complement strand
ACGGGCCAGGGGCAAAACACGCTGGCCGCGCTGCGCCGCCGCTTCGAGCGCATGCACACGTACACTTTCATGAAGCCGAAGGCCCTGGACGATTCGGTGGGCCGCATCATGAAGTACCTGGAGGCCGGCACCAGCGTCGTACTGGAGTTTGGCCGCTACGGGTCGGACCTGGGCGCCTACATCCTGGTCGCCAACTTCCTGACGCGGCGCATCCACCGGCTGTACGTGGAGAAGAAGGAACGCTCCTTCGGGGAGGCCGGCAAGGGGCCGACCCCGCTGGTCATCACCATCGAAGAGGCGCACAAGTTCCTCGATCCGGCCGTGGCCGAGAACACCATCTTTGGCACCATCGCGCGCGAGCTGCGTAAGTACAACGTCACCCTATTCATCGTGGACCAGCGGCCCAGCGGCATCGACGGCGAGGTGATGTCGCAGATCGGCACGCGCGTCACCATGCTGCTGGACAACCCGGAGGACATCAAGGCGGTGCTGTCGGGCGTCAGCGGCGGAGAGGGGCTGCGTGAGGTGCTGGCCCGGTTGGACACGAAGGAGCAGGCCCTCATCCTGGGCCATGCCGTGCCCATGCCGGTCGTCGTGCAGACGCGGCGCTATGATCCGGACTTTTACCGGGCTATGGGCCTGCGCTCGGCGGAGGAGCTGGGCGAGCGGCTGAACGAGAATCGGGCCGCCATGCGCCCGCCAAAGGACTTCGCGGGATTCGATTGATTATGCAACCTATCAAGTTACTGCATGTGGCCGACATCCATATCGGCATGGAGAACTACGGCCGGGTCGAGCCGGGGACCGGCATCAACGGCCGCGTGATGGACTTCCTCCGCCGCCTGACCGACCTGGGCGAGTACGCGGTAGATCACGACGTGGACCTGTTCGTCTTTGCCGGTGACGCGTACAAGACCCGCGACCCGAACCCGACGTACCAGCGCGAGTTCGCGCGGCGCATCAAGCAGATTGCGGATACCGGCATCCCGGTGATCCTGCTCGTCGGCAACCACGACCTGCCCGCAGTCGCGCGGCGCGCCACGAGCATCGACATCTTCGGCACGCTGGACGTCCCGAACGTCTACGTCGGCAACCGCGAGGAACTGGTGCAGATTACTTGCCGCCGCGGCCAGCCTTTGCAGGTCGCGATGGCGCCCTACCCGCTGCGATCATCCCTCATCAACCGGGAAGAGCACCGCGGCAAGAGCCTGGAAGAACTGGACGGCATCCTGCAGCAGGCGATGATCGACAATCTGGCGGCCCTCGCCGACGAGGCGCGGCAGCAGCCGGAGATTCCCGCGATCCTCGTCGGCCATTTCTCGGTCAACGAGGCCAGCCACGGCTCAGAGAAGAACATCATGATCGGCCGCGATGCCGCGCTCCCGCGCTCGGTCCTGGCGGATCCAACCTGGCGTTATGTCGCAATGGGTCACATCCACAAACACCAGAACCTCAACGCCAACAACAACCCGCCCGTCGTCTACAGCGGCAGCATCGAGCGCATCGACTTCGGTGAGGAGCACGAGCCTAAGGGCTTTGTCATCGCGGACATCACCGACGCCGGCACCACCTGGCAGTTCCTGTCGGGCTACAAGCGCCAGCCGCGGCGCTTCGTGACCATCGAGTGCGATGTCTGCGAGCGGCCCGACCCCACCGCCGCGGTCATCGAGGCCATCGAAGCGCGGGGCGACCTGTCTGAGGCGGTCGTGCGCGTCGTCGTCAAGCTGCGGCAGGAGCAGGAGGCCATGCTCGTGGAGCGCGAGATCGTACGCGCGCTCGAAGGGTGCTACTTTGCCGGCGGGCTCAATAAGAACGTCGTGCGCCCCGAACGCCAGCGGCTGGGCGGCGTCTCCGTCGAGTCGCTGACGCCGGTCGAGCTGCTGGCCCGCTACTTCGAACTCAAGCAGGTGGACCCCGGCCGCGCGCGGCTGCTGCAACAGCACGCTGAAGCCCTCATCATCGCCGCCGACAGCACCGCCCGGTAAGGGCGCTGCAGACGGACAGGTCAACGACCACGGAAGACGCGGAGCACAGGGAATCACACGAGGCATGAAGGTTTTCCGTGTGTTCCGTGTTTTCCGTGGTAATTCATCACGCGTAAGGAAGGATTCATGGAGATTCGCTTCGACACCTACTACAACTACGCCCAACTGACCGAACGCCTCGCCTGGCTGGCCGGGCAGCATCCTGCCATCATGCAGGTGACTGTCCTGGGCCAATCGCACGAGGGCCGCGACATCCCACTGGTCATCCTGACCAACCGGGCCACCGGGCTGGACGCGGAGAAACCCGCGTTCTGGCTCGACGCCAACATCCACGCGACCGAGCTGACCGCGTCGATGGCCGCGCTCTACTTCATCAACAAGATGGTCAACGCCTACGGCAGCGACCCGAAGGTCACGCGCATTCTGGACGAGCAGGTCGTGTACGTCGTCCCGCGGCTCAACCCCGACGGCGCAGAACTCGCGCTGGCTGAGACGCCGAAATACGTCCGCTCCGGCACGCGGCCCTATCCCTTCGAGGAGAAGCGCGACGGGCTGCACACGGAGGACATCGACGGCGACGGCCGCATCCTCCAGATGCGCATCGCGGACCCGACCGGCGATTGGAAGGTGTCGGACCGCGACCCGCGGCTGATGATCAAGCGCGGGGCCGACGAGGAAGGCGGCACATACTACCGCATGTTCCCCGAGGGCCTGGTCGAGAACTACGACGGCCACATCATCACGATGGCGCCGCCCGTCGCAGGGCTGGACTTCAACCGCAACTTCCCCGGCTCATGGCGGCCCGAGGGCCAGCAGCGCGGCGCCGGCGACTTCCCCGGCTCGGAGCCGGAGATTGCCGCGGTCATCAAGTTCATGGCCGACCACCCGAACATCTACGGCGCGCTGACCTTCCACACCTACAGCCGGGCCATCCTCCGGCCCTACGGCACGAAGAGCGACGATGACATGGACACCGACGACAAGTGGGTGTTCGAGGCCATCGGCGAGCGCGGCACCGAGCTGACCGGCTACCCGTGCGTCTCGGTCTACCATCACTTCCGCTATCATCCGAAAGAGGTCATCACCGGCGTCTTCGATGACTGGCTGTTCGACCACAAGGGCATCTTCGCCTTCACCGTCGAGATGTGGGACCTGGCGACCGCCTCCGGCGTGGAGGAGAAGAGCAAAGAAAAGAAGTTCATGGACTGGTTCCGCAAGCATCCGGTCGAGGACGACTACAAGATCCTGGACTACATCAACCAGCACGCGCCCGAGGGTCTTGTGGCATGGTATCCGTTCGAGCACCCGCAGCTCGGCCCGATCGAGCTGGGCGGCTGGAACACGCTGTACACCTGGCGCAACCCGCCTCACGCGCTGCTCGAGGCCGAGATTGCACCGCACGCCGACTTCACCATTGCGTTTGCCTCGCTGGCCCCGCGGCTGGCCTGGCGCGAGGTCGTGCTCACGCCGCTGGGCGAGGGCAACTACCACCTGCTGGCCGTCGTGGAGAACCGGGGCTTCCTGCCGACGCGCGGCTCGAACCAGGCGGTCAAGATGGGTGCGGTGCGGCCCGTGCGCCTGGAGCTGGCCCTGCCGGAGGGCGCGACGCTCAAGGGCGGCAAAGCCAGGCAGGACATCGGCCAGTTGGAAGGGCGGTCGAACAAGCTCGAGGTGAGCTACGGCGAGCCTTCACCGACCGACAACCGCGGCAAGGCCGAGTGGGTCATCCACGCGCCCGCGGGCGGCACGCTGCACCTGACCGCAGTCGCTGAGCGCGGCGGCACGGTGCGCCACGAAATCGCGTTAGCATAGCTGCCACCACGACGCTTCCACCACGAATGACCAGAATTGGACAAATGGCCACGAAGTACAGAGATGAATCAGGTTATTCGCGCAATTCGTATCATTCGCGTAATTCGTGGCGGAAGCGTCCTGGCGAAATCCGGCTCGCTGAGTATCCAACAATGACCATTCTGCCCTTTCACGCACTCACCCCCGACCAGCTCAACCAGGTCCTCGCCATCTACCGCGAGGCGTTCGAGGCGCCGTGGGAATGGCCGGTGGAGAAGGTCGCGCAGTTGGCGGACCGAACCGTCCCGCCCTCTCCCTGGCAGAGCGCCGCGCTGCTGAACGGCGATACGACCATAGCCATCGCAATCGCGAAGTACTTCACCGAGACCAACCTGTGGTATCTCCTTTATCTCGCGGTCGATGCGGTGCGCCGTGGGCAGGGCTCCGGCTCGATGCTGCTGACGCATATGCTGGCACTGGGCGAGGAGCAGGCGCGCGCCGCAGGCCGGCCCGGCTGTCGCGGGATGGTGTTGGAGGTAGAGACCCCCGATGTGCCGCCCGCAACTACCCTGCACATCCGCGCCCGCCGCATTGCGTTCTATCGCCGGTTCGGCGCGCTCGACATCGGCGTTCCCGTGCCGCGCGGGCCCTGGATTCCACCGGAGCAGCCCGATTGGAACATCATGTTTATTCCCGGCACGGCCTGGTCAGGCGAACTGGACATCGCGACCCGCCGCGAGTTGGGCCGCGCTTTGATGGTGGAGGGCTACGATATCCCGCCCGATGCGCCCTGGCTGCTCGAGGAACTGGCCCGGATCACTTGACCGTTGTTTGCCAGCGGCATGTTGTGGTATAATCGGGCCAATCGAGCGTTTGGAGGGCTAGGCTATGGTTGAAGTAACGATCGATAGCGTGCGCGTCAGTCTGATGTCGCAGCACCGCATCGTAGTGCTGAAGGACACCGGGGCATCGCGTTACCTGCCCATCTGGATCGGCCCCTTCGAGGCAGATGCCATCACCATCGAGCTGCAGAACGTTGAGGTGGCCCGACCACTGACCCATGACCTGCTCAAGGCCACCATCGAGAAGCTCGGTGCGGAGATCGTGCAGATTTCGATTACCGACCTGCGCAACGACACGTTCTACGCCGAGGTTGCGCTGAGTGTAGACGGCCGCCGGCTGGAGATCGATTCACGTCCCAGCGATGCCATTGCCCTCGCCGTGCGCGCGCAGGTGCCGGTCTTCGTGGCCGACGAAGTGATGGATCAGGCGGCCATCGTGCCCGAACCGGACCTCGACACCGGGCTGGGTGCGACCTCTGAAGGTGCAGAGACCGAAGACAAGACGCCCGACGCATTCAGTGATTTCCTGGAGGGCCTGGACCTGAGCGGCCTCGACTGAGCCGTCCGGCCACGCTGCCGGAGGTTCGGCCGCGCCGCTGGCGCGGGATTTGTATGGACGGTTCTTTTGCAGGCCGGCTTGTGAGCCGGCCTTGTTGTCCCTTATGGACCCGGCGCAACCAGACTTAAGCTGCAATGGACAGACCAGACAAGACCATTCCGGCCAACCCGGAGGCCGAAGAAGCCGTTCTCGGCTCGCTGCTCATCGACCCCGATGCCGTGCTGAAGGTCGCGTCGTTCCTCGAAGCGGATGACTTCTACCGCGAGAAGAACGGCTGGATCTATCAGGCCATCCTCGACCTGCACGAGCGCCGCGAACCGGCAGATTTCGTCACGCTGACCGACGAGCTGGAGCGCCGCAACATCCTCCAGGAGGTCGGCGGCGCGGCCTACATCACCGCGCTCATCAACAGCGTCCCCTCCGCAGTCTATGTCGAGCACTACGCTCACATCGTTGAACGCACCGCCACCCTCCGCCGGCTGATCGACGCAGCCGGGCAGATTGCCGCCCTCGCCTACGAGGAAGCCGAAGATGTCGGTGAAGTCGTGGACCGCGCCGAGCAGCTGGTGTTCAACGTATCCGAGCGCCGCGTCCGCCGCGACCTCATGCCCGTACGCCAGGTCATGCACGAGGTGGTGGACCGCATCGACTTCCTCCATCGCCACCAGGGCCAGATTCTGGGCGTCCCGACCGGCTTCACGCAGCTTGACCGGCTGCTGGGCGGCTTCCAGAAATCCGACCTGATCATCCTCGCCGCCCGCCCAAGCGTGGGGAAGTGCATCGTCAGCGGCAGCCTGCTTCTCGATCCCGCGACCGGCCGCCGCGTGCCGATTGACGAGCTCGTGCTCGCCCGCCAGGGCAATCTGCTGACGCTCAACGAGCACTACCGGCTCGAAGCTGCACAGCCGTCCGATTTCGTGGATGATGGTGTCAAGCCGGTCTATCGGGTGCGCACCGCGTTGGGCCGCGAGATTACGACGACCCTCAGCCATCCATTCCTTACGCTCTCCGGCTGGCAGCCGCTGGCAGACTTGCAGGCCGGCGATCGCATCGCGGTGCCGCGCGCGCTCCCGTATTTCGGCCAGGGCGATATGCCGGAGGCCCAGGTCAAACTGCTGGCCTATCTGCTCGCGGATGGTTGTCTTACGTCAACGGTGCCCCAATTTACCAATAGCGATGCGCGGCTGCGCGAGGACTTTGCACAGGCAGCCAGCACCTTCGCAGGCGTCGGGGTCCGGGTGCGGGACTCGCAGGGAACGCGAACGCCAACGGTCTTCGTGGTGGGCGAACCGGCCTTCATTGCCCCGCACCGCAGGGCATTCGGGGCCAGGGTGCGTGATGCTGTGTCGCGCTATCCCCACACGGCCCGCCACGTGGCTCAGCAACTGGGTGTGTCACCTGCCCTCGTCTCGATCTGGCAGATTGGCTATTGCGTGCCGAATGCGGACGACTTCGAGCGACTCTGCCGCGAACTGAATGTCGAACCTGCAGCGTTGGCGCCGCATGGACTGGCCGCCATCAGCCGCAGCAGCAAGAACCCAGTCACGCTCTGGCTCATGGAGCAGGGCGTATGGGGCAGCGACGCCCACGCCAAACGGATCCCTCAAGCGATCTTCGAGCTGCGGAAGCCGCTCGTGGCCCTGTTCCTGAACCGGCTCTTCGCCTGCGACGGCAGCATCTACCAGGGACGGACCGCGAACCCACAGGTGTCATACGGTACTGTCAGCGAGGGGCTTGCGCGCGATGTCCAGCATCTCCTGCTGCGTTTCGGCGTGATCGCACAGTTGCGCCGGCGGGAGGTCAGCTACCGGGGCGAAAAGCGGCCTGCCTGCGAGATCGTGATCACGGGCCGGCAGGATGTGCTGACCTTCCTCGAAGAGATCGGCGCATTCGGCAAGGAACAGCAGGCCGCCGCGTTGGCCGAGACGTATAACACGCGCCAGAGCCGCGACGATACGGTTCCCGTGGAATTGTGGGGCCACATCTTGCAGGCCAAAGGCTCGCAGAGCTGGCGGAGCGTGTATCGCGCCCTGGGTAGGCCTGAGGCGAGCAATATCCATGCCAGCCGTCGGGCGCCCACGCGCAGCCGAGTGGCGCAGCTCGCCCAGGTCTTCGAAGATGGGCATCTGGCAGACCTGGCCGAGAGCGATGTGTATTGGGACAGAATCGAGTCGATCGAGTATGCCGGCGAGCGGCAGGTGTACGACCTGACAGTCGAAGGCACGCACAACTTCGTCGCCGAAGACATGCTGGTGCATAATACCAGCCTGTCGCTTAACTTCGCGCTCAACGCGGCGCGGAAATACCGCAAGGTGGTTGCCTTCTTCAGCCTCGAAATGAGCGCCGAGCAGCTTGTCCAGCGGCTCCTCGCTATGGAGACCGGCATCGACCAGCAGCGGCTCCGCAAGGGTGAGATCGAGGACCACGAGTGGGACATGCTGATGGCCGCGGCGGGCGAGCTTTCCAGCACCATGCTCTTTATCGACGATACGCCGGCGCTGTCTGCGCTGGAGCTGCGCACCAAGGCGCGGCGCCTGCAGGCCGAGCACGGGCTGGACATGGTGATTGTGGATTACCTCCAGCTCATGCGCGGGGACAACCGCAGCGAGAACCGTGTGCAGGAAATCAGCTACATCTCGCGTTCGCTCAAGGGCCTGGCCCGCGAGCTGGAGACGCCGCTCATCGCCCTCTCGCAGCTCTCCCGCGCCATCGAGAGCCGGACCGATCATAAACCCATGCTGTCGGACCTCCGGGAATCGGGCGCGATCGAGCAGAACGCGGACATCGTCATGTTCATCTACCGCGAGGATATGGTCAAGGAGAACAGCGAGAAGAAGAACATCGCGGATGTCATCGTCGCCAAGCACCGCAACGGGCCGACGGATTCGATCCCGCTGTACTTCCGTAAGGAACTGACCAAGTTCGAGAATCTGGAAGTCGTGCGCGAGGCATTGGAGTAAGCCGATGAGTCCCGCCCGCAAACAGATGCAGGGGTTCGCCGGTTTCCCTGCCGGCAAGCTGAGTACGACGCCGGTGCCAAACCAGTTCTTCAGCGAGCTGCTGCCGCTGGTGGACAACCTGGCGGAGCTGAA
>DAOUGK010000546.1:0-9186 GCA_034429055.1 Anaerolineae bacterium | reverse complement strand
GGCTCCGGCTGGCCGTAGGCGAGGCTCAGGATCGCGCCCACCGTGTAGCGGCCGATGCCTGGCAGCGCGAGCAGCGCGGCCCGCTCGCGGGGCAGCTGGCCGTTATGCTGCGCGACGACCATCTGTGCGGCGCGGTGGAGGTTGCGGCCGCGCGCGTAGTAGCCGAGTCCCTCCCACGTCTTGAGCACGGCATCCAGCGGCGCGGCGGCCAGGGTCGCAATGTCCGGGAAGCGCGCCAGCCAGCGTTCAAAGTAGGGGATGACCGTTGCGACCTGGGTCTGCTGGAGCATGATCTCCGAGACCCAGACGGCATACGGGTCGCGGCGCTGCCGCCAGGGGAGATCGCGTCGTGCGGACGCCATCCAGTGCAGCAGCGCCGTAACGGTGTGCGGAGCGTCAGGACAGTCCAGGCTCACCCGCCGCCCAGCAGCGGGCCGAGGCATTGGCCCCCGAACATCAAGACCACCATCAGTACCAGCACGACCCAGGCCCACGCCGGCAGGCCGAGGAACATGGCCGGCTGTTTCTTCTTCTTCTCGACGGGCTTGGGCAATTCCGCCTGACACTTCCAGCAGACGCGCTTATCGTCAGGATTCCATGTCCCGCATTGCTTGCAGTCCATTGCTGTGAGCCTCCCCCTTGCATTGGTGCAATGGGATGTTAGCACAACGGGCCAGCCGTGGCAAAGCCGCGCCCGCCGCCTATGCGCTGGCGTGGCGGGCGGCGTGCCGCGCAGCGTAGATGGTCAGCATGAATATCGCCGAGGCGACGACGCGGCCCGCCGCGGAAATCCAGAACAGGCCGACGATGCCGACCGAGTTCGCGAGCGCGCTGCCGACGAGCGGGCCGATGAACGCGGCCGTGAAGACTGCGATCTGGTACAGCGCAATGTAGCGCGCCCGCTGCTCCAGCGGCGTGAGGTCCAGCAGCAGGTTGAAGTTCGCCAGCCCGTAGCCGGCCCAGGCAAAGCCCGACAGCGCCTCCACCGGCAGCAGGAACCACGGGTTCGGCACGAGGGCGTAGAGCACCGGAATGAGGGGGATGCTCCAGCCGCTGACGAGCACGACCCATTCGGGACCCCGGCGGTCGGTCAGCCGGCCCCACAGACGCTGGCCGAAGATGGCGGCAAAGCTGTTGATGGCGGCCAGCAGGCCGATCTGCGTCGGGCTTGCGCCGAGGTTGCGCACCAGGTAGACGCTGAAAAACGGCC
Organism: Anaerolineae bacterium; assembly: GCA_034429055.1. Classification (GTDB taxonomy): domain Bacteria; phylum Chloroflexota; class Anaerolineae; order CG2-30-64-16; family CG2-30-64-16; genus MWBF01. Next base: position 7,976 of record DAOUGK010000546.1, on the reverse strand, counting down.
CGGCTACCATGATGCCCAGGTTCCAGATGAACGCGACGGCCGCAAACCACGCAAACTGCGGGTGGCTGCGGAGCACCGTCCACGGGCTGTGCGTTGCGGCAGCTTCGGTTGCAACGGGCCGCTGCCGCGGCGGTTCGGGGATGCGGGCAAAGATGGCCGTCGCGCCGAAGCCGATCAGCCCGGCCAGCAGGAAGTTGGCCTGGTAGCCCAGGGGCAGACCCAGCGACTCTGCCAGGCGGCCGGCGAGGGGCGTGAACAGCAGCGCGGCGACGGCCAGCGCGATGTTGCGCGACGCAAAGTAGCGCCCGCGGATGCTCGCCGGCGCGATGTCTGCGACCAGGGCCGACCACGCAGGCACCCCGAGGTTATTCAGAAACGACCGCAGCGCAATCAGCGCGATGAAGGCATAGATGGCGGCCCCGCCGCCGAAAATCAGCGGGACCAACGCCATTCCGATGAGCAGCAGGCGGGCAATGCCGCCGCCACACACCATGACGATGAGCTTGCGGCTGATGCCGCGCTCGTCGAGCCGTGCGCCGGGTAGCTGGCCGAGCGCGCCCGCGAGGTTAGTCAGCGCGCTGAGCCAGCCGACCTGCACGTTTGTCGCGCCCAGCGTCAGGGCATAGGGGTTGACGAAGTTGAGCACAAAGGATTCGGAGATGTTCGTGACCAGACCGTCCAGCCACATCATCTTGCGACCTGTCCGCGCGTCACGCGCAGATAGGCCGGGCGGCAGCTCGGCGTCGGCTGTGGGATCGGGCGGTCCGGCGATGAACTCATCCGTGCGGTGGCGCAACGTGGTCACCGTGTCGGCGGCTGTGCGCAGGACCTGAGAGGGGATAATTGACATAAATCGTCACGTGTTTAGAGCGGGTGGGGCAACGGCCGGCCGCTCAACCCGCAGCGGTAGGGGCGACCCTTGCGGCCGCCCGACTTACCCTTTGGGCGGCCGCAAGGATCGTTCCTGCTCACGGGCGGGCGGGCAGCCCCAGAAGCTCGTAATCGAAGCGCCCCTGTCGCATGATGGTCTCGCCATCCACCGTGATGGTGCAGCGGAGGGGGATGACATCCACGTGGACCGCGGAGGACCAGTCGGCGCCGGTTTCCGCCGGGTACGGGTTGCCGAACGCGACATGCACGCCGGGCAGCTTCTCGTCCTGCAGCAGGTTGCCCGTGAGTTTCTTCAGTCCGATGTTCGTGCCGATGGCGAACTCACCGACGCGGCGGCCATTCTCGGCGGAATCCAGATATGCCAGCAACTCCGCGGCCAGCGCGGCATTCGCGGATTGCACGTCCGTCACCCAGCCATCGCGCACCGTGAACGTGACGGGCCTGTCCAGCACGCCGTATTTGCTGCTGAAGTAGTCGCCAATGATATGCGCGACGATGGTTCCGTTGGTGTTGCCGGGACAGGTGAAAGTCTCGCCTTCAGGCAAGTTGCCCCATTTGCCGGCCTCGTGGTAGATGCCCGTGCAGGGCACCCAGCGCAAGTTGGGGTCGAGCGTCGCGTGCAGGTCGGTCCCGTCCGGCGTGGTGACGTGAATCTCGCCGGCAACACGCCCCAGGTCATAGACCGCCGTGGTGACGGATGCAACGACGCGGTAATCTGCGCGCATCCCCTCGATCATGAGCTGCTTGGTAACACCGGGCATGTGCGCATGCCGCACCTTATGTTCGGTGAGCAGATGGGTGCGCAGCGCAGTGCGGAAAGTGACCTCGCCCGGTTGGCTGGTCGCCGCGTAGAAGGTGACGGTGGGGCGGAACTTGCGCAGCTCGCCCCGCAGTTCATCCGGAAAGGTCAGCACCGGCCGCGCGACATACTGCTCCAGCTCGCGCAGCAGCACCTCACTGCGCACCTCCGCAGCTTCTTCTGCCAGGAGCCGCCCGATGCCGATGGTCGCCCGATCCGTCAATACGAAAACGCGATCCCCCGGCTGGATGCCCATGCACGTGCGGACAGCAACCCGCGCGCCGGCCCGCATGGCCTCCATCTGTGCCAGGGTAACGTGGGCAGGGTCAGAACTCATCTCGCCTCCTCGATGATGCCGCGCTTCTGCGATGAAAGCTCGCCCATTGTATCATACAAAGCCCGGCCCGCCATGTATCAGGCTGGCGCTATGGAGCCTGCTGCTCTCGCCAGACTGTCATCAGGCGGTCCACTTCACGCATGGGCAGTGAATCCGCTTCCATGAAGCGCACCACCTCCACCAGCGTGACCAGCCCATCAGCATAGTTCAACGCCGCGCCGACCAGGTTCATGACATCCACCATTGGGATGGAACTGCGCGCGGCGTTATGCTTGACTTCCCGGGGCAATGACCGGATGACGGCCTCGCGCGCGTCGGCATTCTCGATGCTGGGGCAGGCGAGCAGCGCGTTCACCAGGTTGAGCTTTGTCTCGGCCTGCATCTGGGCGGCGCCCTGGCCTTCCGTGCCGGCGAGTACACCATCGGCATAATGCTTCACCACGCGCACCAGATTGCCGCGTATGTTCAGTTCCTGGAGCCGTTCGACGAGGCGGTCGCGCTGGCCCGGCGACATCGCGTCGACGGATTGCCGCGCGATGGCGGCGATTTCGGGGCTGAATTCGCGTGCCGCGCGCGTCTCGTAGCTGCCGATGCGCTCCATCGACCGGCGCAACTGGGCCTGCAGCGCCTCTGACTCCGGGTCGCCGCGCGCCACGGTCAGGTGCTCGTCGCGGATGTTGCGCAGAAGGGCTTGCAGGCACTCGTGTTCGGCGTGCAGGCGCATGAGGTACACGCGCAGTGTGCGCGCAACCCGGTACTCGTCGCGATAGGGGGTGCGGTTCTGGCGCTGCAGCACCCACATGCGGATGCTGCCGCCGGCATAGGGCCAGAGGCAGTAAGACAGGTTCAACTGGTACTGCTCGTCGAGTTCGACGGTGCGGCGCGGCTGCGCCAGCTTAAGGGGCTGCCGGTCTCTGTGTTCCAGGAACAGGAGCGGCGCGCCGTTGACCACCCACCAATCGGGCGCGGCCGGATTGTCACCGCTTGCGGCAAGGTACAGCGCGGCCAACGCCTTGCCCGCACGACCCATCTCGACCTCGACGGGCTGGCCGGTCTGCGGGTTGCGGATGGCGACCGGGGTATGGAGAAAGTGGTTGACGAGCGCCGAGATTTGTTCGCCTGTCAGGCCCGGCGAAGAGAGTTGGCCCGCACCCTTTGCCGCCTGGTTCCGATACACAGTCAACGGACCGACACCGACCTCGTACTTACCCACGGCATAACCGTCGGAGTAGAAGCGCCGGTAGAGACACTGAAGCCGGATCAGCCAGTCCTGGTCGGCGGGAACGGAGCCGAGGCCGCGCGGGAAGCGCAGCGCCTGATTCGCCTCGCAGATTTCGTTCTCGCCCACCCAGCCGGGCAAGCCGCCGCTCTTGCGCAGGCGGATCATGCCGAAATAGCGGAGGAATTCCTCATCGGGCCGCGGCTCCAGCCAGCGCGGGACGCGGCGCAGGCCGCTGTCTTGCACAAACGGGCGTGAGTCTGCCAGGGGAAACTGGAGGGCGAGCAGCATAGACACCTCCATTCAAAGAGAAGGCCCCCAACCCGGCGAACGAGGGGGGCACTGCAAAGAAGTAAACTTTGCTCAGCCGTGAGGCTGTGCTCAGATAGGCGGCACCTTGACGGTCCTATGCCGTCAGGACGCTGATGCAATTATAGCCGGACTTGGAACGGCTGTCAACAGTTTTTTTCGTGTGAGGAGCGAAACAATGGCTTTGACAGGCGGGCCGTTATGTGATATCATTCGCACAATCGATGCAGAGACGTTACAAGCTGGCCGAAGACGGCCGCGCTTGGAGGTTTTATGGAAGCTCTCTCTTCACTGCCAGTCCTCAACCACCCGAATCCTGTCCTCAGCCGTGTCGCCGAAACGACGCGCACTGCCTTGTTGGAGGCCGGCCAGGTCGTCACGTTCGATGCCGGCGCGACCCTGTTTGCGGATGGCGCGCCTTCCGGCGTCGTCATCTTCCCGCTTCAGGGCCAACTCCAGATGGGCAAGGCCACCGATCGCGGCCGGCGGCAGATCATCTGCAATCCTACCGCGCATTCCTGCGGGGGGTTGTGCATGCTGATGTTCGGCGGTAATGCCCTCGCTGACACGCGTGGGCTGCAGGCGGGCCAGGCGTTGATCGTCCCCCGCGAGCAGTTCGAGACCCTGATTCACACCGACCCGATACTGTGTCGCGCAGCCTGGGAAAGCGCCTCGAGCTGCATGGCCCATCTCAGTGACCTCGTCGCGCAGCTTTCCTTCGACAAGGTGGGCGAACGGGTGCTGAAGGCCCTGTACAACGGGACGGAGAAGAACGGCGACACGGTGCGGATGACGCAGACCGACCTGGCTGCGGAGGTTGGCACCACGCGCGAGGTGGTGGCCCGCTGCCTGGCCGGGTATCAGGAAGAAGGTTTGGTGCGCCTCGGTCGCGCTCGGATTGTTGTCCTGGACCGCGAGCGGATGGCCCAGGCGTTCTGACGCCGTTTCCTCACTGCCATATTGCAGAGACGTCCCGCCGGGACGTCTCTTTTGTTTACGGAATCCGCGGGCATCGGGTATAATCGAGTGAGGAACGGTGCTTACGAGAGTAGAGGACGATGGATCAGCAATACATCCGCAATTTCTGCATCATCGCACATATTGACCACGGGAAATCCACCCTGGCCGACCGCCTGCTGCAAATTACCGGCACCATCTCCGATCGCGAGATGGTCAGCCAGGTATTGGACAGCATGGACCTGGAGCGCGAGAAGGGTGTGACGATCAAGGCATCCGCCGTGCGGATGAACTACACTGCGCGCGACGGCCAGACCTACGAGTTCAACCTGATTGACACGCCCGGCCACGTGGACTTTGCCTACGAGGTCAGCCGGGCCTTGAACGCGTGCGAGGGCGCCGTGCTGGTGGTGGACGCCACGCAGGGCGTCGAAGCGCAAACCCTCGCCAACCTGTACCTGGCGATGGAGCACGACCTGGAGATCATCCCGGTCGTCAACAAGATCGACCTGGTCTCCGCCTCGCCGGATGCCGTGGCGCAGGAGATCGAGGACATCGTCGGTACGCCCGTCAACCAGGTGCTGCGCATCTCGGCCAAAGACGGCACCAACGTCGATGCGCTGCTCGAATCCATTGTCCACCAGGTGCCGCCCCCGCGCGGCCAGCGCGGGCAGCCCCTGCGCGCCCTCATCTTCGACAGCCATTACGATGCTTACAAGGGCGTCGTGGCATATGTGCGCGTGGTCGATGGCAGCATCGAGACCGGCCAAACGTTGCAGCTCATGTCCACCGGCCAGAACCTGGAGCCGCTGGAAGTCGGCGTGTTCGGCCCCAACATGCGGCCCACGGGCAAGCTCGAAGCCGGCGAGGTCGGCTATATCGCAACCGGCCTCAAGGTGGTCAGCGACTGTCGCGTGGGCGACACCCTGACGACCAGGGCCAACCCCGCGGAACATCCGCTGCCGGGCTATAAGCCGATGAAGCCGATGGTGTTTGCCAGCGTCTATCCGAGCGACGCGGCCGATTACCTGGCGCTGCGCGACGCGCTGGCCAAGCTCCAGCTCAACGACGCGTCCCTGACCTTCCAGCCGGAGACGAGCCAGGCGCTCGGCTACGGGTTCCGCTGCGGCTTCCTGGGCCTGTTCCATATGGAGATTATCCAGGAGCGGCTCGAACGCGAATACGACCTGGACCTGGTATTTACCGCGCCGAGCGTCGAGTATGAGGTGACTCTGACCGACGGCCGCGAGGTGGTGATCGACAGCCCCGTCGAGCTGCCCGACCCGACCGTGACCGCCGAAATCCGCGAGCCGTGGGTGCAGATCGATGTGTTCACGCCGACGGATTACATCGGCGTCGTGATGGACCTGGTGACGAGCCGCCGCGGTGAGTTCAAGGCGCAGGAGTATCTTGACCAGCGCCGTGTGCTGTTGAGCTATCACATTCCGCTCATCGAGATCCTGACCGACTTCTACAACGAGCTGAAGGCGCGCAGCCGGGGCTATGCCAGCCTGGATTATCACATGGAGGGCTATCGCCCGGCAGACATGGTGCGGCTCGATGTGCTGGTCAACAAGGACCCGGTGGATGCACTGAGCATGATCGTGCATCGCGAGCAGATTCACACCAAGGGCCAGAGGCTCGTCAGCAAGCTCAAGGATGTCATCCCGCGCCAGCAATTCGACGTGCCCATCCAGGCCGCGGTCGGGACACACATCGTCAGCCGCGCCAACGTGAAGGCCATGCGCAAGGACGTGCTCGCCAAGTGTTACGGCGGCGACATCACCCGCAAGCGCAAGCTGCTGGAGAAGCAGAAGGAAGGCAAGAAGCGGATGAAGATGATCGGCAACGTGGAGATTCCGCAGGAAGCCTTCATGACCATCCTGAAGTTGGATGAGGAGTAGATCCAGATTCTCTCCCTTATCAAGAGGATCGGGTCGTTGACTTCAGAGGCGCAAGATGGAAGATATCGAGAGAATCCGGAGAGCGATTCTTGAGGTCTTAGGGCCTTACGGCGTTGAAGAGGCCGCGCTGTTTGGCTCGCGTGTGCGCGGCGATGCGCGGCCAGATAGCGACCTCGATATCCTGGTGCGGTTCGCGGAGCCGCCCTTGCTGCCGCTGGGGTTCGTCGCATGGCATCACCTGGAGCGCGAGCTGTCGAAACGGTGTGGCCGCAAGGTCGACCTGGTGTCTGAGCGCGCCCTGAAGAAGCATATCCGGGGCTATGTCGATGAGGACAAGCTGGTGGTATATGACCAGACGCGCTGACGCGGCCTATCTCCAGGACATCGTAGAGGCGGCTGAACACATCGCGGCTTATCTGACTGGCTTGGACTACGAAGCGTTCAGCAGCCAACCGATGATTCAGGACGGTGTGACTTTTCGCCTGGAGGTCATCGGAGAGGCCTGCCGGGGACTCAGCAATGCATTTCGGCTCCAACATCCCGAAGTACCCTGGGAAGCCATGATCGGCATGCGGAACCGTCTCATTCACGGCTACTTCGACGTCGATGTTCGGGTGGTGTTTGACACGGCAACAATCGATGTGCCGGAGTTACTCAATGTGGTACGTGAGTGGCTGCGGCACATGCCGGGCGAGCATTGAGCGTGGCTGCGCAACAAAGCCCGCTGGCTCAACTTTCCGCCCTGGGCATTCACCCCAAGAAGGGGCTGGGCCAGAACTTCCTCGTTGACCCCGCGCACCGCGCACATATCGTGGCCGCAGCCGATCTCACCCCGCAGGACACCGTTCTGGAAGTCGGCCCCGGCCCCGGCGTGCTCACCGAGTTGATTGCGGAGGAGGCCGGCCGCGTCGTGGCCGTCGAGCTGGACGACCGGCTCATTACCTTCCTGCGCGACCGCTTCGCGGCCCAACCCCATGTGACTATCGTCCACGCGGATATTCTCGCGGTCGATGTGGGCGAACTGATGACGAAGGACGAAGGACGGGGGACGAAAGGCGAAGGCCCGGAGACGCCAGTCCCGTCCTTCGTCCATCGTCCATCGGCCTCCGTCCGTTACAAAGTCATCGCCAACCTGCCCTACTACATCACCGCGGCGGCGATCCGGCATCTGCTGGAGGCGCAGCCGCCCCCTGAGGTGCTCGTGCTGACCGTCCAGCGGGAGGTCGCGGAGCGCATGGTCGCGCGGCCGCCGGAGATGAGCCTGCTGGCGCTCGGCGTGCAGTTCTACTGCATGGGGCGCATCGCGGGGCGCATCCCCGCGGGCGCGTTCTACCCCGTGCCGAAGGTGGAGAGCGCGGTCGTGCGGCTGGACCGGCGGCCTGCGCCTGCCGTGCCTGGCGTAGCTGCGGAGCAATTCTTCCGGGTCGCGCGGGCGGGGTTCAGCCAGCCGCGCAAGCAGTTGCGCAACTCGCTGGCCGCAGGGTTATCACGGCCTCCTGTTGAGGTAGAGGCGTGGCTATCAGCCGTGGGAATTGACCCGCGTCGCCGCGCGGAGACGCT
>DAOUGK010000545.1:0-6619 GCA_034429055.1 Anaerolineae bacterium | reverse complement strand
CCATCCAGCCGCAGCACGTTGGGACAGTCGCTGCGGTGAACTGCCACCCCGCGGCCGCGCGTCACGAAGCCGGTAATCTCGTCGGGCGGCACAGGGTTGCAGCAGCGCGCGATGTAGGTCAGCATGTTGCCAGTGCCCATCACGGCAACGCCGTCGCCGCTCAACTTGACCGCGGGCGGTTGAGGGGACTCCTGCGGCGGCAGGGTGGCAGTGGCTTCCTTAGGCGGCTCCTCGACTTTACCGAGCTGGAGCACATGCTCTGCAACGTCCGCAGGCGTGTGGTCGCCAGTACCCAGCTTCTCCAGGAAGTCGTCCAGATTCTCGACCTTGAACAGCGACGCAACCTCCTGGTAGGACTTGTTGTCGACACCCAGCCGGTTGAGCTCGCGCTCCAGAATCTGGCGGCCCGCAGTAATATTCTCGTCCCGATTCTGCTGGCGGAACCACTGGCGGATCTTCGTGCGCGCCCGGTCGGTCTTAACATAGCCCAGGTTGGGGTTGAGCCAGTCACGGCTGGGACCGCCGCGCTTGGCGGTCAGGACTTCGACCTGGTCGCCGCTCGACAACTGGTAGTCCAGGTTCACGAGCCTGCCGCGCACCTTCGCACCGCGACAGCGATGGCCGATTTCCGTGTGGACCCGGTAGGCGAAGTCGATGGGGGTGGCCCCGGCCGGCAAGTCGATGACATCACCCTTCGGGGTGAAGACATAGACCCGCTCCTTGAACAGATCCTCCTTGACAGTCGCCAGGAAGTCGCTGCCGCCGCTCTGCTCCTGCGATTGCCACTCGATGACGGAGCGCAGCCACGCAATCTTGCGCTCGTAGGCGTCATCATGCCGCGTCTGTGACTTGTAGCGCCAGTGCGCTGCAATGCCAACTTCTGCGATGCGGTTCATGTCCGGCGTGCGAATCTGCACTTCGAGAGGTTTGCCGCCCGGCCCGTAGACCGCCGTGTGCAGCGACTGGTACTGGTTTTCCTTGGGCGTCGCGATGTAGTCATCGAACTCGCCCTTGATGGGGCGCCACAGCGTGTGTACGACCCCCAACGCCGCATAGCAGTCGCCGATTTCCGGCACGATGACGCGCACGCCCTGCTGGTCGTAGACTTGCTCCATGTCCACGCCCTTGCGGTTCATCTTGCGGTAGATGCTGTAAATGTGCTTGGGCCGGCCCGTGACGGTCGCCTGAATCCCCTGACGCACCAACTCATTCTGCAGCAGCGTCACGATCTCCTGAACGTAGGCATCACGCTCCGGACGCTGTTCGATCAGCACCCGCTGCATTTTTTCATAGGTATCTGGCATGAGGCAGCGGAACGCCAGGTCTTCTAGCTCCCACTTGACCTGATAGATGCCCAGGACACTCGCCAGCGGCGCGTAGATGTCGAGCGTCTCGCGCGAGATGCGGAGTTGCTTCTCGCGACTCATGTAACCGATCGTGCGCATGTTGTGCAGGCGGTCGGCCAGCTTAATCAGCACCACCCGTACATCGTTGACCATCGCCAGCAGCATCTTGCGCAAGCTCTCGACACGCGGGTCGCGGCTATCTGTCGGCAGCGAGGCCATACCGGCGATACTACTCAGTTTGGTGACGCCATCCACCATACTGGCAACTTCAGGCCCAAACTCCTCGACCAGTTCGGGCATCTTGACCGCAGTGTCTTCCGGCACGTCATGCAGCAGCGCGGCCGCGACCGTCTTGGCATCCAGCCGCAGGTCGGCCAGAATGCCGGCCACAGCCACCGGATGAATGATATAGGCCTCGCCCGATTTGCGCAGCTGCGGGGCATGGGCGCGCTCCGCCACCTCGTAGGCGCGTTGGACCAACGCAACGTCTTGCTGCGTGTAAATTTTCGGGAGTTGGTTGAGCAGAGATTCCCACGTCATGGCGCTGCCTGGTCCTTTAATCGAAATGCGACGCGGTACCCACTGCGTCGCATGCTTCTGCGCGTTCTTATGGTGACTATAGCACAGGCGCATCGGCTGGTCAAGTGCGTTTTCTACGAAGCCCGGGCACAAACCGGATGCGCTCCCCCAATATACATAGCTATGTCAATGGATAATAGCTTGCAGAATTAGCCGTACTTATGATATAATCTTGCCAATGTAATGCTATAGCCGAACTCCCGGAAGGGAGACGGGGGAACCATCGTATTGGGGTGAATCGCACGACTCGTGCGTAGGGCAACCATCTTCCAGCCCGAACCCGTCAGCTAACCCCGCAGGCGATTGGAAGAGACAGGAACCCAGTTTCACCTCTGAGAAAGGCAGCCCTCCGGCCTTCCTCTCCGTACTCCTGTCTTCTGTCCAACAAGTTGAGTGATTCGTCGCAGCCTGGCAGCCGTCATACCCTGCATGGGTTACGTTGGCCGCGGGCGCAAGTGTTGACAGGAGCAAAATCATGCAGAACAAACCCGTTGTCGTTGCCGCCGCGCTCGGTGAGTGCGTTCATGTCGCCGGCGTCGCGCGCTTCCTGCGGCTGGCGGAGCAGGCCGGCTGGCAGACCGTCTTCCTCGGCCCTGCCGTTGCGCCGGAGCAGCTCATCCAGGCAGCGCAGGAGCACCGCGCGCAGTTGGTCGGCGTCTCGTACCGGCTCACCCCGGAGAACGGTGCAGCCCTGCTGGCCGAGTTTGCCGAGAGCGCGGATGACCTGCACCAGGCCGGCGTGCGCTTCGCATTCGGCGGCACACCGCCCGTCGCGGAGCGCGCCCGCAGCCTGGGCGGCTTCTTCGAGGCCGTCTTCGACGGCTCGGAGCCGGTCGAGACAGTGCTGGCGTACCTGCGCGGCAGCGGCGGGCCTGGCACGGCTGCCGCGCCGCCCGCGACCCTGCTGGAGCGCCTCGCCTGGAAGGCGCCCTATCCCCTGCTGCGACATCATTTCGGCCTGCCGTCGCTGGAGGCCACGCGCGCGGGCATCGCTGCAATAGCAGACGCACGTGTCCTCGATGTCATCTCGCTGGGCATCGACCAGGACGCGCAGGAGAACTTCTTCCACCCTGAACGCCAGGACCCGCGGCGCCGCGGCGCGGGCGGCGTGCCGGTGCGCAGCGCCGATGACTATCGCAGCCTCTACGCGGCCTCGCGCACGGGCAACTTCCCGCTGCTGCGCACCTATTCGGGCACGGATGATTTCGTGCGCCTGGCCGAGATGTACCTGGACACCATCAACCTGGCCTGGGCCGCCGTGCCGCTCTTCTGGTTCAATGCCATGGACGGCCGCGGGCCGCACGGACTGGCTGAATCGCTGGCCCTCCACCAGGAGCTGATGGCCTGGTACGCGCAGCGCGGCGTGCCGGTGGAGGCCAATGAGCCGCACCACTGGGGGATGCGCGACGCGCCGGACACGGTCTACGTTGCGGCGGCCTATCTCTCGGCCTACAACGCGCGGGCCTGCGGCGTCCATGACTACATCGCCCAACTCATGTTCAACAGCCCGAACGACCTCTCGGACGCAATGGACCTCGCCAAGATGCTCGCCGTCCTGGAGATGGTGGCGGAGCTGGAGACCGAGGACTTCCGCATCTGGCGGCAGACGCGCACCGGCCTGCTCAGCTTCCCGCTGGACGCAGAGGCCGCGCGCGGTCATCTGGCTGCGGCAACTTATCTCCAGATGCAGCTCAAGCCGCACATCGTCCATGTCGTCGGACACACCGAGGCAGACCACGCAGCCACTGCTACAGATGTGATTGCGGCCTGCAAGGTGGCGCGGCGCGCCATCGAGAATGCGCTGGCCGGCGCACCCGACATGACTGCGGACCCGGCTATCCAGGCGCGCAAGACCGAACTCATCGCAGAGACGCGCCTGACGCTGGATGCCATCCGCGGCTTGGCTGCGCCCTCGGTGGCCGACCCGCTGGCCGACGCGACCACGCTCGCCGCGGCAGTCGAGCACGGCATCCTGGATGCGCCCCAACTCAAGGGGAACCCCTACGCGCGCGGCACGGTCGTCACGCGCATCGACGGCCGCGGCGCGTGTGTTGCGGTCGACCCGGCGACGGGCCGGATACTCAGCGAAGCGGAACGGCTGACCGGGCTGCGCCTCGGCGCCATCAGCGAGCGACCAATCCTGGAACCGGCATGAGGAGGAATCACATGATGCACACCAATACACGCTACACGGTGATCGGCAGCGGGCACGGCGGCCGGGCAATGGCCGCGCACCTCGCGCTGATGGGCTTCCATACGACGCTCTTCAACCGTACGCCTGAGCGCGTGGCCGCCATCCGGCTGCGCGGGGGCATCGACCTGGAACGCAACGACGGACTCCCCGGTGGGTTCGGCCCACTGGCCCGCGTCACCTCCGACTACGCCGAAGCGTTGGCCGATGCCGATATCATCATGGTCGTGACGCCGTCCTCCGCGCACCGCGATGTGGCGCAAGGCTGCGCCCCGCACCTGCGGGATGGGCAGATCGTGGTGCTGAACCCGGGGCGCACCTGCGGCGCCATCGAGTTCGTCAAGGTGCTACGCGACCAGGGCTGCCGGGCCGATGTGACGGTGGCCGAGGCCGGGACCTTCATCTATGCCAGCCGCAGCGACGGCCCGGCCCAGGCGCGCATCTTCCGCGTCAAGGAAGCCGTGCCGCTGGCCGCACTGCCCGCAACGCGCACCCAGTCCGTGCTGGACGCGCTCCGGCCCGCCTATCCCCAGTTCATCGACGGCGGCAACGTGCTCAAGACCAGCCTGGACAACATGGGCGCCATCTTCCACCCGACGCTGACGCTGCTCAACGCCGGCTGGATCGAGGCCACGCACGGCAACTACCAGTTCTACATCGACGGCGTGACGCCCTCTGTCGCCCGCATCCTGGAGGCGATGGACCGCGAGCGGCTGACGGTCGCGGCGGCGCTCGGCATCCGCGCACAGAGCGCGCTGGAATGGCTGCAGATGGCCTACAACGCGACCGGCAACGACCTGCACGAGGCGATCCACAACCAACCGGGCTACTATGGGATTCAGGCGCCGCCCACCCTCAATCACCGTTACATCTTCGAGGATGTGCCGATGAGCCTCGTGCCCCTGGCCGCGCTCGGCCAGCGGTTCGGCGTGTCCGTGCGCGCGATGGATGCCATGATCCGGCTGGCGTGCATCGTCCACCGCACGGACTACTGGCGCCGCGGCCGCACGCTGGACAAGCTCGGCATCGAACAGTGGAGCGTCTGCGAACTGACCCAGTATGTCAACGAGGGTACGGTGGACGGCGATGAATGCGGGCTGGGCTTCGGCAGCCAGCCGGCCGTCGCCCGCCTGCCCGAACCCGTACCCGTGGTCGAGCTCCTGGAGCCGGAAGTCGCCGCCTGACGAATCAGGTTGTTGGCGGGTCTGCCAGGCAGCATAGCTGCCTGGCAGACCCGCTAATGGTTAACAGCGTCTCTGATGGTACAATAGCCCCGGTTTCCCAATCCCATCTCAACACGAGGTCCTATGGATTTCGCAGAACGCGTTGGACACCTGGAGCCGGAAGGCGCATATCACATGCTGGCCCGCGCCCAGGCGCTGGAAGCAGCCGGTAAGCACATCATCCACCTGGAGATCGGCCAGCCCGATGTGCCGACCTTCAGCCACGTGGCGCAGGCGGGAATTCGGGCCATCGAGCAGGGGTTCACCCGCTACACGCCTTCCGCGGGCATCCCGGCCCTGCGCGCGGCCATCGCGGAGGACGCCGGTGCGCGCCGCGGCATCGACATCCGGCCGCAGCAGGTGGTGGTCGGCCCCGGCGCGAAGCCCGCGCTCTTCTTCCCGACGCTGGCGCTCGTGCGGCCCGGCGACGAGGTCATCTATCCGGATCCCGGCTTCCCCACGTATGCCGCGATGATCGGCGTTGCGGGCGGGATCGGCCGGCCCGTGCCGCTGTCCGAGGAGGCCGACTTCTCGTTCGATCTGGCCGCGTTCGACCGCCTCGTCACCGACCGCACCCGGCTTATCATCCTCAACTCGCCCAGCAATCCTACCGGCGGCGTGATGCCGCTGGCGGCCCTGCAGCACATCGCGGAGGTCGCCATCCGCCGCGACATCTGGGTGCTCTCGGACGAGATTTATATGCGCCTCGCCTTCGATGGCCGGCCCGCGCCGAGCATTGCGGCCCTCCCCGGCATGGCGGAGCGGACGGTCATCTGTGACGGCTTCTCCAAGACATATGCGATGACGGGCTGGCGGCTGGGTTACGGCATCATGCCGGAGGCGCTGGCCGAGCGCGTCGAGCTGCTGCTGACCCACGCGGTGGGCTGCACGGCGAGCTTCACCCAGGTGGCAGGCGTCGAGGCGCTCCGGGGACCGCAGGAACCTGTGGAGCAGGTGGTGGCAGAATATCAGCGCCGCCGCGACGTGCTGGTTGCGGGGCTGAACGCGATCCCGGGCTGGCGCTGTCGCGTGCCGCAGGGCGCGTTCTATGCATTCCCGAATGTGTCGTCCCACGGGCGCAGCTCCGCCTGGTGGGCGGATATGCTGCTGAACGAGGCGGGCGTGGCCGTGCTGCCGGGCACGGCGTTCGGCCCGAACGGCGAGGGGTATCTGCGGCTGTGCTTCGCCAATTCGATGGATAATATCGAGGCGGCGTTGGACCGGATCCACGCGGCGGTCGCGCGGATGTAACGCAACGGGGCGGACACACCGGTCCGCCC
>DAOUGK010000544.1:0-5711 GCA_034429055.1 Anaerolineae bacterium | reverse complement strand
CAGGCTCGGTTCCCAACGGATACCGTGCCTGCGGCACCACCTCACCGGCCTGGTCTCCCGATGGCAGCTATATCACCTTCGCGATGATGGACCGGACGGCGTCATACGATGCCTGGAACATCTATCGCATGAACGTCGATGGGTCGGGGGTCTGCCCGCTGGCAGCGGGCGGCAACTGGCACAACGAAAGCCCGTCCTGGTCGCCGGACGGCCAATGGATCGTCTATATTTCTAACCGCGGCAGCGGCAGCAAGTATGGCATCTACGTCATGCCTGCCACGTGCGACCTGTCGGTCGCGCCCACAGCGGTCGCCCTGGGCACGGTGCTCGACTCGCGCGTGCCGAGATGGTCGCCCGATGGCAAGCAGATTGCGTTCGCGGTACAGGCATCGAATAAGACCTATGACATCTACGTGGTCGATGTCAATGCGCAGGGACACCCGCTGAGTTCGCCGCGCCGTCTGACATCAGGCGCCAGGTCGGAATCCGGGCCGGTCTGGGTGTATTGAGGTGGCATTCACCATCATTCCCAAAAATGGCCGCATGGTGGCGGACCATGTTGTGTTATAATCTCCCTGAAAGGAAGCGTGTGCAGCGTGGCAGATGAGGAAGGTGGCTCGCCCTGGGCCCGGCTGATGGCCGGCAATCGACGCTATGTCGCCGGTCAACCGACCCATCCCGACCGGACGCCTGCGCGCCGCCGCGAACTCGCGGCGGGCCAGCGCCCTTTCGCCGCGATCCTCGGCTGTGCGGATTCACGCGTTCCCCCAGAAATCCTCTTCGATCAGGGCCTGGGCAGCCTGTTTGTCGTCCGTGTCGCCGGCAACATCGTGGATGACGCCGTGCTGGGCAGCCTGGAATACGCGGTGGAGCACCTGGGCGTCAGTCTCGTCGTCGTCCTCGGTCACACCGGCTGCGGGGCCGTGCAAGCAGCTATCAGCGGTGGATCTCCTGCAGGAGCAATTGCGCGTGTGGTCGATGCCATCCTGCCGGCGGTGGAAATCGCCCAGGCGATGCCAGGGGCAGTGGCAGAAAATGCAGTGCGAGTCAATGTAGCCCGGATGGTCCGTCAACTTGCTGCCGCCGAGCCGATCCTCGCCACGGCCCAGGCAGAAGGACGCTTGCAGATTACCGGCGCAATGTACGATCTGTTCACTGGCATAGTCCAGGAAACCGGATAAAAACCGATTTAATGATTCGTTTAACATCGCTACTATCCAGCTTGACGACGGAAGCAACCGTTGATATCATTACTGTCCAGTTGCACGAATGTGCGCAACTCACTCACAATGTAACTGACCAAGCGCTTGTGCGGAAGGAGGTGGCAACAACAACTCAGAAGAGCCAATCCGTTGTCCAGACTCAAAGATGCGTTTCATATTGACATCAGGAGGAATGCCCCAATGCGTAAGTTGCAACTGATCCTGGCACTGTTGATTGTGTTCACCATGGTGGTGAGTGCCTGCGGCGGCCGCGCCACGCCCACGCCGGAGCCTGCCGCCCCGGCAGCCGAAGAACCCGCTGCTGAGGAACCCGCGGCCGAGGAACCTGCCGCAGAAGAACCGGCGGCCGAAGAACCGGCAGCCGAAGAGCCGGCGGCTGAAGAGCCTGCGACGCCGGGCGCCTTCAAGGAAGCCCCTGAGTTGGCCGAGCAGGTCGCTGCCGGCACGTTGCCCCCAGTGGACCAGCGCCTGCCCGTCAACCCGCTCGTGACCACCCCGGTCGAGTCCGTCGGCAAGTACGGCGGCACCCTCTACACCGCCAGCTGGTGGCCCGAGGCCGGCAACGTCCTGCTCTACTTCGCAGTGGACGCGCCGATCAAGTGGAAGGCCGACCTGACCGGCTACGAAGTCGCCCTCGTCGAGAGCTACGAGTTCTCCGAGGACGGCCACACCTTCACGATGCACCTGCGCGAAGGCCTCAAGTGGTCCGACGGCGAGCCCTACACCTCCGCGGACTGGAAGTTCTGGTGGGAAGACCTCATCAAGAACCCGGACCAGAAGCTCTACCAGGCGCCTGCCTACCTGCGCAACACCGATGGCAGCCTCATCGACATCACCTTCCCGGATGACTACACCGTCGTCTGGAGTGCCGACAAGTCCCTGGGCGTCAGCGCTAACTACATGGCGCAGGGGTCCTGGGAATTCGCCAAGACCATGATGAAGCCGGCCCACTACCTCAAGCAGTTCCATCCCGAATACACCGACGGCGCTGCCTGGGAAGACATGGAAGCGGCTGACAAGTGGTGGCAGACCGCGGGCTACCCCTGCCTCTTCGCCTGGTGCAACACCGCAGTGTCGGAAGATGGCACCCGCTACACCTTCGGCCGCAACGCCTATTTCTGGCGCGTGGACACCGAAGGCAATCAGTTGCCCTACATCGACGCCATTGACGTCGAGATCGTGTCCGACGAGCAGGTCCGCCTGCTGAACGTCACCCAGGGCAAGTACGACACCGCGTTCCGTGTCATCGGCAACCCGAACGACATCCCCTTGTTGCTCGAAAACGCCGAGGCCGGCAACTACAAGCTGCTGGACGGCTGGATGAACGGCGCGGGCGCCTGGCCCGGCTACTACGTGAACTCCTGGTACGTTGAGGGCGGCAAGAACTACGAGAATGACACGCCCGAGAAGGCCACCGAGATCCGCAATGTGCTGCGCGACAAGCGCTTCCGCCAGGCCCTGTCCCTCGGCATCGACCGCACCCGCATGATCGACGTCGCCTGGAACGGCATCGGCGAGGCCAAGCAGGCCACCCTGAGCCCGCAGTCGCCGCACTTCGCCGGTGACAAGGGCCAGGAAGTCTACCAGGCCTGGGCCAATTCCTACATCGACTTCGACGCCGATGCAGCCAACGCGATGCTGGATGAGATGGGCATGGCCAAGGGCGCGGACGGCTTCCGCACGCTGCCCAGCGGCGAACCGTTCATCCTGACGCTGGACATCTCGGACTGGGGCGGCAGCCTCAAGGTGCAGACCGACGCGGCAGCCGAAGCTGAGAAGCAGTGGGAGACCAACCTGGGCATCCAGGTCGACGTCAAGAACCTGCAGGGCCAGCCCGACCTGGACATCCGCAACAACAGCGGTTACGTCATGCTGCGCGCGGCCCATGTCTCCGAGTTGGACATCTGGACCTACCCGGACTGGCTGTTCCCCATCGTCAACCGCTACTACATGCCGCTGGAAGGCAAGTGGTATGCCAAGGGCAAGGACACCTGCGTGCCCGATCCGGCCATCCCGTACGACTGCGGTGTGAAGCCCGAGGACGGCAGCCCGGCCCAGCGCCTGCAGGCGCTCTACGAGCAGGGTGTGAACGAGCCCGACGAGCAGAAGCGCAACGAACTGGTCTGGGAAGCCATCCAGATCAACATCGACGAAGGCCCGTTCATCATCGGCATCTCCGGCGACCAGGCCATGCCTGTCGTCGTGAAGAACTACATGCGCAACATCCCGAACTACGGCGTCGTCGGCCCGTGGGCCCCATCGACCCCCGGCAACACGATCGCCTCGCAGTGGTGGATGGACAAGTAAACCGGCGCTTGTGAGCCAGGGTGTCACCTGCAACGACAGAGGCACCCTGGCTCCACAGGTCGGCAGCCTGGGAGCCATTCCCCGGGCTGCGTTGAACGCAATCCTTACTGTGGCGGGCGGCTAGGTCCGCCCGCCACGCCACCAACCGGGTTGACACAACCTTACGGCAGGCAATGGTGCACGGGCGCGGTCTACACCGCGTTGCGGCCGACCCCGTACTCCATCCTGCCGTCACTTGCACTGAGCCAGATACGCAGCGCAATCGCAAAGCCAGCTTACCCCAAATCATCCGGCTTAACCCCGCGCTGCGTTCGGAGAAACAGTCTCAGGCCAAGGAGGCGTTCATGTTGAGCTTCATCGTCCGGCGACTTGGCTACGCGCTGATCATGGTTGTGCTGGTGTCCTTCGTCAGCTTCGTGATCATCAAGTTGCCCCCCGGAGACTTTCTCACCCAGAAAATAGAACAGCTGCGCTCCCGTGGCGACCGCAGCGCTGAGGCGCGCATCGACCAGTACCGTGTGCGGTATGGCCTGGATAAGCCCTTCATCGAGCAGTATACCGGTTGGGTCACCAACTTCGTGAGGGGCGACTTCGGCGAGTCGTTCGAATATGAGCGACCGGTCAAGGACCTGCTGGGCGAACGCCTCCTGTTCACGGTCATTCTTTCCATCGCCACGCTGATTCTCACCTGGGCCCTGGCAATACCTCTAGGCGTCTATTCGGCGGTCAGACAATACTCGGTGGGCGACCAGATCATCTCGGTCATCAGCTTCATCGGCCTGGGCATGCCCGGCTTCCTGCTGGCGCTCATTATCTTGTATTTCGCCGTGGTCGTGCTGGGCCAGGAAGCCACAGGGCTCTTCTCCAAAGAGTTCGTGGATGCGCCGTGGAGCTTCGCTCGGGTCGTTGATCTCCTCAAGCATCTCTGGATCCCCGCCCTGGTCAGCGCAGTAACCGGCACGGGCGGCCTCATCCGCATCATGCGCGGCAACCTGCTCGAGACGCTCGGCCAACCCTTCATCGAAGCAGCCCGCGCACGCGGCCTGAAGAACAGCACTGTGACCTGGAAGCATGCAGTGCGCATGGCCATCAACCCGCTGATCGTCATCCTCGGGTCCGAGGCCATTCCCAGCATCTTCGTCGGCAATGCGCTGGTCTCCATCGTGTTGAACCTGCCCACCATCGGCCCGCTGTTCGTGGAGTCACTCCGCAAGCTGGACATGTACATGGCCGGCACCTGCCTTGTGTTCTTCACGCTGCTGTTGCTCATCGGCAACCTGCTGGCTGACTTGATGCTGGCGTGGGTCGATCCCCGCATCCGGCTGGACTGAGGAGGACTGACATGGCTACGACAGCGGTTGCACCCATCAAGAAGGCCCAGAATAAGCCCGTCAGCCAGAGCTATTGGAGCCTGGTGTGGTGGAAGTTCAAGAAGAACAAGCTGGCGATCGTCGGCGGCATCATCCTCATCGTGATGTACTTCTCGATGGTGGTGATACCGGAGTTCATCTCCCCGTACGCGCTCGAACGATCGTCAGAGTACACTGCGGCCAAGCCGCAGGCCATCCGGTTCGTGGACTCGGAGGGCAACTGGCAGGCCCCGTTCGTCTACGGCCTGGAGCGCAAGGTGGACACGAAGACCCGCACGCGCTTCTACGTAGACAACCCCGAGGTGAAGTACCCTGTGCGGCTCTTCGTCAAGGGCGACCCGTACAAGCTGCTCGGGTTGATCCCGATGAATCTCCACCTGTTTGGCACGACCTCGGATGACCCGGCGGCCTCTGTGTTCATCATGGGCACCGACTCCCTGGGCCGGGACTACTTCTCGCGCATCATCTACGGCGGGCGGCTATCCCTGATGATCGGCCTCATCGGCCAGTTCCTCACGCTCGTCCTGGGCAGCGTGTTGGGCGCCATCTCCGGCTACTACGGCGGCACCGTGGATGTCATCATCCAGCGTGTCACGGAGTTCCTGGCGGCCTTCCCCGACATTCCGCTGTTCATGGCGCTGGCCGCGGCGATCCCGAAGTTCTGGTCGCCCATCCTGGTGTACTTCATGCTGACCGTCATCCTGGCGTTCGTGCGCTGGGGCGGCCTGGCACGCCAGGTGCGCGGCCTGATCCTATCATTGCGCGAGCGTGAGTATGTCCTCGCGGCGAAGAGCTTCGGTGCGGAGGATTC
>DAOUGK010000543.1:0-4080 GCA_034429055.1 Anaerolineae bacterium | reverse complement strand
CGACCAGGAGTTGCTGAACGCCATCTACTCCGGGCCGTTCGTGACGCTGGCGAAGGCCGAGTTCAGCAACAGCCAGAACGCGAATATCCAGAAGTGGAGCGCATACATCAAGGGCAGCGCCAACCGGCAGGAGTTCCTGGAGCGGGCGCTGGATTGGGTGAGCGCCTCTCACGAAGGCGGCGATATCGGCGGCTACATGGCCGCGCATCGCCACGACAACGGCATCCATGAGCTGAAGGCCTATTTCAACAGCGTGATCGACTGGGTGTCAACCGTGTTCAGCGATGTGCTCCCGGAAATGAGGGGATTGGAGTGGGGCAGGCTGTACGAGGCGTATCACGGCCAGTCCTACGATCCGCAGCAGATGTCAGCCGAAGTGAAAAGGCTCGCTGCGGATGACTGCGTGAAGAGCCGCAAGGGGATTTTCGAGTTTCTGTTGGGCGGTGCGGTCGATACGAAGCTGCTGGACGTTCGGGTGTTCGACACTCAGGTAAAGCGGGTCGCATACGCCAGGCAGACGCAAGCAGCCCAGGCCCAGGGCGAGTCCAACTGCCCGCTCTGCGCGGTTGGGCACGACGCGAACAAGCGCAGAATCTATAGGTTCGAGGAAATGGACGCGGACCACGTCGCCGCATGGAGCAAAGGCGGCGGAAGTTCGCCGGAGAACTGCCAGATGCTCTGCATGACCCACAATCGGGCCAAAGGTAATCGGTGATTTATGCCTCGATACTTAATCTCATTCGATGACGGCGCGATGGACCACATTCCCGATGAAGATTGGGCGGCGGTCGGTGAGGCGTCACACAAGGTGGTTCGGGAGGCCCAGGCCGCCGGGGTCTGGATTTTCGGCGGCGGTGTCCAGCGCCAGCAAGCGACTATTGTTGCGACAGACGGGACCCTCACAGGCGGACCCGTGCCGGAGCGAAAGGCGGTGATCGGCGGGTTTTCGATCATCGAGGTGCCGTCACTTGAGGAGGCGCTGGTTTGGGCCGCCAGGATCGCCGCTGCCTGCCGGTGCGTGCAGGAGGTTCGTGAGATCATGTTCGACTCGGAGTCCTGAGCGGGCCGAGAGCGGGTTTCTACAACTGCCCCGCGCGATCGTCCCTACGCCGGTATGGCCGGGTAACTTTGCAGCATCCCCGCCTGCCCGATCGTGGCCTCCACGTCGTCCAGCTCCAGCGGCGCCGCGGCCGTGAAGTTCTCGAACCCATCCTCGGTGATGAGCAGCGTGTCCTCCGACCGGATGTACAACTGCTCTTCGGGCACGCGCAATGTCGGATCCAGCGTGAGCACGACCCCCGGCTGGAGCGGCTTGCCGCGATAGTGGCCCACGTCATGCACCGCCATGCCGACCGGATGGGTCATGTGATAGGCCCACAGGAGGGCATCTCGTGCGCCCTGCTCGTAAGCCGGTTTGGACCAGCGCGTGGATTCGACCACGGCCCGCATCCGCTCGGCCGCCTCCGCGGTAATCTGCTCCGCAGTCACGCCGGGCCGGATGAGATCAAGAAACGCCTTATGATACTCGACCACAAAGCCGTATAGCTCGCGCTGCACGTCGCTGTACCGTCCGTTGACCGGCCACATGCGGCCGATGTCGCTGGTGTAGTAGCGGTAGTCGGGGGCGCAGTCCACCAGGACGAGGTCGCCGTCCATGAGCTGCGCGTTGTTCGCCCGGTAGTGGCCGAAGCGGATGTTGGCCCCGCCGGCGATGATGGCCCGATATCCCGCGTCGCGTGCGCCGTTGACCAGGTAGGTGTAGCGCATCACTGCGTCCAGTTGATGCTCCCAGGCGCCGGGCCGGGTCGAACGCATGGCCTCGATCACCCCCAGCGCGCTCAACTTGCCGGCCATCCGCAGCAGCTCGGCCTCACGCGGGCTCTTGATGAACCGCAGTTCGTTCAGGATGGGCGCGAGGTCACGGATCTCTGCCGCGGGGCAGCGCTGGCGCAGCAGCGCGACGAACCAGCGCATCCGATCCGGCCGGCCGTCCCACGGATCCGAGAACACCTCGCGTTGCGCGGCCGCCAGGGTGTCCCAGCTCATCATGGCGCCTTCCGCCATCCGCAGTAGCGTGTAGAGCACCCTCGCCCCATCGATAAAGCGGCTCAACTCCTCGATGCCATGCACCGCATCCACGCCGGTCAGGCCGCGCGCCGTCTCAGCGTTGTCGGCCGAAAGAAGCTCGCCCTCGTTCTCCACCCGCTGTCGCGATTGATGCGGCAGGAACAACGCGCACGTCTGCGAGCGGCCGTCGAGCAGCAAATACGCGTGGGGCGTCTCGACGCCGCAGAGGTAGTAGAAGTCGTTCGTCTGCCGGAAAAGGTCGTGGTTATTCTCCTTCTCCGCGCCCTGGATCAGGGCCACCGCATCGCTGCCGATGGCGTCAAGCACGCGCCTGCGCCGGCCGGCCAGTTCATCAGGGGTGAAGTCTTGCTGAAACATGGGGGGTCCTCTAGTCTGGGGCGCTACGCGGCCAACTCGTGCGCGTGCTCGGCGAATGCGGCCAGCAGCGCGGATGTGGCCCGCACATCATCCATGTGGGCCAGCTGGACGGTCGAGTGCATGTAGCGGGTCGGCGCGCCGATGGTCGTGCTGAGTGCGCCGAGCTTCGTCCGCTGGATCGCCGAGGCGTCGGTGCCGCCGCCGATGTTGCGCTGGAAGGGGATGCCCGCACGCCGGCACAGTTCGACGAGGAAGCGGACCAGGTGCGGGCTGCCCAACGTCAGCCGATCCATGACATAGATGCCCGTGCCCTGCCCCAAGGTGCAATGCTTCTCGTGATCGGCGATATTCGGCACATCCCAGGCCAGGCTGCCGTCGATGGCGATGCCGAAGTCCGGTTCGATCGCATAGGCCGCCATCGGCGCGCCGCGCACGCCCAGCTCCTCCTGCACCGTGCTGACCGCATACACATCCACCGCAGTCGGGCCCAGGCGCTGCATGGCTTCGATCATGCAGTACACGCCGAGCCGGTCATCGAAGTTCCGGCCGGTGATCACCTTGTCGTTCAGATAACGGAAGTCCTGGTCGAGGCTGATCACATCGCCGATTTCGACGTGGGCCGCCACTGCATCCCGCGGCAAGGCCAGGTCAATGTAGAGATCCGCCAGCTCCGGCGCTTTCGGCGGCTCGCCGCTCTGCTTCGATCCCAGAATGCGGGGCGCGATCACGCCATGCATCCGCCGCCGGCCATGCACGATCACTCGCTGGGCAATCAGATTGCAGGCATCGAATCCGCCCACCGGGGTGAAGCGGATGAAGCCGTCCGCATCGATGTGCGTGACCATCAGGCCGATCTCGTCCACGTGCGCGGCGAACATGACCTTGCGCGCCTTCGCATCCCCGGTGGCAGCGCGTTTCAGCCCGATGACATTCCCGGCGCGATCCCGCCAGACTGTGTCGCACACGCCTTCCAGTTCGGCCATGACGAACCGCTGGACCTCATCTTCGAAGCCGGACACGCCGGGGATCGTGCACAACGTCTCCAACAAGTCCATTGACGCACCCTTTCGCGGGATCGGCGACGACGATCAGCCCTTCGCCCGGCTGCGCAGCCGACGAATCAGCCAGCGCAGCGCCAGCACCAGCAAGACAATCGGCAGCGCAATCAGGATGAGCAGCGGCAGCACGTAGACGATGATCCAGATGATCGCCTCACCGAGGAACTGGACCGAGTTGACCAGCGCCCGGCCCGCCGCCTTGAGCGTTTCGAGCGGCCGCCAGCCCGGCTCCACGACCGGCTTCGCCAGCACGTCGGGGATGAGTTCGAGGTTGATCGTCGCCAGCGCAGTCATGGTGCCGAGATACTGCATCCGCCCTTTGACCTGTTCGATCTCGCCGCGAATCCGCGTCAGCTCCCGGTAGACGGCCAGGATATCCTCTGCGCTCTGCGTCCGCTCGCGCACCTCGGTCAGCAGCGTGCGCAGCTCCAGCTCGGTCGCTTCCAGGTTGGTCAGTTGGGCGGTCAGGTCGCTGAACTCCTCGGTCACATCCTGGCCGCGGATGTTCTCCGTCTCCACGCGCACAGCGTAGCTCTTGAGCTCGGCCAGGGTCGCGTCTAGCTGCGCAGCGGGCACG
>DAOUGK010000542.1:0-6681 GCA_034429055.1 Anaerolineae bacterium | reverse complement strand
GCTGTGTCTGCCAGCCCGTTTGGCTTTCTGCGCTCCGAGTGGTCCCCAGTTCCTGTGGTCGCTAATGAGACTACTACGCTGAACCTCCAACTCGTGCCGGCCCCCACCTATCTGCTTCAAGGGGCTGTACGTGATAGCGTCTCCAGGCGGCCTCTTGCAGCAAGGGTATTCATTGATGAATACCCAAACAATCCGGTATGGACCGATGCTAATGGGGCATTCAACGTTGTCTTGCCGGGAGCTCGCAGCTGGACAGTGCGGGCAACCCCCCTGACACAAGGTTATAAGAGCTATGTTGGATCAACTGGTACCTTAAATAGCGATCTGCAGCTCAATGTGGACATCGCCCCTGACCTTGGAGCATGTAGCGCTCCAGGCTACCTCTTGAGCACTATATACACCGAGAACTTTGACTTGAGCAATGGAGACTTCACAGTTACCAAGACTGCGAACTACGCTACCCCGACATGGGCATGGGGTCAACCCGCAAGTGGTCCTGGACAGGCACACTCCCCCACCAGCTTGTGGGCCACGAAGCTGGATGGGGATTACTCCAGCAATGAGGACAGTTACTTGGTGTCCCCAGTCATCGACCTAAGCGCCTATGCTGGTCAGGCGATCATCTTGAATTGGTGGCAGTGGTTGCAGACGGAATACGCTTACGACGTCGCCATGGTGCAGGCAAGCACTGACGGCGGGAGTCAGTGGCGAACAGCCCATGAAGGCATGTCTGGCGACTTTGACCTCGCTTGGACACGACGAGGCGTGGTGCTGGACTCGTCCTACGCAGTAGCTAACTTTCGCTTCCGCTTCAAACTGCACAGTGATCCGGCTGTGACAGCCCACGGCTGGTACATTGATGACGTCACTATAGGTATTTCGTGCGATGCGACTCCGCTTGCGGTCGAACTCAGTTCCTTTACCGCGCTAGAAGAATTCGACGGTGTGACCCTGGGGTGGGAAACAGTATCGGAGCGGGGTACGGCTGGCTTCCGGCTCTATCGGGGAACAGCGCCGACCGGACCGTGGCTGTGTCTGACAAGCTCACTTATCCCGTCAGCAACTCCCGGCGGGACAGAAGGCAGCCGCTACACCTGGAGAGACACCAGTAGAAGAACGAGCGAAGTTGCGTGGTACTTGCTGGAAGAGGTGTCACTGGAAGGCACATCTGTCCGATATGGCCCTGTACTCGCGACCTCATACTTGCCAAACGTTCTGACTCTAACTGACCTCCGGGTAGGACGCCTTTCCAATGTGTTCGGGTTAGGGCTGGCTGTGTTAGGGGTGCTCGGCGCGGCGTTGTGCCTGAGCCGGCGTCTAGACCGGAGCGGTGGGCGTTAGCTTCGGTCTTAAGCACTACGACCGCGCATCAGCCAAATTGTGCCGTCAGCTTTCTGTGACCTCCAGCCGAATCCCGACCGGGCAGTGGTCGCTCCCGCGCACATGCGGCCAGATGAACGCGTCCGTCACGCGCGGCAGCACCTCCGCCGCCGCAAAGAAGTAGTCGATGCGCCAGCCGATGTTGCGCTCGCGCGCCTGCGCCCATTGGAGCCACCAGGTGTATTGGCCGGCCAGGTCGGGGTAACGGTGACGGAAGATATCGACATAACCGCTGGCAACGAGCCGATCCATCCACGCACGTTCCTCGGGCAGGAACCCTGTCGTCTTCTGGTTCTGCTTGGGCCGCGCCAGGTCGATTTCGCGGTGCGCGGTGTTGACGTCGCCGCAGAAGATGACCTGGCGACCCTCTGCCCGCAGCCCCTCGGTGAACGCCAGAAAGGCGTCGTAGAACGCCAGCTTGTAGGGCACGCGCTCCAGGTCACGACCGCCGTTGGGGAAGTAGCAGTTGATGAGGGTGAAATCGGCGTACTCCGCGACGATGGTGCGCCCCTCGTCGTCGAACTCGGGCCGGCCGATGCCGTAGGTGACGGCCCGAGGCGCCTCGCGCGTGAGCAGCCCGACGCCGCTGTGGCCCTTCTTGCGGCTGGATGCATGCCAGAATGCATGATAGCCCGCGGGCGCGGCCATCTCGGCAGGAATCTGGTCCGGCTCCGCGCGCGTCTCCTGCAGGCAGAGGATATCGGGCGCGGTCTCCGTCAGCCAGTCCATGAACCCGGCCTTGTAGATGGCGCGCGCGCCGTTGACGTTCCAGGAGAGCAGGGTG
The DNA here is from genome assembly GCA_034429055.1 of Anaerolineae bacterium. Taxonomy (GTDB): domain Bacteria; phylum Chloroflexota; class Anaerolineae; order CG2-30-64-16; family CG2-30-64-16; genus MWBF01. The sequence goes on along the minus strand of DAOUGK010000542.1, from coordinate 4,517 downwards.
AGTGTGCGCATGGCTGGTCCTTTGGAGTCGAGGCTTGAGCCGGTCAGGCTGCCCGTATGCGTCCACAGCCAACCCGGCTGAAGCCTCGACTCCAGCAATATCTGAGAAACTGTTTGAAAAGCTCACGCACAGCCGCTAAGAACGCTAAGAATTTACAGGGCGAAGCGTTTCTGGCGCTCTTTGCGCTCTTGGCGCCTTTGCGTGAGTATGGGTTCGGACTTTTCAAACGCCCTCTGAGTCTTCTGGCGCTCCGCACGGAGGATGGCCGCGTTTACCCGCTCAGGATGCGGCTGCTTCGTCCGCCGTCGCCTCGGCGTCCGCCGCATCGTCGTCCGCATCATCCGGCGTCGCCGGGGCGAGCAGCCCCTCGGGTAACTCCACGACCATCGTGCGCGCAGCCAGGTCCACCGACCGGACGACCTCGCGCGTCGCGGGCAGCAGCACTTCCCCCGCCTCCCCGCGCACCACGTACACATCGTTGGCCGGGGTGAACACGATCTCCACGATCGCGCCCAGCGGCTCGCCCGCGGTCGTCTCGACGCGCAGCCCGATCAGGTCATGGGCGAAGTTCTCGTGCTCGCCCAGCGCCATCGCCTCGGCCTCCGGGATGAGCAGGTACAGCCCGCGCAATTGCTCGGCCGCATTGCGGTCGGCCGTCGATGACAGCCGGACGAGCACCCGGCCCTGGTGCGGCCGGCTCGTCGCGAGCTTGACGGGCCGCGCATCGGCGCCCTCGGCCGTGCTGCTAAGGTATAGCTCTGCGCCCGTCTTGAACCGGTCCGGGTTGTCGCTCATCACCTCCACCTTGACCTCGCCCCGGATGCCGTGGGGCGCCACGATCTGGCCGACCACGAGATACGCCTGATGTTCCGCTTGTTTCTTCTTCGCCATCTTCACCTACCCGTACAAATGAGAGAACGGGTTCTAGAGCGAAGCTCTGCTTCGCCATAGAACCCGTCTTCCAGGACTTTACGGCTGGTCAGCAAACCAGCTTCCAGTTTCCAGCTTCCAGTTACCGTCTTCCGGCGCTACACGATTTCCAGCACGACGCGGCGTTCCTGTGCCAGGACCCGCAGAAGCGTCCGCAGCGCATTCGCGACGCGGCCGTCCTTGCCGATGACCCGGCCCATGTCCTCTTGGTCGACGTGCAGCTCTAGCACGGTCACATTGGCCCCGTGCGTTTCCTTGACCGTCACCTTCTCCGGCTTGTCCACCAGCATCTTGGCGACGTACTCAACCAGTTCTCGTTCTTTCACCGTCAGCCTCCGCATGCGGTCTGGGCGGCGGCTGGGCAATTACGCAGCCGCGGTTGGGGCCGCCGGAGCAGCTTCATATGCTCCTGCAACCTTCAACAGCCGGGCCACCGTCTCGCTGGGCTGGGCGCCCACGCTGAGCCAATAGCGTGCCCGCTCGACGTCGATGTTGATCGTTTCGGGTTCGGTGCGCGGGTTGTAGTTGCCGATGTTCTCGATGATGCGGCCATCACGCGCGGCGTGCTGGTCTGCAACGACCACGCGGTAGGTCGGCGCCTTCTTCGCGCCGTGGCGGCGCAAGCGAATACGTACCATTGACTTCTCGTGCTCCTTCTGATGCATGGGACGCAGAGGGTCCCGGATTCTTGCGAAATCAGGGCTTACTCGTTACTCTTTACTGATTAGTAACGAGTAATGAGTAAGCTCTGATTCTCAATTCGTAATTACCTGAACATATCCATGATGCCGCGCATGCCCCGGCCGCCGGAGCTCATTTGCTTCATCATGCGCTGCATCTGGCGGAACTGGTTCAGCAGGTCGTTGATTTCCATCACCGACGAGCCGGACCCCCGCGCCACGCGGCGCTTGCGGCTGCCGTTGAGCAACTTGGGATCGCGGCGCTCCTGCGGCGTCATCGAGTTGATGATGGCCTCGATTTGCCGGAACTGCTTATCCGTCACGTCCGGCGCGAGCTCCTGGGTCATGCGCCCCATGCCGGGGATCATGTCCAGCAACTGCGTGAGCGGCCCCATCTTCTTGATCTGCTGGAGCTGGTTCAGGAAGTCCTCCAGGTTGAACTCGCCCTTGACCAGCTTGCGGCTCATGCGCTCCGCATCGGCCTTATCGACATTCTCCCCGGCTTTCTCGATCAGCGTGAGCATGTCGCCCATGCCGAGGATGCGCGTCGCCAGCCGGTCGGGATGGAACGGCTCCAGCCCGTCCAGCTTTTCGCCCGTCGCCAGGTACTTGATCGGGACGCCCGTCACCTCGCGCATGGAGATGGCTGCACCGCCGCGGGCATCGCCGTCCACCTTCGTCAGGATCAGGCCGGTGACGCTCACCCGCTCGTGGAAGCCCTTGGCGACGTTGACGGCTTCCTGGCCGGTCATGGCATCGGCAATCAGCAGGATCTCCTGCGGCTTTGCCAGCGCCTTGATCTGCTCCAGCTCGCGCATCATCTCTTCGCTGATCTGCAGGCGGCCGGCGGTGTCGAGGATGACGATGTCGAACGCGCCCTCGCGGCCGCGCTGCAACGCGTGGCGCACGATCTCCGGCGGCGGGACCTTCGTCCCTTCGCTGTGGACGGGCGTGTCGATCTGCTTGCCGAGCACTTCGAGCTGGGTCACGGCCGCGGGCCGGTAGGTGTCTGCCGCGACGAGCAGCGTGCGCTTGTTCTGGTTCTTGCGCAGCGACAGCGCCAGCTTGGCCGCGGTGGTCGTCTTACCGGAACCCTGCAGGCCGACGAGCATGATCACGTGCGGTCCGGTGCCGGACAGGTCCAGCCGTGCGGGTTCACCCAGCGTCTGGAGCAGCTCATCGTGCACGATCTTCACGACCTGCTGGGCCGGCGTCAGGCTCTGCATGACCTCCGCGCCGATGGCCCGCTCACGGACGCGCGCGACAAGCTGCTTGACGACCTTGAAATTGACGTCGGCCTCGAGCAGGGCCAGCCGCACCTCGCGCAGCGCGGTGTCGACGTCCTGCTCGGTCAGCCGTCCGTGGGCCGCCAGCTTATCGAATACAGCGTTGAGTTTGCTCTGTAGGCTCTCGAACATCGTGACAACCCTGGATTTAGTATCGTTCCTGGAATTGCTGGGGCTCGGTCGGTGACCGGCCCCAGCAATTCCAGGAACGATACTAAACACACGCGCCTGGGCCGGCGCGCTGGCCGGCCCAGGGGGAATCTCCGGTTAATGTAGGCTGATTTTACGGGTGATTGCTTATTTAGTCAAGTCTGTGCTATAATTCCTGCACATGCAACGCCTTCACCAGGGAGGACCCGCCCGATGATCCACAAGGAAGAACTAGCCGATGGGGAAAACGTCCGCGTGACCTTCGAGATGCCCTCGGGAGTCTGGGCCGAGCGGGTCACGCTGGTCGGTGATTTCAACGACTGGAATACCACCCAACACGAGATGCACCAATCACGCGGCGATGGCAACTGGCGCATCACGTTGATCCTCCCGAAGGGCCGCGAGTTCCAGTTTCGTTATCTCATCAACGGCCGCGACTGGCACAACGACTGGCACGCGGACCGCTATGTCCCCAACAAGTTCGGGACGGACAACTCGGTCGTCGCCACCTGACGCCGGATTCAGGGCACGAACACCAGCGGCACCGGCACAAACACCAGCGCGAACACGACGACCATTGCCGCGGCCAGCACCCGTTGGCCGCCGGTCAAGTCGGTGATTTCATCGAGCGGCATGTCCTGCATCCGCCCGAAGACGAACACCAGCGCCAGCCACAGCACCCACCCGGTCCACACGAACGACAGTCCCACCAGCGCAGCCAGAACCGCCCATGTGACCAGCCGTGCGCCCCGTGCGCCCAGCAGCGCGTACACGATATGGCCGCCGTCGAGCTGGCCCGCGGGAATCAGGTTGAGCGCGGTGACCAGCAGCCCTGCCCAGCCCGCAAAGGCTACCGGATGAATCCAGACGTCCTCACCGCCGGCCGGCAGGAAGCGCCCAAACATCAGCACCTTCAGCCCCGCATACAGCAGCGAATTGCCCTCCATCTGGTAGCCGCCCGCGGGCAGCGGCAGGACCTTGCTCAGGCTCAGGCCCAGGACGAGGATCGGAATGGCGAGGGCCAGCCCTGCCAGCGGCCCGGCCGCGCCGATGGCCAGCAGGTGACGGCGGTTGCGCGGGGGTACGCTCATGGTGATGAATGCACCGAGCGTCCCGAACGGGCCGAGGGGCATGGGGATGAAGTAGGGCAGGCTTGTCGGGCTGCCCAGCCGCCGCGCGACCAGGTAGTGCCCAAACTCGTGCGCGGTGAGGATCGCGAGCATGCTCAACGCGAAGGGCCAGCCGTCGAGCAGGTTCAGTGTCTCCGCGGTCGCATTCTCCACCATCTGCGCGCCCACAAACAGGCACGATAGGACGGTGAGGGCGAACATCAGCAGCGCGACCGCGGGGCGCGCCTGCGAAGGCCGGAACGTCACCGGCAGCGCCAGCAGTTCTTCGCCCGGCCCGTCCGTCCGGCGGCGCAGCAGCGGCGTGCGGCCCAGCGGCCGCAGCCGTTCCGCCAGCCGCTGCC
>DAOUGK010000541.1:0-3900 GCA_034429055.1 Anaerolineae bacterium | reverse complement strand
CGCATCCCCACCCGACCAACAGCGTCCGCGCGCGAAGAGCGCCTCACGGCAAAGCGCAGCCGGTCGCGGGTGAAGCAGATGCGGCGGAGACCGGTGGATGAGTAAAGAGTAACGAGTAATGAGTAATGAGTAACGGGTAACGAGTAAACGCTAAAGCATATTCGTTTTTACTCGTTTCTCCTTACTCGTTACTCATCCCCCTCACTCCATCGAATGCAACCCGACCTTGTTGCCCTCCGTGTCCAGGAAGAAGGCGAAGAAGCCGTTCTCGCCGATGTCCGTCTTGGGTACGAGGATCTTGCCGCCGGCAGTTTCCACCCGGTCAAGCACCGTGATCAAGTCCTTGCCCCCGTTGAGGTATACGGTGGTGCCGCTGGAGCTGGGGACGTAGCCCTCGCCCGAAACGAGCGCGCCGCTGACGCCTTCCTCGGCGGGGAACGTTGCCATCATGTAGCCCTCGCTGGCCGGCCCCGCTTCCAGGGTGATTCCCAAGATAGTGCTGTAGAACATCGCCGCGCGATGCATGTCGCTCACCGGTATCTCAAACCAGTTGATTGCGTTTGCCATATCCCCTCCACAGACTTGAAGCTGGATGGGCGCAGCTCTGCTGCGCACGGAAGCTGGCTGGATGAAGCCAGCATGCCGACTGCGGGATACAACCTTAACCTGTACGGTCAACCTGCAACGTCTTACACCAACGGCCACGGGTATGGCCGACGGTCCTCCGGCGGATCCGGGAAGCACTCGGCCATGACGAGATCGTGGGCGCGACGCCGTAACGCCGCGATCTCGCCGTCAAACAGCAGCGCGTGTAAGGCCTGCACGGTTTCGTTGTCAGGATCGTCGAGTTCGTCGGCCAGCCGCGCAATCGGGAAGCGCAAGTCTGTGGGCACCGGCTGGCCCGCAAAATCCCAGATGACGGTGCGCAGTTTTGGCTCTACATGGAAGCAGAGGCCCTGGTCGATAGCGATGATGCAGCCGTCGCCTGTGCGCAGGCAGTGTCCGCCCTTGCGGTCCGCGTTGTTGGTGATGATGTCGAACAGGGCAAGAGCTCGCAGGCTGCGCTGGTAGCGCGGGTCATCGCGAAAGGTGAAAAAGTGTTCGTCGGCGTCCACGTCCACGTAGAGCTGCACCGAGCCGCGACCGTGGGGGCCGCTCCGCAGGACGGTCGGCGGCACGAAGTCCCAGCCGAGCGCGCGACAGACGACAAAGGCTGCGACCTCCCGCTTGGCAAGCGTGCCCTTCGGAAAATCCCACAGCGGCCGTTCGCCCCGGATGGGCTTGTAGATGACTTCCTGCGTTGCGGTCCCGTCGCTGACCCGGCCCAGGAAGGTGTAGTTCGAGCTCCAGGGCATCAGGCCCTGCAGCGTTAGCTCACCCTCGCCGAGCAGGTGCAGCAGGCGATCAGCTTCCGTGCTGCTGCTCGTCCAGGGAACCACGCAATCGGTGTCTGCCGGCATTCTCTTTGACGTCATGGATTCCTATGCTCCCGACATTCACACTAGCGCATTTGCCCGGCGGCTGCTGTATGCCGCCATACCAGTGACGGGGGGAAGAGGAGAACAGGTGAACAGGCGACGAGGTGGTGGAGTGAGAGATGTGCCTGGCTTTGCAGGGCAAGCGGCAGGCACATCTCTGAGTGGTTTATTGCAGGTATTCGCCGCCGCGGCGCTGCACGGGCAGGCAGAAGTGGCCGAAGTCATCGATCGGCTCGCCGCAGCCGGGGCAGATGGGGCGGCCTGCCGCGACGACGCGCTCGGTCTGCTGGCCCAGGAGGAACGCCTGGCCGCGGGTAAGGTAGATGCTCTGACCGGTTTCGGCGTCAGCATCCTGCTCGATGTCGTCGCGCAGCACCTCGGCGTCGACAAGGGTCAGCACCACCATGTCATGCAACCGATCGTAGCCGACGCCCAGGCTGCCGACACGGAAGATGGGCTCGAACGGTGCGCTGATATCCAGGTTGGGCGCAGCGGCGACAAGCGGATCGCCCAGCTCGGGGAACTCCAGGCGTACGCTGGCGAGCAGTTCAGGAATGGCGCGACCGAGCGCCCGCACCTGATCCTTCTCGACGACCCAGGAGAATGGCTCAGCGCCCACGTGGGCCTGGAGAATGAAGATGCGATGCCCGGGCTCACCTATTGCGCCGGTGGTGATGCGCGTCACCGGGTAGATGTCATCTTCCGAGTAAGAGAGTGCCCCAAAGGCGAGTGGCGTATCGATCATATGTCCTTGTGCCTCGTACAGGCCGGGTTATTTGTTTTCCTCCGCGGTCGCTTCCGGCGGCGGAGGGATGTGCGCGCAGTCATTGATGCGCACGATGGCCGGGCGGAACGACCCGAATTCGATCTCGTTGATGGACGCGGGCGCAATCACGAGCCGCTGGAACAGGTCCAACGGGATGCCCGCATAGAATGCCAGCGCCAGCTTGATCGGGTCTGCGTGCGAGACGAGCGCGATGGTCTGATGTGCGTGCTCGGTGGACAGCTTTTCGATGGTCGCCACCATGCGCCCCTGGATGTCCGCGAAGCTCTCGCCGCCGGGGAAGCGCACCCCGCTCGGATACACCTGGAGCTGCTTCCACAGATCGAGCTTGTTCAGGTCCTCGATCTTCTGACCGGCCCATTCGCCGCAGTCCGTCTCCATGATGCCGTCGATGACCTGGACCGGCAGGTTCAGCGCCCGACCTAACGGGGCTGCTGTCTCCTGTGCGCGCTCCAGCGGGCTGGAGTATACCGCGTCGATTTTCATGGCGCTCAACCGCTGGGCCATCGCCTCGGCCTGGGCCGTGCCTTCGGCGTTCAGGTGTACCCCGGGCAGGCGGCAGGCCAGCCGGTGTGTTTTTACATAATCATTGACGCCGTGCCGAATTAGTAGCACCCGGGTGGGCGGAGGAGGCGGCGGCTGCGGGGCCTGGCCTTCGGTTTCAGCGGGTGCGGCTGCCTGTGCAGGGTCTTCGACGGTCACGCGTTCCTCCCTCTATGCGGGTGACGACGGATGGCCCCAAGTTGTTGGCCGTCATCTTGAACAAAAACGCCCCGGGCACTGCCGGGGCTTGGTGGAGGTAGCGGATACGGGATTCGAACCCGTGTCTCCGCCTTGAGAGGGCGATATCCTGGGCCTCTAGACGAATCCGCCACTGACGAAGGGCATTATATGGATTTGAGGGAGTCGTGTCAAATCAGAGGCGTGGCGCTCCTGCGGCGAATGTTTTCAGGTTCAGCCTTTCCCTGGTATACTATCGTGAAACGTTTGCCAGCGGGTACAAACCCCGCCCTGCCAGCGGCTGGCAGGTAGAAGGAGTGAGTGATGCATACCCCGGAAACCATCTCGCGCGCCCTGGACCGGATCCTGCCGTTCGTGCAGAAGCCGGCCCGCTACACTGGCGGCGAGTTCAACAGCGTTGTCAAGGATTGGGATGCGACCCCCTACCGGGTTGCACTCATCTTCCCCGATGTGTACGACCTCGGCATGTCCAACCTGGGCCTCGCGATTCTCTACGACATCATCAACCGGCAACCTGACATGCTCGCGCAGCGCGCGTATGCGCCCTGGGTGGACATGCTGGCCGCGCTGCGTCGCGAGGGCGTGCCGCTGTATGCCCTCGAGAGCCGCCGGCCCCTGGCCGATTTCGATGTACTCGGCTTCAGCCTGCCGTACGAGCAGCTCTATACGAACGTCCTGACCTGTCTCGACCTGGCGGGCATCCCGCTGACTGCGGCCGACCGCACGGACGAGCCGCTCGTGCTGGCGGGCGGATCGGCCTGTCTCAACCCCGAGCCGATGCACGCGTTCTTCGACGCCTTCTTCATCGGCGAGGGCGAGGAGGCCATCCTTGAGATCACGCGCACGTGGACCGATGCGCGCCGCGCCGGGCTGAGCCGGGTCGAGGCGCTGCGCCGG
>DAOUGK010000540.1:0-1805 GCA_034429055.1 Anaerolineae bacterium | reverse complement strand
GACCCCGCGCTTCTCCCCGACAAGGGTGTGGATTTCGTCCACGATCACCGTCCGCACGGTCTTGAGCATGTCGCGGGCGCGCGGGCTGGATAGGATCAGGTAAAGCGATTCCGGCGTGGTGATGAGGATGTGCGGCGGCTTGCGCACCATCGCCTGCCGGGCCGCGGCCGGGGTGTCGCCCGTCCGCACGGAGACGTGTAGCGGCGGAAGCGGCTGACCTGAGGCCTCCGCAGTCGCGCGGATGCCCGCCAGCGGCGCGCGCAGGTTGCGCTCGATGTCGTTGTTGAGCGCCTTGAGCGGCGAGACGTACAGCAGGCGCACGCCGGTGCGACCCCCATCCTGGGCCAGCTCCCGGTAGATCTCATCGATGCTCCACAGGAACGCGGCCAGCGTCTTGCCCGAGCCGGTCGGCGCAAGGATGAGCGTGTGCTCACCGCGCTGGATGGGCGGCCAGCCCGCGGCCTGCGGCGCGGTCGGCTGCCCGAACGCCCCGCGGAACCATCGCGCCACCGGCGGCGAAAAACTGTCAAGCGGATCAGCCATCGGATTGCTCCATGGGAAACGCGGAAGACGCGGAGCACGCGGAACAGATAGATTATTTTGTCATTCCGTGTGCTCCGCGTCTTCCGTGGTTATCTCCCCCGCACGCGCGCCGGCCACTCACCGAACAGCCGCTCGCAAATCACGCCCGTCGGGTAGGTCAGGGGGAGATCGCGCAGGATCTCGGCGCGCGTGTACCACCCGACGATGTCGGACTCGTTGCAGAGCGCCGGCTCCCCGATGCAGCGGCACAGGTATGCGTGCCAGTAGTGGTAATCTGCCCCGCGGCGGCAGTCGTCCGGCAGCTCGCCCTCGAACAGCAGCTCGGCTGAGAGCACGCCCAGGCCGGTCTCTTCATACACCTCGCGGCGCAGCGTCAGGTCCGGCGTCTCACCGAGTTCCAGGTGGCCTGCGGGCAGCGTATAGTAGCCGGTCGGGTGCATCCGCCGCCGGAACAGGCAGTAGCGCGGGCCGTCCGCTTCCTCCCGCCACAGCAGCCCGCCCACTGCGAAGTGCAGCAGCTCGCCGTCCGGCCGGAACTCGAACTGCGTGACCGGGTCGAAGATGAACGCGCGCGGGTGAAAGTGCGTGTCGTGGCGGTAACCGGCAGGCTCCCGCGCCTCCGGGCCGAGCCGCGCGCCGTCCTCGATGCAGAAGGTCATGCGCCCCTGCACCCGCCCATCCTCCAGCCGCTCCCCCACCTCTTGCCGAATCTGCGCCAGCAATGTCAGCCGATTCACGCCCATCGTGCTTCCTTCTCCAATCTTCAATCTTCCATCTTCCATCTTCCCTCGTCTCCCACCATCGCGCTCGCCGCCCGCGCGTCGGCGTCGAAAAGCACCGCGTGCATCGGCTGGTAGTAGTCGTGGAGCGTGACCAGCAGCGTGAGCAGCAGGAGCAGGAAGAGGGCATTCCCCAGGTTGATCGGCTGGCCGAGGCCAAAGAACAGGTACGCGACGGCTGCAACCCCGGCGTTCACCGCGCCCAGGACCATGAAGTGCATGAGCGCATTCTGCCAGCCATACCCGCGATGCGCCAGCCCGTAGCTCGCGACCGAGTTGATGAGCGCGATGACTGTCACGCCCAGTGCGAGCCGCAGGTTATCCGACTGGAGGTCGGGCAGGATTTGGGCAAAGATGAGCGTGACCAGGGTCACGAGCACGACCTTCTCCAGCGCGATGCGATCCAGCGGCCGCCGCGTATAGGCGAAGATCATGCGGCGTTCCTCCGCAGTGTCCGCAGCCGCAGGCGGCGGGCCGGCCGAT
>DAOUGK010000539.1:0-4591 GCA_034429055.1 Anaerolineae bacterium | reverse complement strand
GTGCCGACGAACGCCAGCTTGCGGCTGACCTCGACCGCCGCCGCAAGCCGTCCGGCCACCGGCGCGCGGCTAGAACGCTGATCACGCAGATGTGACTGAATCATAGAACGCTGATGACGCTGATCAGACTGATTTGACTGATCTTATAATTGATCTGGTAAATCAGTTACATGAGCGTCATCAGCGTTCTATTAACCCAGGCTAACGAGCCTTGCCGACTGCGGGGAACATCTCGCTGTCGCCGAGGCGCTGGCCTTCCCGCAGGCCAAGCGGATCGGTCACGACGTGCCTCGCACCGGTGTAGGTTGTCTCTGCGTCCATGTAGATGATGATGTGGGCGACCCGCGCCTCATCCGTATCGTTCGAGTTCGCCATGTGCGCGCACAGGCCGTTGTGGAACGTGCAGTCGCCCGCACGCAGCGGCAACGTTACGCGGGGGCTGTAGACCAGCTCAGGCCACAGCGCCATCAGGTCATCGTGGTCGGCCAGATTCTGCGGGCGCAGGTCCCCGCGCTTATGCGTGCCCGGGATGAACGACATGCACCCCCGCTCCACCGGCACGTCCACCAGCGCAATCCACGCAGAGAGCGTGTGCCGGGAGTTGCTGTGCGGCCAGTATGGGAAGTCTTGGTGATACTCCGTCGGCGCCTTGTTGTGCGGCTGCTTGATGAGCAGATGATCGTGCCAGATGCGCAGCGGGATCCCCGCCAGCCGTTCCGCGATGCCCGCGACATTCGGGTGCAGCGTCAACTGCTTCATCGTCTCGTTCTCCACCCAGGCATTCACGAGCTGGGTGAAGATGGGGCCTTGATGCAGCGACTGCATCGACTTCTGCAGCTCGACTGCCGCGTGGCGATACTCCTCAGCTTCCTCGCGCGATATCACCCCCGGGACCTTCACAAAGCCCTGGTTGCGATAGGACTGTATCAGATCGTCGGTGAGCGTGTCGGGCGTGGTGCGGACCGTTGCCATTGCTGAATCCTCCCTGTTGACAGATCGTGGTCAAGAACAGCGCGAGTATAAGCGGATTCAGCGATCTGCTTAGTAGCTTGGCCCACAAAGATAGACGCCTGCAAAACAAAATCCCCTCTCCTGGGCGAACTTGTAGTTCGCCCAGGAGAGGGGCAGGCGGCCGCAGGCCGCACGGGGTGAGGTGAATCTTACTTCACCGTCAATGCGCCCAGCTCATCGCTGCGGGTGATGTTGGCGATGGGGCTGAAGATGAACGTCTTGTTGTCCGCGCTGCCGCCCCACAGGATGCCCTGCAGTTCCACGTTGCCGGTCCCGCTGAAGACCGGTGAGCCGCTATCGCCGCTCCCGACCGTGGCCGACACCCACGTCTGGCAGAGCTGCACGATGTTGCTGCCGGATACGCCGGTGTCAGCGCACGTGCGGGTGACTGCCCCCTGTGACCAGCCGCTCGTGCGGCCGACCTTGTTCACGACCGTGCCCACCGTATGCGTGCCCGTGCCGGAGATGTTGAAGCTGCCGGTGATCTCGAGCGAGCCATTGTTGGCCCCGGTCGTCTTTGCAATCGCTCCCAGCGTGAAGTCCGTCGTGCTGAGCCTGACGAACGCGCTGTCGCTGTAGCGGCACACCTTACCCTTGATCGTGCGCGGGCACTTGGTCTTGCTGTAGGTCGGGTCTGCGGTCTCGACACCGATGACACTCGGGTCGATCGTCTGCGTGGGCTGCCAGTACTGCGTTCCTTCCACGCCGCCCTGCTTCGTCGTGCAGTGCGAGTTGGTCACGAAGCCCGCGACCCCGCCGCGCGTGGCATTGAAGCCGTAGGTGCAGAGATAGCCGGGGAAATTGATCTGCAATCCGCCCTGCAGCGGCCGTACCCGGTCGCGCAACGTCGCCAGTTGGAGGACTTGCGGCGTCTCCACGATTTCCACGGCCTTGAGCGGGATCTGCAGCCGCATCAGCGCCTGGGTGACGGCGGCCCCAGCCGCCTTGTCTTCGACGCCGATGGCTACGCGGTTCAGCGTCTCATCCACGTCCGTGAAGACCACGCCGGGCAGGTCGAACACCGCACCGGCCTCATCTTGCCAGGCCTTCAGTTGCGCGAAACCGTACTGCCCTTGTCGCACCTGGATGCCGCGGGCCGGCAGCCCTTCGGCGCCGTATGCAGCCGCCAGCGCGCGTTCAACCGCGGGCCGGCTTTCCAGGTTGGTCAGAAATACGTTGAGCGTGTCGTTCTCGACGAACGCGCCCCCGAAGCCAGGGACCTGGCGGTCGATCGCCAGGTTGATTTCATCTACTGTGTCAGGACCGGCTGCGCCAGCAGTGGCCCAGCCGCTTGCCAACAACAGCGCCAGTATGCCGACGATCACGAAGAATCTCGCGATTTTGGGTGGCATCCAGAGCCTCCGTTGGGGAAAGGGGGGATGTGTGCACCAGGAAATGCATGCACTCAATATATGGTAGCATATCTTTCGCAAATGCACAAATGTCGCGCTCATGAGAAGATTCGCATGAGGATGACAGATGACAGACGGGAGACCGATTGAAGATTACAGATTGAAGATTGAAGATTACGGATCTGCTACCGGATACGCAAGAGAGCGGAGGAGATATGCCCGACGACAATAGCATCAGGATCGGCAGTCGCAGCATCGCCGTTTCCAGCCTGGACAAGGTCCTGTTCGCCGCGCGCGCCGGGGCCGAGGCCGTGACCAAGGGCGCTCTCATCGAGTACTACCGGCAGGTCGCGCCCACATTGCTGCGCTATCTCAAGGACCGGCCCATCTCGCTGCAGCGTTATCCGGGCGGCATCGAGGCGCAGGGTTTCTACCAGAAGGAAGTGTCCGACTACTTCCCCGCCTGGATCGACCGGGCGCGCATCGAGGTCTTGGAAACCGGCGAGATCCAGGAGCAGGTCATCTGCAACGACGCCGCGACGCTCGTCTACCTCGTCAACCAGAACACCATCACCTTCCACCCCTGGCTCAGCCGCGCCGACCGCCTGTATTATCCCGACAAGCTCATCTTCGACCTGGACCCGCCGGGCGAGTTCGAGGCGGCGCGACAGGCGGCCTGGTGGCGGCGCGCCCTCCTGACCGAACTCGGCCTGCGCCCGTTCGTCATGACGACCGGCTCGCGCGGGCTCCACGTAGTGACTCCGCTGGATCGCAAGGCCGATTTTGACGCCGTGCGTGACTTCGCCAGAGACCTGGCCGGCCTGCTCGCCCGCCGGCATCCTGACGTCTTGACCGTGGAGATGCGCAAAGACGAACGCGCGGGCCGCGTCTTCCTTGACTATCTGCGCAACGCTTACGCCAGCACTGCGGTTGCGCCCTATGCGGTGCGGGCACGTCCCGGCGCACCGGTTGCTACGCCTCTTGCGTGGGAAGAACTCGAAGACCCCGCGCTGCGCTCCGATACCTACACGCTGCGCACGCTGCCTGACCGTCTCGCGCGCGTTGGAGACCCGTGGCGCGACATGCGTCGCCATGCCCGCGGCCTGAGTGCGGCACGTAGACGACTGGACTCACAGGTTCCGGGTTGACGACTCTGCCCTGCTACGCCCGTTGGCCGGCAGCCGGTGTTCCCAAGAGGATTCAGGAGTAAGCCACAGAGGACACCGAGGCCGCTGAGATATCGCATTTACGACTCAGATCGGTCCTTTATCTTCTCTGTATGCCTATGGCTAAGAATGAGGCTCCCCTCAGCTGGAGCTGCCGGTTAGGAAGCTGCGAAACGTACTCCGCGACCGTTTCGGTGTATCCTTTATGTGTATATCACTCTGAAGACAGAACTCAGGCATCTTGAGCGAGTGGACGACACGCCAGCCTCAACGCGTAATCACCAGTCGAAGGATGCGTCTTGGACAACACAGGAGATGATTATGAAACGGCGAGAATTCCTGCGCCGCGCGGGTTTGTTGGGCGGCGCCACATTGCTGGCTGCGTGCGCGCCGGCTGGCCGGGAGACGCCTCCGGCCACGGAGGTCATGGCCGCGGCGGAACCAGCGGTGATGCTGCCCGCCGTGACCGACGCGCCCACGCAGCGACCTACGAGTGAACCCGCGCTGACTTCAACTGTCGCACCCACTGCCACGCCTGCGGCAGTTGCGACCGCAGCAGCCACCGCCACGCTGCCGGCCACCGCCGTGCCCTCCACCACACCCGCGCCGTCTGGCCCGGAGAGCTGGTTGGGCAGGGTCGCGCTGGTCAAGGCCGCCGACCGCGCGGACGGCGTGCGGCGGGCGCTGGCGCTGTTTGGCGGCGGGTCGTTCGAGGGCCGGAGCGTGCTGCTCAAGCCGAACTTCAACAGCGCGGATGTGACGCCCGGCTCGACACACCCCGATGTACTGCGCACGCTGGTTGCGTGGCTCAAGGAACGCGGCGTGACGGATATCACCGTGGGCGACCGCAGCGGCATGGGCAACACGCGGCAAGTGATGCAGAGCCTGGGCGTGTTCGGCCTGGCCGATGAGCTCGGTTTCCGGGCCGTGGTGTTCGACGAGCTGCCCGCAGAGGAGTGGGCCGTCATCCAATCGCCGGGTGACCATTGGTCGCGTGGCTTCGCGGTGCCGAAGCTGCTGACCAACGCGGGCGCGGTGGTGCAGGCGTGCTACCTCAAGACA
>DAOUGK010000538.1:0-2886 GCA_034429055.1 Anaerolineae bacterium | reverse complement strand
GCTGCGCTTCCCGGTCGTGACCATCGGTGACATGGTGGCGGCGCAGGTCGAGCTCATCAACCACCTGGGCATCGATCAACTGCTCGCCATTGCAGGCGGCTCGATGGGCGGGATGCAGGTGTTGGAATGGGCCGCGCATCACTCGGCGCGCGTGCGCGCGGCCATTCCCCTCGCCACAACCGCGCGCAGCAGCCCCATGCTCATTGCATTCAGTGAGGTGGGCCGCCAGGCCATCTATGCAGACCCGAACTGGCAGGACGGCGATTACTACGGCACGGGCCGGCGCCCCGATGCAGGGCTGGCCGTCGCGCGCATGATCGGCCACATCACCTATCTCAGCGACCAATCCATGCACAACAAGTTTGGCCGGCGGCTGCAGAGCCGCGAGCGGTTCGGCTACGACTTCGTAACCGAGTTCGAGGTCGAAAGCTATCTGAAGTATAACGGGCTGCGCTTCACCCAACGGTTCGATGCCAACAGCTACCTCTATGTCACGAAGGCGCTGGATTACTTCGACCTGAGCAGCCCGACGGGCAGCAACGGCACGGGCGCCAACAGCCTTGCGGCCGCGTTCGCCCACGCCGGACACGTTCGCTTTCTCGTAGTCAGCTTCACGAGCGACTGGCTCTACCCTTCCTATCACAGCAAGGAGCTGGTCAGCGCGCTGACCGCCGCGGGCGCGGACGTGACCTACCTGGACATCGAAAGCACATGGGGCCACGATGCGTTTCTGCTGGAAGTGGACACCATGACCCGGCTCCTGGGCAGCTTCATGGATCGATTGGCGAAGGAGGAGGGAATCGTGTAAACTGCCTGCCTGAAAGGATGTCTGGCATGTCCTCCAGGCAGTTTCATCCCCTGCACTATCTCGCGGGCCTGGCGCTGGTCGCGCTGGTCACTGGCTTCGGCCTGTTGACCCGCGGCGTGATTGCGCCGACGAACCTCGTCATGCTCTTCCTGCTGGCCGTGGTCATCGTGGCGCTGCGCTGGGGGCTGGGGCCGGCCATCTTCACCGCAGTCGTCAGCGTTCTCGCCTACGATTTCTTCATTGTGCCTCCACATCTCACCTTTGCTGTGTCAGACACGCAATACCTGCTGACCTTCCTCGGCCTGTTGATTACGGGGGTCACGATCAGCAGCCTGGCGGCGCGCGCCCGCCAGCGCGCCGAGGAAGCCGTCGAGCGGGCGCAATTGCTCGAACAAGCCCGCGAGGCCGAGGTACTGCGCGCCACCGAAAAGCTACAGAGCGCGCTCCTGAACTCCATTTCCCACGACCTGCGCACGCCGCTTGCCTCGATCACAGGGGCGGTGAGCAGCCTGCGCGATCCCGAGGTGCAGCTGGAGGACGCAGCGCGCAACGAGCTCATCAGCGACATCGCCGGGGAGGCCGACCGGCTGAACCGCCTGGTCGGCAATCTGCTGGATATGTCGCGGGTGGAGGCGGGCGCGCTGCGCGTGACGCGCGAGGCAGGCGATATCGCAGAGGTCATCGGTGCAGCATTCGAGCAGCGCCAGGTGCAGCTCCAGGGCCGGCCCGTCAATGTCTCAGTGCCCGATGCACTGCCGCCTGTGCTCATGAGCGAGCCGCTGATCGTTCAGGTCATGGTCAACCTGCTGGACAACGCGCTCAAATACTCGTCCGAGGGAACCCCGATCGATGTGAGCGCATACGCGGAGGGCGACCGGGTCATCGTCGAAGTGGCAGATCGCGGGATCGGCTTTCCGGCGGGCGACGAACGACGCCTGTTCGACAAGTTCTATCGCGTCCAACAACCGGGGCGGGTGCGCGGGACGGGGCTGGGCCTGGCGATTGCCAAGGGCATCATCGAGGCGCACCACGGCACCATCAGCGCGGCGCACCGGCCGGGCGGCGGATCGGTCTTCGGCTTCACGTTGCCCTGTGGAGATGCCCGATGACCGAGACGAGCGGGCTGCGCGTGCTCATCGTGGATGACGAACGGGCGATCCGGCGCTTCCTGCGCGTGTCGCTGGCAGCGCATGGGTACGCGGTGGACGAAGCCGAAACCGGGGAAGCTGCGCTGCAGGCCGTCATCGCGGCGCGGCCCAACATCCTGATCCTGGACATCGGCCTGCCCGACATCGACGGCGTTGAGGTCACCCGGCGGCTGCGCGAGTGGAGCGCAGTGCCCATCATCATCCTCTCGGTTAGAAACGATGAGGCGGAGAAGATTCGCGCGCTTGATGCGGGCGCGGATGACTATCTGACCAAGCCGTTCGGCATCGGTGAGCTCCTCGCGCGGCTGCGCGTCGCGCTCAGACACAGCACGCCTGAGTCCTCCGATGCGATCCTCAGCGCCGGCGCGCTGACGCTCGACCTGGCCCACCGACTCGTCACGCTGGCCGGGGAACCCGTGCAGTTGACGCCGACCGAATACGAACTGCTGCACGTCCTGCTGTCCCACGCGGGGAAGGTCCTGACCCACCGCCAACTGCTGCACGCGGTCTGGGGCGCGGCGTACGAGTCGGAAACCCACCTGCTGCGCGTGAACATCAGCAATCTGCGCCGCAAGATCGAGCCCGAACCCGCACGCCCGCGCTACATCATCAATGAGCCGGGCGTCGGCTACCGGCTGCGCTCGAGCTGAAGGACTCCCGGTGGTTTCGGGCCACCTCTTGACACCTTCTTGACACATCTTCCCGGTCTCTTGTCATCCTCTTGATGCTTTCCCGGCCTATAATTCCTGCTGCAAGGGCGTACCGCGCGCGCGTATCAAGCTTCGCAGACGGTGCGCTCATTCATTTGGGAGAGGCATGTATGCAGATATTGGAGATCGCCCAAGAGGAACACCCCGGCATCGTCCGGCGCAATACAGACTACCAACCCGCCCGTTCGTGGCGCACATGGCTGATCGGCCGGCCGCTGGC
>DAOUGK010000537.1:0-4420 GCA_034429055.1 Anaerolineae bacterium | reverse complement strand
CGACACGCTCGGCGGCTTCATCTACAGCCAGTTGGGCAAGGTCCCTGCCGTGGGCGACCGCATCGAGTATCAGCCGGCGACATTCGAGGTGCTCTCCGTCGCGGGCCGGCGCATCAAGCAAGTCCGCGCTGTCGTCACTCCACCCGATGAGCCCACGAACGGCAGCCGGCCGCTCAGCAACCGGCCCGAGACCGAACCGGGCAACGCAGCCGCCGGCTTTCTGACCTTCTTGAGCCTGCATCTATAAACAGCCAACCTTCCGGGCCTTCTGTAGACCCGGAAGGTTTGTCGTCTGGGAGCATCCGTGAACAATCTCGCAGAACTGATCGCCGCTGCACACGCCGTCCGCCGCAACGCCTATGCACCGTACTCCGGCTTCGCGGTCGGCGCGGCCTTGCTGGCCGCCGACGGCACGGTCTATACCGGCTGTAATGTGGAGAACGCCTGCTTCAACCTCGGCACCTGCGCCGAGCGCAATGCCGTCTTTCACGCGGTCGCCAGCGGCGCGCGCGAGTTCCTGGCGATTGCCGTCGCGACCGAGAACGGAGTCTCACCGTGCGGCGGGTGCCGGCAGGTCCTCTCCGAGTTCAGCCCGCAGATGACCGTCATCATGGTCGATGCCGCGGGCCACATGCGCCAGGCGACCGTCGCTGAACTGCTGCCGGACGCGTTCGAGCCGGCCCAGCTTAACCCGTGACCCGCTGGCAGCTGCCGCCGCTGGCGAAGGTGTACGAGGCGTTGAGCGCGGTCGCGGATGGCCGCGTGCAGTTGACCGGCGTAACTTCCGCACGGGTCATCTCCTCCGCGGGCGACAAGACCTACACCGTGCGCTGGTCGCCGGACCTTACCCAGGTCACGGCGGACGACAATGCCTCGCGCTGGCAGGGCTACACCGGCTATCCCATCATCGCCGTGCTCCTCACCCTCGGGAAGCTCGACTACGACCCGGCCGTCGCCCAGGCGCTCGCGGGCGTGCCGTGGAACACCCTCAACGCGCAGTACAAACGCGACTACGCCGCAGCCATCGACCACGTGCTGCGGGACGTTGCTGCGGCAGGCGGCCGGCCGGACGCCATCCGCCAGGAGGCCGAGCGTATCTTTGCCCGGCTGAGCGAACTGGAGCTGTCCCGCCTGACAGGAAAGCGCGCCTGATGGTATAATTGTCCTCTCATGGGATGGTCAAAGTGTCGCTGAACAGCATGGACGCAGAAAACACCGGCCAGGGCCGCCGCCAGCGTCTCTATCGCCTCTCCGCCATTGTGCTGCGGCGCCGCGACATGGGCGAGGCGGACCGGCTGCTGACCGTCTTTGCCCGCGAGCAGGGCAAGGTAACTATCCTGGCGAAGGGCGTGCGCCGCCAGGCCAGCCGCAAGGCGGGCCATCTCGAACCGTTCACCTACACCGAATTGCTGGTTGCCAAGGGCAAGAGCCTCGACATCGTGACCCAGGCCGAAACCATCGAGCCGCACCGCCACGTGCGCGAGGACCTGTGGCGCAGCAGTTGGGCCTATTATGTCGTGGAACTGGCCGACGCCTTCACGCAGGAGGCCGACCCCAACGACCTGCTCTTCGACCTGCTCCTGACAACCCTGGGCCGGCTGGACGACCTCTCAGCGGAACCCGCGCTCGCGGTCCGCTATTACGAGCTGCACCTGCTGGCGCTGGCCGGCTATCAGCCGCAGTTGTTCCGCTGCGTCCAGTGCAACGAGTTGCTCAAGCCCGAGGTCAACTTCATGAGCCTGGACAGCGGCGGCTGTCTGTGCCCCCGCCACGGCGCCAACCGGAGCGACACGATTGCGCTGTCGCTGCCGCTGCTCAAGGTCCTGCGCTATCTGCAATCGCGGGAATGGGCAGAGGTTGCCCTGCTCCGCCTCAGCCCTGAGGTCAGCCGCCAGTTGGAGGCGCTGCTGGCGCGCTACATTGTCTGGCATCTGGAACGCAGCCTGCGCTCCCCGGCCTTCCTGGAGAAGCTGCGCAAGACAATCGGGGAAACACCCATCGTCGGCGCAAGGACGGGCGTTGCGCCGACGACTGCTGAAACGTCGACCGAGTCCGCACCGGACCAGGCGGAGTAACACCGATGCACATCCGCGAATACCAACAATGGCTCGAAGCGTGGGACAAGGCGCGCGGCTGGGAACGCGTCCTGCCCTCCCACACGCTGATCCACGCGCTGGAGGAACTGGGCGAGGTCGCTCGCCTGATGCTGCAGTGGGAAGGCTATAAGGAAGCGGCCAGCGCAGAGCAACTGCACGCGGACCTGGAAGAAGAGCTTTCCGATGTCTTTGTCTTCCTGTTCAAGCTCGCCTATCAGACCGGCGTGGACGTCGAGGCGGCGCTGGCTCGCGGGCAGGCCAAAGCCGACGGACGTTATGACGACCTGGCCGAGGCGGGCGAGATGGCGATGCGTTACTATGCCCGGCAGGCCGAAGCCCTCGCGCGCATGATAGAACCGCCGGCGCGCGATTGACTTGACGAAACGTCCGCGCACGGGTATCATCACGCCCAGGTGTGCCATGTTTGATGCGATTGTGCTGCGCGCGCAGCTCTATCTGTCCGGCTCGGGTACCGGGCCGCAGGCCATCTGGGCATCTGTCCAGGGGTTCTGCGGCCAGTTTGCGCGGTACCGGGGCCGATCGATGCTACAGGAGCAACCCAGCGCGCTTGTCGTCTGATATGTGCGTCACCTGTCGATGGATCTGCAAACCGGCCTTATCTGAGCGCCGGTTTTTCGCTTTTTGAGAGGTATTACTATGTCTACAGCCAAACCCCTGTCGTTCCAGGATGTCATCATGGCGCTGCAGCGCTATTGGGCCGGCCAGGGCTGCCTCATCTGGCAGCCGTACAGCGAGAAGGTCGGCGCGGGCACCGGCAATCCGGCCACCGTGCTGCGCGTGTTGGGGCCGGAACCCTGGCGCGTGGCCTATGCGGAGCCGAGCTACCGCCCCGATGACGGCCGCTATGCCGAGAACCCCAATCGGATGCAGATGCACACGCAGTACCAGGTCATCCTCAAGCCGGCGCCCGCGAATGCGCAGGAGCTCTACTTGCGCAGCCTCGAGGCCATCGGCATCGACCGCGACCAGCACGATATCCGCTTCGTTGAGGACAACTGGGAATCGCCTGCGCTCGGCGCGTGGGGCCTGGGCTGGGAGGTCTGGCTCGACGGGCTGGAAATCTCGCAGTACACCTACTTCCAGCAGGCCGGCGGCTATCCGCTCGACCCGGTGTCGGTCGAGTACACCTACGGCCTCGAACGCATCGTCATGTACCTGCAAGGGGTGAAAGAGGTCTGGCAGATCGACTGGGACGGGCGACGCACGTATGGCGACGTGCTAAAGCAGCCGGAAATCGAGCACTGCAAGTATGACTTCGAGATTGCCGACGTGGGCCGGCTGAAGCAGATGTACGACCTGTTCGAGGCCGAGGCGAAGAACGCGCTGGCGCACCGGCTCGTCATTCCGGCCCATGATTATGTCTTGCGCTGCTCGCACACCTTCAACCTGCTCGATGCACGCGGCGCGATCGGCGTGACCGAACGCGCGCACTTCTTCGCCCGCATGCGCGACCTCGCGCGCCAGGTGTCCATCGCCTACTACGAGCAGCGCCAGCACGAGGAATTCCCCTGGTTGACGGAAGCTGGAAGCCAGAAGCTGGCAGCTGGCGAGACGCAGACTTCAGCGTCCAGTTTCCAGCCTCCAGCTTCCGCTGCTGGCCTGCAAACGGCCACTTATCTACTGGAGGTCGGCGCGGAGGAGCTCCCCGCGGCTGACTTGCCCGGGGCACTCGAGCAACTGCGGTCAGGTGTGCCGAAGCTGCTCGACGACCTGCGCCTGGCGCACGGCGACATCTTCGTCAGCGGCACGCCTCGCCGGCTGGTCGTCCTGGTCAAGGAACTGACGCTGCACCAGGCGGATGAAGAGACCGTGGTCAAGGGCCCGCCCGCGGAGCGCGCGTTCGACGCCTCCGGCGCGGCGACGCCCGCGGCGGTCGGGTTTGCGCGCAAGTACGGCGTGCCCGTCGAGGCGCTGGAAGTGCGCGCCGAAGGCAGCGGCAGGTACGTCTATGCTGTCGTGCGCAAAGAGGGCCGCCCGACGGCTCAGGTGTTGGCCGATGCGCTGCCGGGCCTCGTGGCGAGCATCAAGTTCGGCAAGACGATGCGCTGGAACGCGACCAACGTCGCCTTCTCGCGGCCGCTGCGCTGGTTCGTCTCGCTGCTGGGCGATGCGGTCATTCCCTTCGAGTACGCCGGACTGACCGCCGGCCGCACAACCTATGGGCCGCGCGCCGAGGGCTCGCCGGAGCTCACGGTGAAGTCTGCGGACGCTTACCTGCCGCTGATGGCCGAGCATCGCGTCATCGTGGACCGTGCGGCGCGCCGCGCCGAGGTCAGCCGCCAGGTCGCGCAACTCGCCGCGGC
>DAOUGK010000536.1:0-6854 GCA_034429055.1 Anaerolineae bacterium | reverse complement strand
CACCTCGATCCCCGCGAGCACCTTCTCGCGGCGGCAGCCGCCCAGCAGCGTATAGACCGGCACGCGGAGAATCTTCCCGACGAGATCATGGAGCGCCAGGTCGATCCCGGAGGTCGAGAAACGGGTCGCGCCCCTGGCGGATTCCCAACTCAGCAGATCGATCAGCACCCGCCAGTCCAGGGGGTCTTCGCCGATCAGCTTGGGCGCCATGTGGCGGTCGAGCATCGCCCGGACGACCTCGACCGGCTCGGTCTGGTCGCACGCCGCCTCACCGATGCCGGTGATTCCTGCGTCGGTGTGAATCTTGACAATGACATTCGACAGGATCATGAAACCGTCGGCATTGCGCGGCCGCACGATCTCCAGAACCCGCCCCTTGTGGTAGCGCGCGGGCGCGTCGTGCCCCGCGACTTTGTCCATGCCGTCCCTGAAGCGGCCTACCGGGACGCTGACCGGGATGGTTTCGATGGCGGTGATTTTCATGCTGTGCTCCGGGCGCTGAGTTTCAGCTCGATCGCGCGCGATGTCCGCGTGACGGACAGCCCGCCGAGGGCTGTGCAGCGCAGCTCGCGCGGGAGGGCTTTGCCGACGCGATCCATCGTCTCGATCACCTCATCGAGCGGGATGACCGGGTCGTAGCCGGCCAGCGCCATGTTCGCGCAGGCGAGCGCGTTGCTGGCAGCCAGCACGTTCTTGCCGAGGCAAGGCACCTCGACCCGGTTCGCGACGGGGTCGCAGATCATCCCCAGGATGTTCTGGAGCGCCATGGATGCGGCTGCGACGGCTTGCCCGGCCGTGCCGTTCGCCAGCGTGACCAACGCGGCCGCGGCCATGCCCGACCCCGCGCCGCACTCCGCCTGGCAGCCGCCGGTCTCGGCTGCAAAGGTGGCGTGGGCCGCGATGAACACGCCGATAATGCCGGCGGCCAGCATCCCTTTCGTCATCGCGTCAGGCGACAGACCCATCTCGCTCGCCGCGCCGATGCAGGCGCCGGGCAGCCCGCCGCACGCCCCGGCCGTCGGCGCTGCGACGATGACGCCCATCGAGCTCTTCACTTCCATCATGGCCGTGACGGAGAGGATGATCCGGTTCAGCATCCCGCCATCGAGCAGCCGGCCTTCAGCCATACGGGCGCGATAGCCGCCGGATTGACAGCCGAGGATGCGATCGGCGTAGCGCGTGCCTTCGATCCCTTTGAGGATGGATGCGTGCATGATCTGCACGATCTCTGCCATGCGCTCGAACACCTGCCCCTCAGACAGCTGGCCGCGCGCGCGCTCGTACCGCAGCGCCAGTTCCCATAGTTCCAGGTCGAGTCCGGTGTTGTACCGGAGCATTTCCTCGCAGGTGATGAACGGGACGCGCATGTGCTGATGCGACAGCACCGGCAGCACGGGAGAGATCTGCTTCAGGCGCTCGATGCCGAACTGCGAACGGAGCACGGCTGCGACTTCGGGGTCCAGCGCGCGCTGCGCCTTGATCTCAACGAGCTGCGTCTCCGCACCGCAGCGCAGCGCGATCTCGTCGGCCTCCATATGCTCGCGGAGGTAGCCGAGCAGCTCGGCCCCATCCGCATCGAGGTAGAGCAGGGTCTCGAAGTAGTCGCCGGCCAACGACAGGGGAACGCCGTCAATCGCCACCACCTCGACCATCCCGCCGCCGGTGGAGATCGCGGTCATGGTGTGCCGTTCGTTTCGGTTGCTGAGGGTCAGGCGGTAGGTGTTCGGATGTTCCGCGCCGAAATCAGCGATCCGGGTCTCGACGCGGATGCCTGCTTCACCGATCCAGCGAGCAGACTCCGCCAGCCGCGCATCGGTCGCGTCCCAACCCGCGAGGCCGCCCAGCAGGCCCATGTCGGATCCCTGGCTTTCATGCGTGGTGGCCAGGGAGCCATGGACGTCAAACTCGACAAGGACGTGCTCGAGCTCACCGTCCATCAGGTCGCGGGCGATCCGGCCGATGCGCAATGCTGCTGCACAATGCGAGCTGGATGGCCCGCGCATCACGGGCCCGATGACGTCGTTGAGGATGCTGGGATAGTATGTCACTGGCCCTCGTCCCATTGGGACGGCGAGCCGCCGCGGCCCATCAGCCGGTGATACACTTCCAGCCCCTCGATGAGCTCCCGCTGGCGGTCTGCCGTGCGCTTCTGCTCCTGCCGTGCGCGAAACGCATCGAGCTTCTGGAAGACGGTCGCCTGCACCAGCTTGGGGTTCGGCACCATCAGGAAGGTGTAGCCCTCGTCCGCCGCGGCAGTGCTGATGATGACGTCGCCGTAGTTCAGGATGTTGGCAATCAGGCCGTTCTGCACGAACACCACATTTTGCACGCGGTCGAGCCCGCCCTCGCGGCGCTTGGCAAACAGCCCCAGCGGCTTCATCTCGATGTCCATGATGCGGTCGTCGGTCACGACGTAGATGTCGTTGCGGTAGTCGATGTAGTTCCAGAAGAACCAGCCGAGGGCCGCAATCACCAGGACGAACCCGCCTGCGAAGAGCGCTTCGCCGGCCAGGTCGATGCCGGCGGGCAGGGCCAGCGTGTCGCGTGCCAGCAAGACGCCGAGCACGAGCAGGGTAATCACCGACAGGAACGGCAATCCGGCGCGCGCAACCAGGTTGATCCAGTGCTTGCGCCACAGACTATCACCGGAGAGCGTTCTCGGCGGGGGTGGGGGCGGGCCAAACAACACTTCACGCCACCTTTCCGGGGTCAACCGGCGAAACAAGCTGCTGGGCCGCGGAGCCGTCGGCAGCGCGGTCTTGCGCTCGGCCGGCGCAGGCTGGGTGAGCCAGCTCCAGAAGCCCTGGCGCTGCGGCCGCGGCGGATTGCCCAGTGCGCGGCCGCGCTCCGCCACGGGCAGAGAGAGCTTCAGCCCGCTCATCAGCCCGTGGCGCAGTTCTTCCTTCTGGCGGCCGCGCGCCGCGGCGAGCGTCTCGATGCGCTGCTCTTCGATGGCTTCCTTGACATCGTCCGGCTCCGGCACATGCCGGAAGTTGATGGAGCCGACTTTGGCCGCCGTGCGGATGGTGACATCGCCATAGCCGAAGACGCGGCCCCAGAAATTCGTCTGCACGGTCACGTCCTGGATCATCTCGACCGGGGCCTCGACGCGCGCCTGATAGAGCAACACCTGGTGGTCGCGGCGTGTCACCCGTCGATTCGTCACCGCGTAGTAGTCGTCGAAGTAGTTGTAGGCGATCCACGCGCCCAGCGGCAGGATGATGAACGCGATAAGGAGCCCTGCAGTAATCCCAGCCCCGGTGAACACGCGGGGGCCCAGGAAGCCGAACACCAGCAGGAGCGTTAGGAAGATCAGCACCGGCAGAATCGGCCCGATCAGCCAGAACCAGTGTGACCGGCCGCGCCATTTGAGCACCTCGCCTTCCTGCATCCAGTCGAACGGAACCTTCGTCTCCTGGATTACGGCGGTCCGGCTGACGAGCGGGACATCCGGCGACCACAGGTTCGGCCGCTCCTGAAAGGCATAGCGCATGTCGCGGCGGTCGAGCGAGATGATGTCTGCGCCGTTGAGCGTCGTGCCGTCCGACTGCTGCGGGGCCAGCACCGCCCGGACAGTGGCGTCGCGCGGGCGGCCCTCCAACAGCGAGGTCGCGCCGTAGCCGCGCACCGGCAGCAGGCGATTCTTGGGGCGCTCCCGGCCGCTGTCATCGAGCGCCGTCACCAGCGCGGCGCCCTCGCGCAGGATGACATACTGGTTGCCGGTAGACCCCTGCGTCGTGATGTTCTGCCGCGCAGGGACGAACTCCCAGGCGCAGAACTGCGCCAGGTGCTGGCGCTGGACCGGCGTCAGGTCGCTGAACTGGTCCACCTGGGCCAGGACGTCATAGATGCGCAGCGGCCCCTTCAGCAGCCGGGCCACATCGGGAAAGGTTGCAATCAGCCGCCCGGCATGAACAACAGGCAGATAGAACAGGTGCGAGTTGATATGCGCCTGGGCCGAATCGGCTGAGGTGTTCTTGCCATAGAAACGGAGCTGCTGACCGGCCTCTGTGCCGGGTTCATCATTGCCCAGCGCGACGAAGAAGTTGCCCGCGGTCACACGCCAGCCTTCGCCTTCGCCGTAGGCGATGTTGGCCGGGCCGGTCACGGCGACTTGACCCGACTCCACCAGCCAGATGCCCGGCTGTTCCCGCACCGGAATGGCAGCCTGGGCCGCGAAATCCCGCTCCTCGATCGGTTCGGCCAGCCGCTGCACCTGCTCATCCGTGAGGCTGCGCAAAAGCGGGACGCGGCGCAGCCGGGCTGCCAGCTTGTCGTGCAGCAGCGCCTCATATAGCGCCGGATTGTGCTCCATCGCGATGCGCAGATGGGCCGCGGTCATGCGCAGCAGGCGCGCCGAGCCGGCCGGCGTCACCCGCGCTGTGGAGTTGTACCGGCCTGCAAACAGCGCGTGCTGGCCGAAGAACTGGCCCGGCTTGAAGGTGAGCTCCAGCCACGTACGGCCGGCCTCCGCCAGGTGTTGCACGACCGTGCCCTCGACCACGATGTACAGGTAGAGGGGGGGCTGCTGGGCATCGAAGACCGTGGCGCCCGGTGCGTAGGGAACGATGTCCAGGTCCACCAGGATCCGCTCGCGGAACACGGACCATTTGGCGACTAGCGGCGACTGCTTGATGAGGTCCCAGGCCTCGGCCAGTTCGGCCTGCGTCAGAGCCATATTATAGGTTCTCCCTCACGGCCTGCGCCGCGCTCTGGGTCATGCCCGGCACGGCAGTCAACTCCTCGACGGTGGCGGCCCGGATGGCCTCCAGGGAGCCGAAATGCTTGAGCAAGGCTTTGCGCCGCGCCGGGCCGATGCCCGGCACACTGTCCAACTCCGAGATGACGGAGGCCTTGGCGCGCTGTGCCCGGTGCGCGGTGATGGCGAAGCGGTGCGCCTCGTCGCGGATGCGCTGGATGAGGAACAACCCTTGCGTGCCCGCGGGCAGCAGGATCGGGTCGCTGCGATCCGGCAGGAACAGCTCCTCGCGCTGCTTCGCCAGGCCGACCACCGGCACAACCTCGGTAAGCTGGTACTCGGCCAGGACTTCGACAGCGATGCCGAGCTGTCCCTTGCCGCCGTCCACGATCAGCAGATCGGGCAGCAGCTTCCACGCTTCTGTTGAAGCCCGTGCCTTGCTGCCCGGATCGGTGACGGCTTCCTCGACCGCGCGGCGGAAGCGGCGGCGCAGCACTTCGCGCATGGCCGCATAGTCATCCGGCTCGCCCAGGTTCCCCCGGCCCTTGACGTTGAAGCGCCGGTAATCGCTCTTCGAGGGCACGCCTTTGGCAAATACGACCATGCTGCCGACCGTGTGCGTGCCTTGCAAGGTGGAGATGTCGAAGCACTCGATGCGGCCCGGCGGCGCATCCAGCCCCAGCGCCTCCTGGATTTCACTGAGCGCCTGGGTCTGGCGGTTGGTGTCGGCCTGCCACTGCGCCTGCAGTGCGGTCAGCGTGGTCGTGGCATTGTCTGTTGCGAGCTGCATCAGCTCCCGCTTCGGCCCCTCGCAGGGCACGCTCAAGACCACTTTGTCGCCGCGCCGCGCGCGCAGCCACTGTTCGATGATCTTGCGCTCGTCCAGGTCCTTCTGGAGCAGGATCGTGGGCGGAACGAACGCGGCCTCATCGTAGAACTGCTTGACGAACGCGCTGATGAGCTCGCCGTTGGCATCGGCGGGCGCGCCATCCAGGATGAAGCTCTCGCGACCGATGAGCTTGCCGCGGCGGATGAAGAAGACCTGCACACATGCCTCGCCGGTCCGGTCGTCCTTGGCGAAGGCAATCACGTCCTCGTCTTCCTGCTGGCCGCTGACGATCTTTTGCCGTTCGACAATCTGGCCGGCCGCGCGAATCTGGTCGCGCAGTTGGGCCGCGCGTTCGAACTGGAGCCGCTCCGCGGCCACCTGCATCCGCTCCGTGAGGTATTGCAGCACGCCTTCGCTGTTGCCTTCGAGGAAGGCACATAGGTTGTCGATAATCTGGCGGTAGTTCTCGCGGTCAATGGCACCGATGCACGGCCCCGCGCACCGCTTGATGTGGAAATAGAGGCACGGCTTGGGGTCCTGGCCCGTAATCACGCGGTCGCAATCCAGGTAGGGGAAGACGCGGCGCAGCACGTCGAGCGTCTGGCGCACGGCATAGGCGGAAGTGAACGGGCCGTAGTAGCGTGCGCCGTCGCGCTCCATGCGGCGGACGATGCTCACCTTCGGGAAGTCGTCCTGCCAGTGGATTTTGATGTACGGATAGGTCTTGTCGTCGCGCAGCCGGATGTTGAAGCGCGGGTGGTGGCGCTTGATGAGCTCGTTTTCGAGGATCAGCGCCTCGAGTTCTGTGTCGGTGACGATCCATTCCAGGTCCGCGATTTCAGCCACGAGACGCCGCGTGCGGGGCTCGACATGCGCGTGAAAATACGACCGTACGCGGTTGCGCAGGACGATGGCCTTGCCCACGTAGATGATCTTGCCGTCGGCGGAGCGGTAGATGTAAACGCCCGGCCGTTCGGGCAATGTGTCGAGCTTCTGGGCAAGCTCCGGGCTGACCTGATGGTTGCTCACAGCCCCATATTATACATAAGGGGGAAAAAGAAACAAGTGTTTTAGGCGCGGGTTGTTTTGATGTAATCGTGCGTGATGGTACAATATCCGTGGCGCTGCGCTTGACGTACTTGCTTCTGTCCTTCAACGACGCATTCAACATGACAAAAAGGATAGCGATCGCGATGATACTGTTTTACATCGATGAAAGCGGCACTGGCCTGGAGGACAAACGCACTCCATATTACGTCCTTTCGGCAATCTCCATCTCGGCCCTGACATGCCGGATACTCGACCATAAGATCGTGGACTTGAAAC
>DAOUGK010000535.1:0-2025 GCA_034429055.1 Anaerolineae bacterium | reverse complement strand
CACCGTCATGCGGGCGCGCACCTGCTCGCCCTCGCGCCAGGCGCTCGCATCTGCAACATAACCGTCGAGGCTCGCCACGAGCTCGCTCACGGTCTCGCGCACCTGCTCGGTGTCGGTCACGACCAGGCTCAGGTCCACTGTGCGGATAATCATCCGGTCGGCCACGCTCACATCGCCCTGCTGACCGCCGAAATCGGCTTCGGCCGCGGCCGGCTCCTGCGGGGCCGCGGCGGGCGCCTCGGCTGCTGTGTTGGATACCCTTGCGGGCGCGCCCGCACAGGCAGCCGCCAGCAACAGCAAAGCGGCCAACAACAAGCTCACAATGCCTTTCTGCATGTCTCCTCCTCCGCCATAACCCGGCGCAATAACCAACTATACCTATCGGCATGTAAGAGACGTGAACGGGCAAGCGTCAGTTCCGCGTTGCAGGGGGCAGCTACCAGCCGCCCGCTTACCAGCCGAAGGCCAGCCGGTTAATCAGGCGTTCGGGCAGTTGCGCGGTGCGCATATGCGCCTGCGTGACCTCGATGGGATAGGCCACGCGGCGGGCCTCCCACGTCGCGGCGTCGGTGTCCAGGATGGCGTAGGCGGAGCGGGGATCGTTGTCGCGCGGCTGGCCCACGCTGCCGGGATTCAGGATGATGCGCCAACCGTTGCCCAGCGCAATGCGCTTGCCGAACACGGGCACGAGCGCGCGCACCTTGTGGTCGGACTCGGATTGGACATATAACATCGGAATGTGAGTATGGCCCACCAGACAGAACGCAGTCGTATAGTTTTCGTAGTTGGCGGCAGCGGTGGAGGGATAGAGGATGTATTCCCACACCGGGTCGCGGGGACTGCCGTGGGTCAGCGTGAACTCGCCCTGCACGAGCGGCTGGGAGGGCAGGCTGCCCAGCCAGGCCATGTTGTCCGCGCTGAGCTGCTCGCGCGTCCAAAGCACCGCACGTTTCGCTTCGGGGTTGAAGTCATCCACGTCCATGCGGCTCAACGCGGCCCAGTCATGGTTGCCCACGACCGCGGTCGCACCGAGCTCGCGGATGCGCGTGACGCACTCATCCGGCTCCGGGCCATAGCCGACCGAATCGCCCAGGCACCAGGCCGCCTCGTATTGGCCCGCCGCATCCGCCAGGACGGCTTCGAGCGCGGCCAGGTTGGCATGAACATCCGAGATAATCAGTACGCGCATGCATGACACTCCTGAAGTCAATCCGACCTGCCCATGTTACCACAGCTTCTGCCGAACGCAGAACACAGACCCGGTTTTTGTGCGAAACGCAGCTTCGCCGAGAAACCGGGTTTGTAACGATTCGGTTACCCACGGCTTATTCTTGGTTCGCACCCTCAATCCTGGTATAATGGCCGCCGATTATGCAGACAAAACCGTGGACCATCATCACCGACAGCGCCGCAGCCACGCAGGCGCTCGCTGCGCGCCTGGGCCGTGAGCTTGCCGCGGCGCACCCGGACGCAGGTGCGGTGCTGGCCCTGTCGGGCGACCTGGGAGCGGGCAAGACCACGTTCGTGCAGGGGCTCGCGTCGGGGCTCGGGATCACCGCACCCATCACCAGCCCGACCTTCGTCCTGGTCAACCGCTACCGGCTGCCCGACGGCCGGCGCCTCCACCACGCGGACTGCTACCGGCTCAAGGATGCCCCGCTGGAGATGTGGGATATCGGGCTGGATGACCTGCTCGCCGGCGACGACATTGTCGTCATCGAGTGGGCCGACCGCATCCCCGGCCTGCTGCCCGACGACCGTCTCGAGGTCGCGTTCACCTACGTGGATGACGCGCAGCGCAGCCTCACCTTCACACCGCACGGCGTAGCCTGGGATGCATTGCTGGCACGCCTGCAAGCCGCGGCAGAGAGCGGCCTACCGGAGACCCTCGATGCTCCTCGCCATTGATACGTCCACGCGCCAGGCGGGCATCGCACTCTACGACGACGACAAGGGACTGCTCGCGGAGTACAACTGGCACTCGGCCAACCGCCACACCGAAGAACTGCTGCCCGCGACGGCTCA
>DAOUGK010000534.1:0-4521 GCA_034429055.1 Anaerolineae bacterium | reverse complement strand
CGCGCTCCCGCCGAGGTACTTGCGGTAAACCAGCGGCGGCAACTCCTCGACCCACCAGCGCGGTTCGCTGAGGTCGACGTGCAGGATCTTGCCGTGATAGCTGTCAGCCATGAGGGTTCCTCCGGGGAAGGGGTGTAATCTGTGTCACAATGGTGGGGATAGGATATTACGAGGGGGGGGATTGTGTCAAACGACGAAAGACGAAGGACGGAGGACGAAGGACGGAGGACGAAGGACGGAGGTTGAGTAGTTTGACGCAAGGTGTGCGAGGACCTATACTTGGCAACATCAACGTCAATCAGTCACATCAGCGTTATCGGCGTTCCGTTCAACCTCGACCTTTCACGCTTTCAGGTGAGTTCCAGATCATGCGCACTGAACAACAGATGTTCAACCTGATCCTCGCCACCGCGCGCGACGACGAACGCATCCGCGCGGTCATCATGAACGGCTCGCGGGCCAACCCCAACGCCCCGCGCGACTTCTTCCAGGACTACGACATCGTCTACGTGGTCACCGATGTCGAGCCTTTCCGCCACAACCTGGCGTGGATCGCGCGCTTCGGTGAGTTGATGATCCTGCAACTGCCGGACGAGATGGACGACCCGCCGCCGGTGGATGCGCCGGGGTTCGCCTATCTCATGCAGTTTGCAGACGGCAACCGCATCGACCTCACCATTCATCCGGTGGGCCGGTTGGAGGCGCTGGGCGAAGACAGCCAGAGCATTCTGCTGCTCGATAAGGACGGCGCCATCCCGCCTTTCCCGCCGGCCAGCGACCGCGACTACCTGCCGAAACCGCCGACGGCCAAGCAGTTCGCGGATTGCTGCAACGAGTTCTGGTGGGTGTCGCCCTATGCAGCAAAAGGGCTATGGCGGCAGGAGATCGTCTACGCGAAGCAAATGCTCGATGAATATGTGCGCAGTCAACTGATGAAGATGCTGGCCTGGCACGTCGGCGTGCAAAACGGCTTTGCGGTCAGCCCCGGCAAGTATGGCAAGTACCTCCAGCGTTATCTCGCACCGGAGTTGTGGGATATGCTGCTGCGCACCTACGCCGACGCTGACTACGATCATACCTGGGATGCGCTGCTGATCATGGGCGACCTGTTCCGCCGCGTGGCGACGGGCGTCGCAGCGCACTTCGGCTTCGATTATCCGTATGGCGACGACGCCCGTGTCAGCGCCCATCTGCGGCACGTCCGCGCGCTGCCGCGCGACGCAGCGCAGATGTACTGACGCGCAGGCTGTCGCACAGGAGCAATGATGGCTTCTCCCCCCAATCTCGTCATCTTCAACCCGGACCAGTGGCGCGGCGACGTCATGGGCCACCTCGGCAACCCGGCAGCAGCCACGCCGGTGCTCGACCAACTGGTCAGCGAGGATGGAGTTTCGTTCCGCAATGCGTTTTGCCAGAACCCGGTCTGCACGCCCAGCCGCTGCTCCTTCATGACAGGCTGGTATCCCCACGTGCGCGGGCACCGCACTATGCACCATATGCTGCACACGGAATGTGGGGAACCGAACCTGCTCCAGATCCTCAAGGCGCACGGGTACTTCGTCTGGTGGGGCGGCAAGAATGACCTCATACCGGGCGGGCAGCCGCTCGACGCGGTGTGTGATGTGCGCTATCGCGCCGACTCTGCGCCGATGTGGCAGGCGGATCGCGCGGCGGAGTGGCGCGGCGCGCCCGGTTCGGATAGCTTCTACTCGTTCTACGTCGGCAAGTTGCCCCACACGGACGGCTACGACCACTACCATGACAGCGATTGGGCCAACGTGCTGGGCGCGGTCGAGTTCCTGCGCCACTACGACGGGCAGCAGCCCTTCTGCATCTTTCTCTCCCTCACCTATCCGCACCCGCCTTATGCAGTCGAGGAACCGTGGTACAGCCGCATCGACCGGCCCGCGCTGCCCCCGCGCGCGCCTGCGCCGTCCGGCTGGCACGGCAAGCCGGCGATTCTGCCCGGCATCGCGGCGGGACAAGGCTTGACAGGGTGGACCGAAGAACGCTGGCGCGAGCTGCGAGCGACTTACTACGGCATGTGCAGCCGCGTGGATGCGCAGGCCGGGCTGCTGCTCGACGCGCTGGCTGAACGCGGGGTGTACGACGATGCGGCCTTCTTCCTCTTTGCGGACCACGGCGACTTCACCGGCGATTACGGCCTGGTGGAAAAGACGCAGAACACCTTTGAAGACTGCCTGACGCATGTCCCGTTCGTGGTCAAGCCGCCGCGGAATGTGGCTGCCTCGCCAGGAATCCGCGACGCGCTTGTGGAGCTTATCGATTTCCCTGCAACGGTGTACGATCTGGCGGGCATTGCGCCGGAGTATACGCACTTCGGCCGGAGCATCACACCGCTGCTGCAAGGCGAGACAGCAGAACACCGGGATGCCGTCTTCTGCGAAGGCGGGCGGCTGCGCGGCGAACGGCAGGCCATGGAGCTGGAGAGCGACCAGGATTCGCGCGGCCTCTACTCGCCCCGGCTCAGGTTGCAGGCTACCGATGAAGCGCCCTATCACGGAAAAGCCACCATGTGCCGGACGGACCGCTACAAGTATGTTCATCGGCTGTACGAACCGGACGAGCTATACGACCTGGCGCACGACCCGCAGGAGCTGCACAACGTGGCCGGTGACGCGGCCTACGGACCCATCCTGGAAAGCCTGCGGGAGCGGCTGCTCACCTGGTATCAGGAGACGTGCGACGTCGTGCCTCGCGCGACCGACCGCCGATGGTGATCCGGTCGCCATGACATCATAGTTTGGAGGAAGAATGCTCTTAGGAGTCGCTTACTACCCCGAACACTGGCCGCAAGAGCGGTGGGAGGTGGACGCGCGGCTGATGGCCGAGGCGGGCATCACGCGTGTCCGGATGGGCGAGTTTGCGTGGCACCGTATGGAGCCGGAGCCCGGCCGTTTCGAGTTCGGCTGGCTGGAGGAGGCCATCAACCTGTTCGGCCGCTACGGCATCGAGACGATCCTCTGCACGCCCACGCCGACCTACCCTGCCTGGCTGCACGCCAGGTATGAGGACATTCACCAGGTCAAGAGCAACGGCCAGGTCAAGGAGTTCGGCCAGCGGCAGGACGCGTGCAAGAACCATCCGGGCTACCTGCAGTATGCGCGGCGCATCGTTGAGCGGATCACTGAGGCGCTCGGCGACAATCCCCACGTCGTCGCCTGGCAGACCGACAACGAGTTCGGCTGTCACGACACGGCCCGGTGCTATTGCAGCAACTGCGGCCGCGCGTTTCAGGCCTGGCTGCGGGATCGGTTTCATGACGACATCTCTGCGCTCAACGCCGCCTGGGGCACGTTCTTCTGGAGCCAGGACTATAACAGCTTCGAGGAGATTTCGGTGCCCCGTGACACCGCCGATCGCACAGGCAACGACGGTCAGAACCCCGGCCTCGTGCTCGACTTCTACCGCTTTTCGTCGGACGTCCAGGTGTCGTTCCACCGGCAGCAGGCCGCAGTCATCCGGCGCAACTCGCCCGGCCGCCCCATCACGCACAATCTGATGGGTCTGTTCCCACACATCGAGTATTATGACCTCGCTGCCGAGCTGGACATCGTCTCCTGGGACAACTACCCGTTCGCGATGAACGGCACGAACCTCCCGCCCCGCCCGCTGCCCCACGACCTGATGCGCGGGCTGAAGCAGCAGAATGTATGGGTGATGGAGCAGGGGTCGGGCGCGGGCGGCTGGGGCAGCTATCCGGCCACGCCGCAGCCGGGCCAGATGCGTCTCTGGGCGTACCAGGCCGTGGCCCGCGGCGCGGATATGATCAGTTTCTTCCGCTGGCGATCCTGCCGCTGGGGCCGCGAGCAATACTGGCACGGCATCCTCTACCATCACGGCATCCCCCAGCGGCGCTACCACGAGGCCCAGCAGCTTGGACAGGAGTTTGCCGCGCTTTCGCCGGAATTGGACGGGAGCACAGTCGAAAGCCCGGTCGCCCTGCTGTATGATTATCACAGCTTGTGGGCCCTGGAGACGCAGCCGAACACCGGCGATGGGTTCGGCTACATCGAGATGGCGTCCGGGTGGGACCGGGCGCTCGCGCGGCTCGGCGTGACAGCCGACGCGGTGCGCGTCGACGCGGACCTGGGCCGGTACAGGGTGCTCATCGCGCCGAGCCTGCACGTCTGCCCGCCGGAGACGGCGCAGCGGCTGGAGGAGTACGTCTCAGGCGGCGGGACGCTCATCCTCGGCCCGCGCAGCGGCGTCAAGGAGGCCGAGGGCGCGATAGTAGACGAGCTGCTGCCGGGCTTGCTGCGCAAGCTGGCCGGCTGTCACATCGAGGAGTACGATGCGTTCTCGAACGTGCCGGGGCTGGCGATGCACGTGCGGGATGCCGGCGGTGCGCGCTACCGCAGCCACGGCCTTGCGGATGTGCTGGTGCTGGAGGATGGGGCCAAGGCTGCGCTGTGGTACGACAATCACTACTACGCCGGGCAGCCTGCGGCTGCGCGCCACGAGGCCGGGGCGGGCCGCTGCTACTATGTGGGGACGGTG
>DAOUGK010000533.1:0-6774 GCA_034429055.1 Anaerolineae bacterium | reverse complement strand
CCTGCGGCAGCCCCTGCCACCGAGGAGTATAGCGTCACACCGCTGACCGGCCTGCGCCAGACCATCGGCAAGCGCATGACCGAGAGCAAGCAGCTCGCGCCGCACTTCTACGTGACCATGGATATCGACATGGCCGCGGCAATGGCGCTGCGCGTGCAGCTCAACGGCTTCGTCTCCGAGGCGGACAAGATTTCGGTGAACGACCTGGTGCAGAAGGCCGCGGCCATTGCGCTGCGCGAGTTCCCGCACATCAACGCGGCGTGGTCAGCCGAGGGCATCCGCCTGTTCAACCAGGTCAACATCGGTCACGCGGTGGCGCGCGAGAACGGCCTGGTGACCGCCGTCGTGCGCGGCGTGGACCGGAAGACGCTGGGCCAGATTGCGAAGGAAACGCGTGACCTCGTGACCCGCGCGCGCGAGGGTCGAATGAAGCCCGAAGAGATGACCGGCGCGACCTTCACCATCAGCAACCTGGGCATGTTCGATGTGGACGAGTTCATCGCCATCATCAACCCGCCGCAGGCTGCGATTTTGGCCGTCGGCGCGGTGCAGAAGGTGCCCGTGGTCAACGCGGAGGGCGAGATTGTGGTCGGTCAGCGCATGAAGGCGACCATCTCCGCGGATCACCGGGTGACTGACGGCGCCGAGGCTGCACGCTTCATGCAGGCCTTCAAGAAGGCGTTGGAAGAACCGATGCGGCTGCTGCTGTAGTAGGAGTGCCGATAGCGTAGGTTCGGAAACCCGGTTTGTGCCACAAACCGGGTTTCTTGTTTCACGACATCACTTCACGGCGCCCCGATACTGTACCCCTTGCCTTTCCTCGCTGCGGTCCGTGGCGGGCGGCGGTTCGGGGCCGAGCGCGCTGATCTCCGCGCGCTGCTCCGCGGGCAGGCGGAAATCTGCCGCGGCGAGCGCCGGTTCGAGCTGCTCCAGGTTGCGCGCGCCGATGATCGGCGCAGTGATGGCCGGGTGACCCTTGACCCACGCCACGGCCAGCGTGACCGGATGCACGTTGTTCGCGTGCGCGTACGCGATGAAGCGATCCGTGACCTCGTGATAGGTCTGGTCGCCGTAGCGCGAGTGATACACCGCATTCGCCACGAGGCGGGCCGCCTGCGGCTCCTGCCCCCCGCGATACTTGCCCGTCAGCAGACCGCCGCCGAGCGGGCTGTACGAAATGACACCCAGTCCTTCCGCCTGATCCAGGGGGAGGATCTCCACTTCGGCCTGCCGTTTGACCAGGCTGTACATCGGCTGGTTGACGGCGAAGCGGGCCAGCCCGTGCAGCGCGGACACGCCGAGCGCACGCGCAATCTGCCAGGCCGCCCAGTTGCTCACGCCCAGGTACAGCACCTTGCCCGCGCGCACGAGGTCATCGAGCGCGCGCAGCGTCTCTTCCATCGGCGTGTGCGGGTCGAAGGTGTGGCAGAAGTAGACGTCGATGCGGTCAGTGCCGAGCCGCCGCAGGCTGCCCTCGACCGATTGCTGGATGTGGCGCCGCGACAGGCCGCGCTCGTTGTCGCCCGTGCCCATCGCGAAGCCGACCTTCGTCGTGATGACGAGTTCGTCGCGCTCGCCGGCCATCAGACGGCCCAGGATTTCCTCCGCGCGACCCTTCTGGTAGACGTTCGCACAGTCGAAGAAGTTGATGCCCGCGTCCCGGCAGCGCCGGTACATGGCCGCAGAGGTTTCCTCGTCCGCATCGCCGCCGAATGACATCGTGCCGAAGCACAGCCGCGATACGGTCACGCCCGTCCGTCCCAGTAGACGATACTCCATGCTGACTCCTTCCGTGCAGGTTTTCAGATAACTGTCCCCCGTATCTTACCCGCGATGTGTGGTTTCTGTCCATTGCGCGGCCGTGTGCGGGCGCGTTTCATACTGGGGGCGAACGCGGCCAGCGCGAATACGCGAATGGCGCTGCGGCGCTGGGCACGGATACACGAATATCCCGCCGCGGCGCACACGATTCGCGTATTCGTGGCGCGCCAGCGCATTCGTTTATCCGCGATGGCCGCGCCCCCAACGTGAAACGCACCCGCCGTGTGCGGCTCCATAAGGTTGCTATAAGCTTGCATTAAGCGCAGTACCATTAACATGTGCCCTCAGATAGGATATGATTGGGCCATATTGTGATATCACGACGCAAGTCAACGCCTGATTCATTCTTTTATCCCCATTCATTCGCGTTGACCTGCGTCGTTTTGTTTCCCCGACTTGCACAACTGGCGCACATGGGCGTATCATCGACGATTAGTATCTCCCGCCACATGCTCTGCCATCGCGCGCTAGAGGCCTGATGACCTCCGGCGTTTCACCCATATGAGTGCCCTGCCTTGACGACACCCTATCTGCTCCTGCTCGATTCGCCTGCTGCTTCACTGGAGACCGCCGGCGGCAAGGGCGCGAACCTCGCCCGTCTGATCGAGGCCGGCTTCCCCGTGCCCGGCGGGTTCATCGTCACCACGGCCGCCTACCATGCCTTTTTGCAGGAGAACAACCTGGCGCGGGTCATCGCCGCAGCACTGGCGCGGCTCGTGCCCGGCGATCCGGCCAGCCTCGAACTGGTCTCCAGGGTCATCCGCGAACAGTTCGGTGCGGGCCGCGTGCCCGCGGCGCTGGTCGCCGAGCTG
This sequence comes from Anaerolineae bacterium, assembly GCA_034429055.1. Lineage (GTDB taxonomy): Bacteria > Chloroflexota > Anaerolineae > CG2-30-64-16 > CG2-30-64-16 > MWBF01. The sequence continues at coordinate 4,141 of DAOUGK010000533.1, read as the reverse complement.
CGCACGACCTACCTGGCGCAGCCCATCGCGCACATGGCCGTCGCGGTGCGCTCGTCGGCCACCGCCGAGGACCTGCCCGACCTCTCCTTCGCGGGCCAGCAGGACACCTTCCTCAACGTCGTGGGCGAGGAGGCGTTGCTCAGCGCGGTCATCCGCTGCTGGAGCAGCCTGTGGACTGCGCGCGCCATCGGCTACCGCGCCCGCAACGGCATCTCCCATGAGGGCGTCGCGCTGGCGGTGGTCATCCAGACGATGGTCGAGGCGGATGCCGCGGGCGTCCTCTTCACGGCCAACCCGCTGACGGGCCGGCGTACGGAGACCGTCATCGATGCGGTGGCCGGGCTGGGGGAGGCGCTCGTCAGCGGGCAAGTGACTCCCGATCACTACGTTGTCGCTCCGGCTGAAGGTCAGGTGGTCACGCGACACCTCTCGGGCGAGGCCGCGGTGCTGCCGGACGACATGATCCGCGAATTGACGGCCCTGGGCGAACGCATCGCGGCGCATTTCGGTACGCCTCAGGATATCGAGTGGGCGTGGGCAGAGGGCAAGCTGTGGATCCTCCAGGCGCGGCCCATCACCTCCCTCTACCCGCTGCCCGCCGGGATGGACCCGGCAGGCGAACTGAAAATCCTCGCGTCGATCGGTGCGTTCCAGGGCGTGCTTGCCCCGTTCACGCCGCTGGGGCGGGACACCATGGCCGCATTCGCCGCGCGCGTGGGCCGCTACTTTGGCTATGACCTGACATATGCGACGCAGACCGCCTTGTTCACCGCAGGCGAGCGCCTTTTTGTGGACCTGACGCCGCCGCTGCGCAACGGCGCGGGGCGCAAGGTCATCCTGGCCGCGCTCAGTCAGATCGAGCCGGGCATAGGGCAGGCCATCAGCCAGGTCCTGGCAGACCGCGGCGTCGCCCCGGTGCGGCCGGGTTTCTCGCTGCGCTTCCGCAGCCAACTGGCGCGGTTCCTGCTGCCGCTGCTGCCCCGCGTTGTGACCGCGCTGGTGCGGCCCGACTACAGCCGCCGCCTGGCGCAACAGGCCATCGAACGGGGCGTTGCGGAGTTCGACCGGCGCGCCGGCGCCAGTGTCACCCTGGCGCAGCGGCTGGGCCTGCTGGAAGACATCGCGGACTTCTTGCGCCGCTATATGTTCTATCGTCTCCTGCCCAGCTTCGCGCCGGGGCTGGGTTGCCTGAACATCCTCCATCGGCTGGCCCAGCAAACGCCCGCCGGACCCACCCTCGCGCTCGAAATCACGCGCGGACTGCCGCACAACGTGACGACCGAAATGGACCTCGCGCTCTGGCACGCCTCCCGCGAGATTGCCGCGGACCCGGACGCGCAGGCGGCTTTCGAGCAGCCCGATGCGGCGCTGGCCGCGGCTTATGCCGCGCGCGGCTTACCGCCGGCGGCGCTGGCGGTGCTGGATGACTTCCTCGCGCATTATGGGATGCGTGGGGTGGGCGAGATCGACCTGGGCCGCACGCGCTGGCGCGAAGACCCGGCGCCCGTCATCGCCGCGCTGCGCAGCTATCGGCAGATTGCCGACACTGCGCAGGCGCCCGATGCCGTTTTTGCGCACGGCGCGGAGGCGGCCCAGGCTGCGGTGGACCGGCTGGCCGCGGCCGTCCGCCCGCTGCGCCGGGGATGGTTCAAGGCTCGGCTGGTGCGCTGGGCTGCGCGGCGCGTGCGCGCGCTGGCCGGCCAGCGGGAGAGCCCGAAATTCACCATCATCCGGCTGTTCGGCCTGGCGCGCGAGGGGTTGCTGGCCTCCGGCACGGATCTGGCAGCCGCGGGCGTACTTGAACAGCCGGAGGATATCTTCTACCTCGGCCTGGGCGAGCTGCACCGGCTTGCGGAGACGGAGGCTGAAGGTTACGCAGCGGTCGGAACGAATGACTTGCGCGGCCTGGTGCGCGAGCGCCGGGCACGCTTCGACCGCGAGCTGCATCGCCGCCAGGTGCCGCGCGTCCTGCTGAACGATGGGCAGGCCTTTTACGAGGGTGTGAGCGATGAGGCGCCGGCGGCTTCGGTGGACGATGCCGCGACGCTGACGGGCAGCGCAGTGTCGCCGGGCGTCGTGGAGGGCCGTGTGCGCGTTGTCCTGAATCCCGCGGCCGCGCAGCTTCGGCCAGGTGAGATCCTTGTCTGCCCCGGCACCGACCCTTCGTGGACGCCGCTCTTCCTTGCTGCGGGCGGGCTGGTCATGGAGGTCGGCGGCATGATGACGCACGGCTCTGTGGTCGCGCGCGAGTACGGCATCCCTGCGGTCGTGGGGGTTACGCGCGTCACGCACCGGCTCAAGACCGGCCAGCGCGTGCGCGTGGACGGGTCGAGCGGCCGCGTCACGGTGCTACCGGACGGATAGGGCGAACCGCGTCCCGCCTTGGGGTAGCATAGCCCCTTGTGGGCGTCCTGCCGGGCACAAGGCCCTAGACTACGGGCTATCCGGACAGGTGCTTGGCCAGCGAGAGGATCTGGTCCAGGTCCAGTTCGCCCAGCGCGCCCCAGCCCCGCTTGCCCTCCGGAATGGACGGCCGGAACTCCTCATACAGGTCATAGGCCCGGCCCGCCAGCTCAGCGGGGGTGTGGGCCTCGGCCAGCGCAGTCATCGCCTCTCGCACGGTATCCAGGTTTTCACCGAACTTCTGCCGCAGATACTTGTCCACGCTCTCCGGGCGGATGACCTCCCCGCTGACCGCCGCGCGCAACCCCTGCGCGGTCCTGACCGCAGGGATGCCGCGGCCCAGGAGATCAATGAACTCGGTCTCCTGACTCTTTTCCGCCTTGCGCGCCTGCGCCTTCTCGTCGTCCGACTTCGCCTCGTAAATGCCGAGCCGCCGCCCCTTCGACTGCGCGTTCAGCCCTGCGACTGCCCTGCCGAGGGTCAGCGCGGTGTCCTTGTCATACCCCAACCGCTCCGCCACGACCGTCGCCCACAAGGTCAGCACTGGGGCCCGGTTGATCTTGATCTTGTTATCTGCCATTGCCAACTCCTTGCCATGTAGATTATGTCGCGCGTGATGGTTCGGCGCAGTAAGAAATATGACGGTTTAGTCTGTTACGCTGTGGTATACTCGCGGGCAAATAGCACAGGAGGGCATCATGGCCTGGAACAAACTCACGCCGCAGGAGGAGCACGTCATCGTCCGTCATGGGACCGAGCGGCCCTTCACCGGCGAGTACGATGACTTTTACAAGCCCGGCACGTTCATCTGCCGGCGCTGCAACGCGCCGTTGTTCTCATCCGAGAGCAAGTTCGATGCGGGCTGCGGCTGGCCTGCGTTCGACGACAGCTACCCCCGCGCGCTCCGGCGGCTGCTCGACCCGGACGGCCGGCGCATGGAAATCCGCTGCGCGAAGTGCGACGGCCACCTGGGACACGAGTTCGTGGGCGAGCGGCTGACCGCGAAGAACACGCGCGAGTGCGTCAATTCCCTGTCCATCCGCTTCGTACCGGAGGGCCAGCCCCTGCCGGAGGTGCTGAAGCCGTAAGGTAACACCGGTCCTGCCAGATGGAGTCTCAGTCTGCCTGGAAAGGTCGCGACCTTTTTCACAATACCTCGTACTACCGTACAGCTAAAGTGAGGAGGAACCGTGACCAAGTACATCCTGACTCCCATCTGGCAGCACCCCTGGGCAGGTACGGCAGCGAGCATCGCGCTGGCGGCCCTGGCCGGCCTGCTCGTGGGTCTGACCATGCCCTACGGCCCCACGACGGCCGGGCGTGCCATCATCATTCTGGCGCTCGGCCTGACCGTGGGCCTCGCCGCCGGCCTGCTCATGCGCTCACGGTGGGCGCTGCTCGTGGCGCCGCTTGCCTACATGGCGGCCGTCGAACTGGCCCGCCGCGGCCTGGCCGGGCCGACGGTCGGTCCGATCCGGCTGGACCAGACCTTTGGCATCCTGGCCTTTATCCTCGGCCGCGGGTTTCACGGCCTGGTGGGCCTGCTGCCCATGCTGTTCGCCGTCGGCCCCGGCATGCGCCTGGCGCGACAGCTTGTGGGCCAGGCCGCCTGGCCGGGCAGCCTGCTCGGCTGGCTGCCCACGGCCGGCGCGGCGCTGTTGCTGGTTGCGTTCATCGTCCTGATCCTGCTGCCGGCCCGCACCCCGCCGATCCTGGATGCGAGCGGCAAGCCGCTGGC
>DAOUGK010000532.1:0-2298 GCA_034429055.1 Anaerolineae bacterium | reverse complement strand
CGCTCGCGCTCGACTTCGGCCAGGCGGCGCGGCCGCGGCCCGGCGCAGAGGGCGCGCGCTACTACGTCCGCCTCTACCATCCCGCGGTCGCGACCGACGCCCGCGTCGACGAGGCCCTGCGCTTCCTGCAGGCGGTCAAGGCCGACGGCGTCCTGCTGTTCGAGGCGAGCTACGACATGGACCCCGCGCTGCTCACGCCCGACCAGTTGCGCGCACGCTTTGCGCGGCTCCGCGAGATTGTGCCGCGGTTCCGTGCGGTCGTCCCCGAGGTCCACATCAACGTGATGATTACCGTGGGTCACGTGGATGCCGGGTCCGCGCGGCCCGAACGCTTCCCGTTCCAGTTCCAGGTCAACGAGCACGGCGACACCTCCCGGTCGACCGCCTGCCCGCTGGACCCCGCCTTCCTGGACTATGTGAGCGAGATGTACCGACTGGCCGCGGAGTGCGGCGCGGATGCCGTGTGGGTTGACGACGACGTGCGCTTCGTGCTGCACGACAGTCCGGGGATGACGTGCTTCTGCCCGCACCACTTGGCTGCGCTGGAGCGGGCCACCGGGCGGGCCTGGACGCGCGAGGAAGTCGTCGCCGCGCTGCGCGACGAGGCCGCGCCCGCGGCGGCCCGGCCCGTGCCATCCGGCGCGGCCGTCGCAGACCTGACCGTCGTCGGCGCGACGGACGCCGGTCCCGCGGTGCGCCGCGCCTGGTTCGACGTGCAGGAGGAGGCGATGCTCGGCCTCGCGCGGACGGTCGAGGCGGCCGTCCACGCAGTTGACCCGGCCATCCGCGTCGGCCTGATGACCATTGGCACCTCCTATCACACCGCAGAGGGCCGCCGGACGGACCGGCTGCTGCGCATGCTCGCCGGCGGCGCCCGGCCCATGATTCGCCCCGGCTCCGGCTATTACAGCGACTGGATGCCCGCGGGCGTGCTGGACAAGAGCGAGGACGGCGCGCGGCAGGCCGCGTACCTGGGCGCGGACGTGCAGATCGTCGCAGAGGTCGAGAACCACCCGTACACGCCTTACGGCAAGTCCGAGCGCATCCTCGCGCTGGAGCTGGCGCTGGACGTGCTGGCCGGGATGCCCGACCTCAGCCTGAACGTGCTGACGAGCATGGGCGGGGCTGGCCCGCTGGAGCCGGAGGGCAGCCGGCTGGCCGCATGCCTGGCGGAGCAGCGTCCGTTCCTCGATGCGCTCGCGCGGGAGTGGGCGGGCCGCCGACGCAGCGGGGTCGGCATCCTCGACAGCGAGGATTATGCGCGCCACGTCCCGCTGGCCGGCCGGCCGCTGATGGCCTGGCTGGAGCCGCGGCCGTGGGAGCAGATGCTTGCCCGCAGCGGCTTCCCGGTCGGTCGGCCCGACCAGGGCCCGCACTGGCTGGCCGGTGAGGCGGTGCGCGCATGGTCGGGCTATGACATCGGAATGGCGCTGCCCGAGGGGCTGATCCTGGACCCCCTGGCCGCCCGCGCGCTGGTCGAGATGGGCTGGGGCGAGCGGCTCGGCATCCGCGACGTGCGTCCCGTCGGTGACGGCGTCAACGAGCTCATCGTCGCCGCTCTGCCAGGCCCATCCGAGCGTCATGTCGGTCATATCCTGCCGATGTACAACCACGTGCGCCCCGAGCAGCTCTACACCTTCGAGGTCGAGGCGGCGGGCAGCACGGTGCTCTCGCGCTGGCTGAACGTGGACGGCGAGGACCGCGGCCCCGCGGCCATCGCGCTGGAACGCCCATCGGTCAACCCGCGCATGCCCGCGCCGTTCCGCATTGCCCTGCTGCCGTATGCGCTGGCCGCGCCGACGCCTGCGCTGCTGAACATCGCGCACCGTGAGCAGTGGGCCGCGCTCATCGGGTGGGTGAGCGGGCGCAGCCTGCCCTGCCGGGTGACGCGCGGGGTCAACCTCTACCCGCTGGCCTTCCACCGGCCGGGTGATGGGAGTTGGCTGCTCGCGGTTGCCAACCTCTCTGCGGATGACGTGCCCGGCGCGTGGCTCGACCTCAGCGGCATCCTCGATGCCGCCAGCGGCCGGTCCGATGCCGCGCCGGGCCGCCTGTGGCGCGTCGAGCGGCTGGACGAGCAGGGCGCGTGGCAGCCCGCGGCCGGCCCGGCCGGGCGCATCCTGCGGATCGACGTGCCCGCCTTTGCCCTGGCCGCCTACCGGCTGGCGGTGCAGCCGTGAACAGCCGGGAGCGTTTCGCAGCTGCGATGGCGGGAAGAACGGTCAGAAACCGGGGTTCTAAGAAATCCATCCCCATCGACATCGGTGGGACGACGCTGACGGGGATGCGGCCCGGCGT
>DAOUGK010000531.1:0-9392 GCA_034429055.1 Anaerolineae bacterium | reverse complement strand
GGGGCGGGCAGCTGCTACTACATGGGGACGGTGCTCGACGACGCGGGACTGAGCCACCTGCTGCGCTGCGTGCTCCGTGAGGTATCCATCCCCTGCATCGAGAACCTGCCCGCCAGTGTTGAAGTGACCTGCCGGGTGCGCGATGGACAATGCTACCGGTTCTATTTGAACCACGCAGATCAGCCGGTCGAGATGGCTGCTCTCGCGCCGGGCACGGACGTGCTGTCTGGCGTGGCCGTGACTGAGCAGGTTACGGTGCCGCCGTTCGGTGTACTGATTATCAAGGAGGCCCCGTGACCCGCATCCTCTACATCGACATCGACACGCTCCGGCCTGACCACCTGGGCTGTTATGGTTATCGCCAGGAAACTGGCCGGAACACCAGCCCTAACCTGGACCGCATCGCGGCGGAGGGGGTGCGCTTCGAGAACTGCTATGTGTCGGACGCGCCGTGCCTGCCCTCGCGCGCCGCCCTGTACACGGGCCGGTTCGGTTACCACAACGGAGCCATCAATCACGGCGGCGTGGCCGCGGACCTGCTGCACGAGGGCCGCGACCGCGGCTTCCGCGACGAGATGTGGCGGACCGGGTGGATCACCCAATTGCGCGCTGCGGGCCTCTACCCGGTCAGCGTCAGTCCCTTCGGGGAGCGGCACTCCGCCTGGTGGTGGCATGCAGGCTGGCGCGAAATCTACAACACGAGCTTCGGCGGCCTGGAGCTGGCGGATGATGTGACCCCGGCCGCGCTGGAATGGCTGAAACGCAACGCGGCCTCGGACGACTGGTTCCTGCACGTCAACTACTGGGACCCGCACACGCCGTACCGGACGCCGCCGGAGTTCGGCAACCCGTTCGAGCATGACCCGCTGCCTGCATGGCTGACCGAGGAGGTGCGCCAGCGGTGTTGGGATGGCTTCGGCCCGCATTCGGCGCAGGAGCTGCACGACACCGTGCCATCGCCCGAGTGGCTGGCGAACCTCCTGCAGCGTTATCCGCGGCTGCCGAAACAGCTCGATTCGATGGACGCGGTGCGCCGCTGGATCGACGGCTACGACACGGGCATTCGGTACGCCGACACGCACGTGGGCTATCTGCTGGATGCGCTGGCGGAGGCCGGGGTGTTGAATGACACGCTCATCATCGTGAGTTCGGACCACGGCGAGAACCAGGGCGAACTGAACGTCTGGGGCGACCATCAGACCGCCGACCATATCACCTCGCGCGTGCCGCTGATCGTGCGTCCGCCGACCCGCCTGGCCGAGTCATGGGGCCTGCAAAACGTCCCGCGCGTGGATCGTGCATTGCACTATCACTTCGACTGGGCCGCGACCCTGGTGGAACTGCTCGGCGGGCAGGTGCCCGACAACTGGGACGCGCGGCCCTTCACCGAGGCGTTCCGCGCCGGTGAGCAGGCAGGTCGCGACTACCTCGTAGTCAGCCAGGCCGCTTGGTCGTGTCAGCGGAGCGTGCGCTTCGAGCACGAGGGCACAGACTACCTGTGCATGCGGACTTACCACGACGGCTACAAGGACCTGGAGCCGGTCATGCTGTTCAACCTGTCGGAGGACCCGCACGAGCAGCACGACCTGAGCCGGCAGCGGCCGGACCTGGTCGCGCTGGCGATGGGCCATCTGATAGACTGGCAGTCCGAGATGATGCTCACCGCGCGCTCGAACGTGGACCCGATGTTGACCGTGCTGCGCGAAGGCGGTCCGCTGCACACCCGGGGCGTGCTGCCCGCGTACCTGGCGCGGCTGCGAGAAACGGGCCGCCTCTATCATGCCGAGCGTCTGTCCCGCCTGCACCCCACGGAGGCGTGGCCTTCCAGGGCAGAATAGCACGCTGATGACGCTGATGTGACTGATTTTCATGTTTGGTCTGTTGATCAGGAAAATCATGATGATCAGCGTGATCAGCGTTCTATGTTTCATAACCTGAGGTTCCACAATGTCTGTTACGAAGCGCGAGCGGCTGCTGGCCGTGCTGCGGGGCGAAGTGCCCGACTGCGTGCCCGTCTGCCCCGATATCTCGAACATGGTCCCTTGCCGGTTGACGGGCAAGCCGTTCTGGGACATCTACGTCTACAAGGACCCGCCGCTCTGGAAGGCGCACATCGACGCGGTCAAGCACTTCGACCTCGACGGCGGCTGGGAATTGTACGACTTCGGTGATCTGTTCGGAGACAATGGTCCGGCCTGGGAGCAGAAGATCGTGTTGCGCCGGGAGGACGGCAGCTTCGTCACGCAGGACTACTGCCCCGCCGCCGGCCAGTGGAGCCGCTTCGTCGCAGTCCACACCGCGGACAATCCGCCGGCCAGCAACATCCGGCCCGCACAGGTGGGGCTGGAGCCGGAACCGAAGACCTGGGAGGACATCACCGGCGTGAGGTCGTGGCCGACCGGACTGGCGCTTTGGAAGCTGGCAAAGCAGGAGTTGGGCGATCACGGCGTCGTCGGCATGTGGAGCGGCGGCACGACCGCCATGCTGGGCCGCCCGGAAGACATCTACGACTACTACGACAATCCGGCCAAGTGGCACCGCCACCGCGACGAGATGATCCGCAAGGTGGAACGGCGCATGGAGATGATCGCTGCGCTGGACGAGAAGCCGGACTTCATCTTCTGCGGCGGGTCAGGCTCGCTGGTCTTTCAGTCCCCACGCATCTTTCGCGAGCTGTCGCTGCCCGTCCTGGTGCGGACGACCGAGCTGGCCTACGACATGGGCCTCCCCACGCACGTTCACTCGTGCGGGCCGGAGGCGCGACTGGTGCAGATGGCCGTGGAGGAGACGAAGCTGTCGGTCATCGACCCGCTGGAGGTGGCGCCGATGGGCGACTGCGACCTGGCGGAGCTCAAGCAGCGGTTCGGGGACAAGATCGTGCTGAAGGGCAATCTGCACACCACCCGTACCATGCTGCACGGCACGGTCGATGACGTGGTCGCCGCCAGCCGCCGCGCCATCGACGATGCAGCCGCAGGCGGGCGCTTCATCCTCTCGACGGGCGACCAGTGCGGCCGCGACACGCCCGACGCCAACCTCCGCGCGATGGTTGAGACTGCACGCACATATGGCAGGTATCAATAGAACGCTGATGACGCTGATGGTCATGATTGACGCTGATAATCTTTGATACAGAAAGACAAAAACATCAGCGTCATCCTTACTTATCAGCGTTCATCGGCGTTCCATTTCTTCTGCCCCCGGCGCGGAAGGTACGAGGATCGTGCTGATGGCCTGGATGCTGGCGAGAAGATTGCGCACGGAGAAGCCCAGCCCGTGCGTGACGGTCAGCGTGTTGCTGATGACCGGGTCGCCCGTCGGGTCGCGCGAGGAGATGACGATGACCGGAATGTCGCGAATCAGCGGGTCGCGGCCCTTTTCCTCCAGCACCTGGAAGCCATCCACCCCGGCCATCACCAGGTCGAGCAGCATCACGTCGGGTCGGCGGCTGCGCAGCATCGCGAGCGCGCGCTGGCCGTTTGTGACCTGCAGGATACGGTAGCCGCGCGTGTCGGCCTCCAGCATCCGCGCAAACAGGTGCAGCTCATCCGGCTCATCATCCACAATCAGCACCGTCTTGATGCCGTCGCCCAGCGCAGTCAGCTCGCTCAGCAGCCGGGCGGATGTCAGCGGCTTGACGAGATAGCGCACCACACCCAGGCGTCGCGCGGCTTCGTCCTCGCCGGGCACCCAACAGCTCACCGCGGGCGTGCCGTAGGGCAGGGCGGTCAGCGCGCTCGGCGGGATCGCATCTAGCGGCGATGCGTTGACCACGAGCGCCTGCGCGGGGGAGCGGCTCAGCTCCTCCATCGCAGCCTCGATGCTGCGCGCAACGGTGCATTCCACATCCGGCAGGTAGCGCGTCAGCAGCCGCTGGAGGGTGTCCTCCCGCTCCAGCACGACCAAGCGAGGCGTCAGCTTGGGGGGCGGCAGCCGCGAAGGCCGCGTGCGGGCGAGGAACCCCACCTCATCGTCCGGGGTGAGGGCGCGGCGCGCGCCCGTGACAACATCGTCCGGCAGGGGCAGCTCGACCGGCAGCGTGAAGCTGATGCGCGTGCCTCTGCCGCCGCCATCCTCTGCCGGTTCCAGCGGGCTCTCCAGCCACATGCGCCCCCCGTGCATCTCCACGAACTGCTTGCTGATGGTGAGGCCCAGCCCGCTGCCGCCATAGCGCCGCCGCACTGTGCCGTCCACCTGCTGAAACGGCGCGAAGATGCGCGCCTGATCCTTTGCAGCGATGCCGGGGCCGGTGTCCGCGACGCTGATGACGATCTCGCCGCCCGCGCGCTTGCACTCGATGCTGACCCCGCCGCGCTCGGTGAACCGGCCCGCGTTGCTCAGGAGGTTGATGAGCACCTCGCGGATGCGCGTCTCATCGCAGAAGACCTGCGGCAGGTGCGGCTCCACGTCCGCGCGCAGATACAGGCCCTTCGAGTCGAAGAGCGCCTTGACGGCAGCTGTCGCGGCCTCGATGACCTCGGCTGCCGCGGTCCATTCCCGGTTGAGCGCCATCCGGCCCGCCTCGACCTGGCTCAGGTCGAGCACGTCGTTCACGAGGTCTGCGAGGTGCTGGCTGTTGCGGCGCACGGCCGCGATGTCGGTCAGCAGCGACGGGGGCAGCCGCCCGCCATAAACCTGGGGCGAGCGGGCAATGATGTCCGTGAAGCCGATAATCATGTTGAGCGGCGTCCTTAGTTCGTGGCTGACATTCGCGACGAACTCTGCCTTTGCCTGTCGGGCCTCCTCCGCGATGTGCTGGAGGGCCTTCAGGCGGTCCGACAGCCGGGCCAGCTCCCGGTTCGCCTTGAGCAAATCCTCGCGCGCCAGGGTCAGTTCCAGCCGCTGCTCGCGCGCCTCTTCCAGGCTGAGGTTGGCCTGCTCGAATCCGGAGAGCGACCACTCTGTGACGGTGAGCAGCGGCTCCACGACGGCGCGCCCCAGGAGTCCGGTGAACGCGCCGGCAATGGGGATGGCGAGGGCCAGGGCCTGGGGCAGAGGGGCGCTGAAGGTGGCGGTGGTTGCCCACCACGCCACTGCGAGCACGACCACCTCGCTCAACAGCGCGCCGGCCCAGCCCACCGTCACCATCGCCACCAGCGGCAGCAGCGCGAACGTCAGCGCCACGTGCGGCTGGTCGAGCAGGAACATCGCCAGCGCCAGCGCGGCGGCCAGCCCGCCCTGCCAGACGAGCTGAGCCAGAACATAATGCTGCGCGAGCAGCCGATAGGCCGCCAGGCTGGTGACGATGAGGATCAGCATGGATGCAAACATGCGCATCATCATGCTGCTTTCGCTGTTGCCCGATAGCACGATGGCGATGACGAGCAGGAAGATGCTGCTGAGGAGCAGGATATTGCGCGCCGTGGATTGCATGAGGTCGTTGGCCGTGTCCGCAGAATCGAGCTGCGAGCGCGACCCGGACCGTGTGACCTGCCACATAGGGGCCTCCACCGGATGGGTGCTTGGGGTATTTTAGCGCACGGCGGAGATTAAAAAAAGTAGGGGCAGACTTGTATGTCTGCCCCATGGGTAACGGGACGGGGGCAGACACGCAGGTCTGCCCCTACAGTACGGGCTTACTTGTACTTCGCGTCGTACGCGTCCTGGTAAATCTGCAGGAACTGCGCGAGGCCGGAATCGTTCAGGTTCTGGATGTAGGCGTCCCAGTCCTTATCGACATCGGCCTTGCCGGTGACGAAGTTGGCGAACCACTCATCCGCGGCGTTGAAGACGGTCGTGTTGAGTTCACCGTACATCTTCGACTGGTCGGCGGTGAAGACGAGCGGAGGCACGGCCTTGTCGGTGGTGCCATAGGGCTCCATCAGGTTCTTGGTCCAGTCGTAGAGCCACCGCTCGAGCGGGTCATCGGGGTTGTAGGCCTGCGCATTGCGGTAGTCGTTCGTGCGGAAGGTCGGGATCGTCTGGCTCCAGTGGCGGTTCTGCGGATCGCCGCCCCAGGTCTTGAGCACGGTGTACAGCGCCTCGCCACCGGAGATGGACTCCGTGCCGGGCTTCGAGCGCTCCCAGTCCTCACCCTCGACGCCGAACACAGAGTTGGTGGTGGACTCGAAACCGTAGGCCAGGTCGAGTAGGCGGAAGGCGGCCTCGGGGTTCTTGGCGACCCGTGTGATGACGAAGTTCGCCTGGCCGCCGGTCGGCTGGTAGATGGTGCGCGGAGTCTGCTGCATGCCGCTCGGCCCCTTGAGCGGGGCGATGGGCGTGTATTCCTTCCAGCGACCGCTGGGGCCGCCGTTCTGCGTGAAGACGCCGTACCAGCCCGCGCCGACCGCGCCCATGACCGGCGTTTCCGACTCACCGAGTTGTTGAATCTGCGCGCTGTCGTTGGTGAATGCCTGCGGGTCGATCAACCCTTGGGCGTACAGCTTCGCCAGGTATTTCAGGCCCTCTTTCCAGCCGGGCTCGGTGAAGGCCGCCTTGACCGTGCCGTTGTCCAGGATCAACTGGCGCGCGCCATTGCCGGTCACGTAGTCGTTGTAGACGAAGGAGTTCATGATGAACTGGTCGATGGTGGAGTGCCAGCCGCCGTTCTGCAGCTTGGTGCCCGACATCGGGATTTCATCGGCCTGGCCGTTGCCGTTGGGGTCCTGAGTCTTGAAGGCGAGGAGCACTTGCTCCAGTTCATCGGTCGTGGTCGGGATCTCGAGGCCGAGCTTGTCCAGCCACGGCTGGTAGAGCCAGAACTTCTGCGACATACTGCAGTGGTAGCAGTCATTGTAGTGCGGCATACCGTAGATCTTGCCGTCGAGCAAGGTGATGAGGTCCTTGATCGCCGGGTTCGTCTCGAACATCTTCTTGGTCTCGACGCCGTACTCTTCGATGTAGTCGTTGAGCGGCAGCACGATGCCCTGCTCGGCCAGGATCTGCATCTGGTCCAGCCGGATGTTGCAGCCGATGATGATTTCCGGCAGATCACCACTCGCCAGCATCAGGTTCATCGCGTTCTGTGCGTCGGCCACGGGCGGGAGGTTCATGATCAGGTGGATGTTGGTCTGTTCCTCGAGCCAGCGGGTGTACTCGTTGTCTTCGTAGTCGCTCACCGCCGTGCTGGGGCACATGAAGACCGTCATGTCGATCTTTTCTTTGGCGACGGGGAAGACGCCGGCCGGGTTCACATTGGCCGCGCTGGCCGACGCCGCGGGCTCGGCGGCCGGTTCCGCAGCCTCGGTCTCAGCCTCGGCCTCTGGCGCGGCGGCTTCCGGTGCAGCGGCCTCGGGCGCAGCCGCGGGCGCGGCGGGCGCGGCCGGGCCACAGGCCGACACGAGCATCGCAACGATGGCGAAGATGCTCAACAGCAAGAACAGTCGACGCTTGGACATTGGGTTTTCCTCCTGAACGGATTGGGTAAGTTGTGCTATCCCTTGACCGAGCCCAACATGATGCCCTTCACGAAGTACTTCTGCACGAAGGGATAGATGATGAGCACGGGCACGGATGCAACGACGATCAGCGCGTATTTGAGCAGTTCGCGCAGCGCCTCGCGCGCGGCCATGACCTTGATGTCTTCGATCATCGCCATGTCCACTTGGCTCGATATCAGGATGTTCCGCAGGATGATCTGCAGCGGGAAGAGGTCCTTGTCGGTCAGGTAGAGCAGGGCGGCGAAGAACTGGTTCCAGTGGCCGATGGCATAGAAGAGCGACATCACCGCGATGAGCGGAGTGGACAGGGGCAGCAGCACCCGGAAGAAGTACTGGAGATCGCTGCATCCGTCAAGCTGCGAGGCTTCCAGCAACTCGTGCGGAATCGACGAACGCAGGAACGTGATCGCAATCAGCAGGTTCCAGACCGAGAGCGCCTGCGGGATAATGAGCGCCCAGCGCGTGTTCCGCATCCCGAGGTCCCGGACGAGCAGGTAGGTGGGGATCAGGCCGCCGTTAAAGAACATGGTGAACAGGAACAGGCCCAGGATGACGTTCTTGCCCCACAGGTCGCGGCGCGAGAGGGGATACGCGGCGATGAGCGTCATCGTTACGTTCACCAGCGTCCCGACCACCGCGTAGAAGAGCGAGTTGCCGTAGCCCGACCAGATCAACGGGTAGGAGAAGACCTTTTCGTACGCAAACAGCGACGGGTTGACCGGCCACAGCCACACCCTGCCGGCAATCACCGCCGCGCCATCGCTGAACGACGCGCTCACCACATAGACCAACGGGTACAGGATCACGAGCAGGAACAGCGTAAGCAGCGTGTAGTTGATGATGGTGAACGCCCGGTCAATACCGGTCTCGCGGATGCGAGTATTAGCGTGATAGACATCGGTCTCAGTGGTCATGGCTGTGCCTCACGGTTTGGGAAGAAGTCCGACATGAACCTCTCAACTAGAACAGGCCCTTGTTCGTCAGCCGGTTGGCGGCCCAGTTGGCTGAAACCAGCAGGACCAGGCCGATGAGCGAGTTGAACAGGCCGATGGCTGCGGCATAGGAGAAGTTCGCGATGCCGCCCGCCAGGCCGGTCTTGTAGACGTAGGTGCTGATGACCTCGGACGTGGCGAGGTTGAGCTGGTTCTGCATCAGGTAGGTCTTCTCGAACCCGACGTTGAGCAACTGCCCCATGTTGAGGATGAACACCGTCACGATGACCGGCGTGATGGCCGGGATGTCGATGTGCCACATGCGCTGCAGGCGGTTCGCGCCGTCAACCACGGCTGCCTCATGCAGCGACGGGTCCACGGTCGTCAATGCGGCCAGGTAGATGATGGTGGCGAAGCCGGTGTTCTGCCAGACGCCCGACCAGACGTATACGGACGGGAAGAGTTCCGCGCTGCCCATGAACTGCACGGGGTCCAGGCCCAACTGCATGAGAAGCAGGTTGACCGGGCCGCGGCGCAGATCGAGGAAGTTCAGCAGCAGGCCGACCATGACCACGGTGGAAATGAAGTAGGGCGCGTAACTCACCATCTGGACGGTGCGCTTGAAGAAGCCGGTCTGCAACTGGTTCAGGCTGAGCGCCAGGATGATGGGGATGGGGAAGCCGACGACCAGCGAGTAGAACGACAGCCACAGCGTGTTCTTCATCAGGCGAATGAACATCGGTGAGTTGAAGAAGCGCGTGAAGTTCTCCAGTCCGATCCATTCGCTGCCGGTGATGGACTTGCCGGGCAGGAAATCGCGGAACGCGATTTGCGCACCGTACATGGGGTAGTACATGAAGATGAGCAGCCAGGCGAGGGGCAGCAGCAGGAGGAGGTAGAGCTGCCAGCCGTGACGGATTTGCCGCCACGCGCCGCGCAGGCTGCCGGGCTTGGCGACCCCTTCCAGGGTTCTCTTGACCGGGGCAGTGATGGTTGCCATGCACAACCTCGCTTTCCATTCTTCGAACTGAGCACGACTTCAGATGAACGGCCGCAGGGGCATCAGCAGCCTGAGAATCTA
>DAOUGK010000530.1:0-6903 GCA_034429055.1 Anaerolineae bacterium | reverse complement strand
TCTGCCATGGATTCCATTCTCGAATCGGTTTCGATCCAGTAGTTTCCAACTCAGCGTTCGTAGCGGCAACAAACGTCGTTGCTGCGAATGCCAGGCTTCCCATGCGCGCCTCAAGGAGTTGTCTATGAGCCCAGGCTCACCATTGTGGCGTGAAAGTGGCTCGCAGGCGCACCCGCCCTCGCAGTAGGACGGGTTGGCAACCCGTCCTACCGTATTTTCAAGGAGTTGAGCATGTCCTCAACCGCCTCCGCCCCTCTCCCGCGAAAACTCAAGGGGCTGCCAGAGACCATCCGGC
The DNA here is from genome assembly GCA_034429055.1 of Anaerolineae bacterium. GTDB lineage: Bacteria > Chloroflexota > Anaerolineae > CG2-30-64-16 > CG2-30-64-16 > MWBF01. Next base: position 6,608 of record DAOUGK010000530.1, on the reverse strand, counting down.
TCATCAAGAAGTACTGGTTCTGCTATCCCATGCTCCTGGGCACGTTCTTGCTCCTGGGGACCTTCTCGTACTTCCCGGCCATATCGGCCATCTATCATAGCTTCACCATCTGGGATGGTTTCCGTCCGGAGCAATGGGTGGGCCTGCAGAACTTCCGGGAAATCTTCTCCTCGCCGGTCATTTTCCGCCAGGCCTTCGGCAATATGGCCATCTTGAGCGTGTGGACGGTCGTCCGGGCGCTGATCTTCCCGCTCATCGGCGCCGCACTGGTGTATCGCCTGAAGAGCGAGAGCCGGGCCTATTTCTTCCGGTTGGTCTATGTTCTGCCCATCGTCGTGCCGACCACCGTCGGCATCCTGGTCTGGCGGCAACTCTATGACCCGAATGTCGGCCTGTTCAACGACATACTGATCGCGCTCGGGATGAAGCCCCTCGCCTTCCTCAACAGCCCGAAGACAGCCATTCCTTCGCTCATGTTCCTGGGTTTCCCATGGATCGACGGCGTGGGGTTGCTCATCTACCTGGCCGGCCTGCTGGCAATCCCGACAGAGATTGTCGAAGCGGCGATCGTGGACGGCGCGAGTTCCATTCGCCGGTTTTTCTCGATAGAGCTCCCGCTGATTATCCCGCAGCTCCGGCTCATTCTCATTCTGAATGTCATCGGCTCGCTGCAGGGGTTCGGCTGGCAGCTACTGGTGACGCGCGGCGGCCCCAATAACGCCACGACCGTGCCGGCCTGGGAGATGTATAAAGCCGCGCTGCTGGAGGGGCGCTACGGCGTCGCCAGCGCCATCGGCGTCGTGCTATTCGTCGTTATCTTTGCGCTCACGCTGATCAACAATTCGGCGGTGCGTTCCAGCGTCGAATATCCGGCCAGTTGACACCGCAAGCCGCAAACAGAGGTGGAGCCAACCATGACTGTATCAGCCAAACGTATGCCCGGCACAGATCCAGACGTCCCTTACCGGAAGCCGCGCTTTCGCTTCACCAGCGATCTGGGCATCACCATTGTCCTCGGCATCCTGGGCCTCATCACGTTCTTCCCGGTGATCATGCTGCTCGAGCTGTCCTTCAAGAGCATGCAGCAGATGGCCGATGCCATGTGGCTGCCCGCATGGCCGCTGTATTTCCAGAACTATGCCAAAGCGTTCAACGTCGTCAGCCCCTATCTGGTGAACAGCGTGGTCTTTGTAATCGGAACCGTCAGCATCAGCATCGTGTTCAGCACCCTGACCGCGTACGCGATGGCACGCTACCCCTTCCCCGGCCGCCAGTTCTTTTTCCTGGCGATCCTCGCCCTGCTGATGATCCCCGGTATCCTGACGCTCATCACGTCGTTCGTCGTGACCGTCAAGCTGGGCCTGAACAACACCTACTGGGGCATCTGGCTGCCCGGCGCAGCGGGCGCGCAGGCCTTCCAGATCATCGTCATGCGGACTTACTTCAGTTCGCTGCCGGCAGAGTTGTTCGAGGCAGGGCGGATCGACGGCGCGAGCGAGATGAGCATGTTGACGAAAATCGCGCTGCCCCTCTCCATGCCCATCCTGTCCACGCTCATCGTGCTGCAGATCCTGAACGTCTGGAACGAATTCATCTGGCCGATCATGGTCCTGTCCCGGCCCGAACGCTATCCGGCGGTGCTCGCCATCCTGCGGCTCAACACGCTCATCACCGAGCGCGACCCCGGAGCTGTCTACGCGGGATATGTTATTGTGGGCCTGCCCATCCTGCTCATGTTCGCCTTCACCAGCCGCTCGTTCATTCGGGGGCTGACATCAGGTGCAATCAAGATGTAGGGGTTGTCTCACGGAGGAACGATGTCCGCGTCATGGTATGCCACCAGTTATCGTAAGCTCTTCTTCGACTTCCACAGCCACAGCAGCGCGGCCGGCCTGGCTGCGGACTTCGACGCCGAGGCGTGGGCAGATCGCCTCGTCGAGGCTAACGCCCAGGCCGTCTCGGTCTTCACCAAGTGCGGCTTCGGCTGGTCGTTCTACCAGAAAGGCCACATCCGCTACATACATCCGCAGCTCCCCGCCGGGCTGGACATGCTGGAGGCGCAAATCACGGCGCTGCACCGCCGCGGGCTGAAGGCCATCGGCTATTACCACACCTTCAACAGCGAGCCGGTTGCGCGGGACCATCCCGAGTGGCTGCGCCGGGGGCCGGATGGCGAGCCAGCCGGTGCGACCGGCACCGACTGCTGCCTGCTCAGCCCACTGCTCGAGGAGTGGATGCTGCCGCACGTCGCGGAGATCGTGACGCACTACGATGTCGACTCGATGTTCTTCGACGGGACCTACGCGCACGCGCCGTGCTACTGCGAGCACTGCCGGCGGCGTTTCGCCGAGGCCAGCGGCGGCAAGGAAATCCCGGTCCTGCCTGCCGGCTCACGCACGTTGCCGCCGGAGGCTGCAAAGGACCCGCTCTGGCGCGAGTACGGTGCGTGGTACATGGCCGCATTTCGCGAGGTTCGCCAGCGCATCTGCGACACCATCCATGCGCACCGGCCGGAGGTGGTCGTCTCGGTCAACTGGGCCTACGCGCCGCGCAATCCCGAGGTCGTGCCGGAGGGCATCGGCGCGCTGGTGGCCGACATCATGCCGGATGACCAGGTCGCGAACGGCTCGTACTTCGCGAGCTACTGGTCGACGTTGGGGCGGCCCTTCGATGTGATGAACTCGGCCTTCCTCCAATGGTGGGGCGATTGGGGCAGCAAGCCGGCAGTGGCGATGCAGCAGGAGGTCGCGCCGGTGCTGGCGCGCGGCGGCCTGACGTGGATCGGGTTCCAGATGACGCACCGCTTCAACGTCGAGCCGGCCATCATGGATGAACTGGGCAAGACGCTGGCGTTCGTCCGTGAGCGTGAGGCGCTCTACGCCGGGGCCGAACCGGTCACGCACGTCGCCGTGCTCCACGCAACCGACCAGCACTTCACGCGCGACGAGCCGCGGCTGTTCATCGACGAACTGTCCGCGCGGGGGGCCCATCGTCTGCTGACCGAGAGCATGATTCCCTTCCACTTGCTGCACGAGGAGGGGCTGTTGGCGCGACTGGCAGAATTCAAGGCGGTCATCCTGCCCGACCAGCGCTATCTCGCCCCTACCCTGGTGAAGGCTCTCGCAGACTGGGTGGCCGCAGGCGGAGCCCTGATCGCCACCGGACTGACCGGCACCGTGGACGCCGACGGCGCACCTACCGGCAGCTTCGCGCTGGGCGCGCTGCTCGGTTTGCAGTACGATGGGCGTTATGACCAGTCGCACGCCTATATCGCTGTTAAAGACGAGCGCCTCGCCCCGGGTACGCTGGACCTGCCCCACATCGTCGAGGCCGCGACCGGGCTGGCCCGCCCGGTCAGCGAGGACGTCCAGACGCTCGCGCGGCTGCACAAGGTCTATCTGCGTGCGGACGGCCAGTTCCTGCTGCGGTGGTCGCCGGTTGGCGAGGATTCCGGCTATCCGGCCATCACCCTGCGCCCCGTGGGGCAGGGCTGCGCCTGCTACATCGCGCCGGATGTCTTCCGCGCGTACCAGGCCAAGAACCAGTGGAACGCCAAGCACATCGTCGCAAACCTGCTCAGGCTGGTCGTGCCCGAACCGCCGGTCACCGTGGAGGCCCTGGCCTGGCTGGAGGTCATCCCCATGCGCCAGCCGGCCGAGCACGCGCCGGAGGGCCGCGCGCGGCTGCTCATCCACCTGCTGAATGAGCACGGCGACCGCCCGTTGGACGGCAACTACCGCTGCACCGAGCAAATCCTCCCTGTGCGCGATGTCCGGGTACAGGTGCGCTACCCGGAGCGACCGATCACCATCCGCCTGGAACCGGACGGGGTCGAGCCGGCCTGGGAATACGCTGACGGCATCGTGACCGTGCAGGTGCCTGAGGTGTACATCCACTGTGCGGTTGTCCTCTCGTAGTGAGCCGGCGGCCATCCCAGAGGCACGGGATGGCCGCCGCACCCCCTCGCCTTATGAGCACTCTCAATACTCAGAACCGTGACTGTTCACCGTTACAAACCCGGTTTCTCGGCGAAGCTGCGCTTTGCCGAGAAACCGGGTTTGTAGGCCTGCGACGGGTCTGAGACCTTGTGTTACAAGGTAACGCTGAAAACTTTCTTTAGATTGCCCTCTTGACAGCTTCCCCGGATGGTGATATAACGGCCTTGCTACATGAACGTTCATATGAACGTGCATATGAACGTTCATCGTTCGCGATGGCGCATAGTAAACGGAGTTACTCTATGGTACTCCCGCAGAAGGCTCCCACCATGAGGGACGTCGCCAGCCTGGCCGGCGTCTCCGTCCAGACCGTCTCCGCCGTCATCAACGGCAAGCCGGGCATCACGCGCGGCACGACCGAGCGGGTGCGGGATGCCATTCAAACCCTCAACTACCGGCCCTTTTCGGTGGCGCGCAGCCTGCGCACGCGGCAGACGCACACGCTGGCCTTGATCGTCTCCGACATCTCCAACCCCTCGCTGGCCGCCATGGCGAGCGCCGCGGAGGAGTCTGCCCGTGCCCGGGGCTACACCCTGGTCCTGTACAACACGCATGACGACGTCGAGCGCGAGCGGTCATATATCCAGAGCGCGATCCAGCACTGGATGGCGGGCGTGCTCATCGTGCCCGCCGAGTACAACCCGGATTGTCTGCTGGCCCTACAGGCCGCGGGCATCCCGTTCGTCACCGTCGATCGCCGGTTGGACGGGTGCGGGGGGCCTTCCGTGATTCTCGATCATTATGGCGCCGGCCGCGTGGCTGCAGAGCATCTGATCGCGCTGGGACACCGTGCGCTGGGGCACATCACAGGCCCGCTGCGACTGCGCCTGGCCCGCGAGCGGCTGGCCGGATTCTGCGACACCGCGCAGGCCCACGGCCTGTCGAGCGACACTTGCTGCCAGGTTGAAGGCAACTGGGATTGCGAATCGGGATACCAGGCCATGCGGCGGATGCTGGCCTGCCGGCCGCGGCCGACGGGTGTCTTTTCGGCCAACGACCGCATGGGGATTGGCGCAATGCGCGCGATGCGCGAGGCCGGGCTGCGCGTGCCCGAGGACATCTCGCTCGTGGGCCTGGACGATATCGAGGTCGCCGCGTACCAGTCTCCCCCACTGACCACCGTGCGCCAGCCGTTCGCCAACATGGCCGTGCGCGCGGTGGAACTGCTCATCGCCCTGTTGGAGGACCGCGCGCCGGAAAAGCCGGACATCGTGATTCCGCCGCAGCTGATCGTGCGGCAGTCTACGGCACGCTGCGGGCCTTGAGTGTCTATCCGAGAAAGGGTAGCAGCGCCCCTTGTGGGCGTTCTGGCGGGCACAAGGCCCCAGGCTACGAGTTTTCGGACGGACCCCTGCCTGTTCGTGAAAGGGGGTGACATCGAACCATCCGTCATCTGTCAGCCGTTGCAATCAGAGGCATCTGCCCCACTCAGTGAGGAGGTATGTTCCAATGGCTCAGCTCACTCGCCGTAAGTTTTTCAGGATCACTGCCGGAGCCGCCGGTGTTGCCGCGATGGCGGCCTGCACCGTGCCCGCTCCGCAGGTAGTTGAGGGACCCGCCGCCGTCGAACCAGCCGCCGAAAAGCCAGCGGAGGGCGCTACCGCCGTTCCGGAAGCTCCGGCACAACCGGCTGCCGTCCCATCCGACAAAGAAGCGCCCATGCTGGCCGAACTCGTCAAGGCCGGCAAACTGCCGCCGCTCGAAGAGCGCATCCCTGCGAACCCGCTCATGATCAAGGCCGGCATGCTCGTCCTGGAGGAAGAACTGCCGGAACTGCTGCCCGGCGTGTATGGCAACTCGTTCAAGTATGGTCGCGTCGGCGGCTTCGATGGCATGGCCTTCCTGGGCTGCTGCGAACCGCTCGTCGCCGGCCCCAGCCTCACCCTCACCCCGGTCTGGGCCGCCCTGGTCGAAGACTTCAAGGTCGAGGACGAGAACAAGAAGTTCACGTTCATGCTGCGCCGGGGCACGAAGTGGTCGGACGGCACGCCTGTGACCACCGAGGATGTCCGCTTCGTGTTCGAGGACCTCTACCTGAACCCCGACTGGCCGGGAGGCGTCCCGGGCTATCTCAAGTCCGCAAATGGCACCAACCCCGTGGTCAGCATCATCGACGACTACACCTGGTCGATGACCTACGATGCGCCCTACGGCGGCCTGCTGGGCCAACTGGCCCTCGCCAGTTGGGCGAGCTACCAGGACCTGGTCAAGCCGTCGCAGTTCCTGAAGCCGTTCCATCCGAAGTACGCCGATGCTGCACAGCTCAAGGCGGCGCTGGACGAGAAGGGCTACGCAGATACCGAGTGGCCCACGCTCTTCAACGAGAAGGACGTGGCGCGCTGGGACACCCAACAGCCGAAGTCGATCGGCTTCCCGATGCTCACGCCGTGGATCCTCCTGGAGGAGGCCGCGGACGGCACCCGCACCTTCGAGCGCAACCCGTATTACTGGAAAGTCGATCAGTGGGGCCGTCAACTGCCGTACTTCGACCGGCTGCTCTCCCGCCGCGTGGAGAACGTCTCCGGCATGCAGACGCTCATCGTCGGCGGCGAGGCGGATGCCGGCGGCGAGAACCCGCAGATGGCTTTCGTCTACAAGCAGAAGGCCGAC
>DAOUGK010000529.1:0-3050 GCA_034429055.1 Anaerolineae bacterium | reverse complement strand
CAGCCGGGTGAAGTTCAGCCCGCACTCGTGGCCCGACAGAGCCAATTCGGGAAAGACGATCAGGTCGGTCTGCTGCTCCTGGCAGATGCGCTGGATGAACCCGGCCATGCGCCGCAGGTTCTCCTCGTTGTCGTTCAGTACCGGCGCAGTCTGCGCGAGGGCAATCGTGATTTCTCTCATGGGCGACTCCTGTCCTGAGCGAAAGTTACGCAAGGATGACGTAAGTATAGCTCAGATGTTCGGATATGTAAAGTTAACGGCCCAGGCTGCAAGTGCGCTTTACATCGGCACGGAAGCATCCTGAGCGGGTGGACGGCGCATCGCTGCCGACGGAGCAAGCCTAGTCGAAGGATGCCCGCTCACAGGGTCGCCCCTTCGACTGCGCTCCCAGCCAAGCAAAGCCTGGCCGGTCGCTCCGCTCAGGGTGCTTCCCTGCCACCTTCAGTACCAAATGCGCCCCTGGGCTGCCAGAGCGCCTCGATGTCCGGCGGGCTCAGCCCCTCCCAACCATAGCGGCCCAGGTCCACGTAGCCGCGCGCGTCGAACTCGATGCCTTCCTCTTCCAGCAGCGCATGTTGCAGGTCTGCGCCCAGGTCCGCGCGCGAGATGCTGATGCGCCCCGCGCTGTTGATGACCCGCTGCCACGGCACGTCGTTAACATCTGACCCGCGCAGGGCGTTGAGCGCCCACCCGACGGTGCGCGCGGCCTGCGGATGGCCGAGCAGCGCCGCAATCTGGCCGTAGCTGGCGACCCGGCCGCGCGGAATCTGCCGGACGAGCAGGTAGACGCGCTCAAAGAAGTTAGGCTCCATGGCTGTCCTCCTGCCGCCGCACCTGCACTACTGCCGCGGGGCCGCGCGCGGGGCCGACAGGGCCGTCTTCTGCCAGTCCGCATACGCAGCCGTATCGGCTTCAGAGGTCGGCAGGCCATCCGCCGGACCGTAGCCCACCGCGACCGTCACGCGCAGCCCGGCAATGTCGCGGCCCACTGAAGCGAGCGGAATGCTGGCGCTGCGGCTCAGGATGTCGCCGGGCTGGCAGACCCGCATCGCGGGTACTGCGAACGTTTTGCCGTTGGCATCGGTCGTATAGCTCAACACCAGCGCATCGCCACCCGCAAGCTGCACCTGCGGCGCACCCCACTGCACGGCCAGCGGCTCGCTGCCGTCGTTGAGCGCGTTCCAGCTCACGAGCAGGTTGCCCTCGTGGATACGCATGAAGCCGATGCCGATGCGCAGCGACGGGCCGGCGACGGTGGAGCTGGCGGCGCTGTAAGTGGGCGGCGCCCATTGCTGGCTGGCTGCCGCTTGGGGAGCAGGCTCGCCGGGAGCAGGTTGCGCTGTCCGCTGCGGCGCAGGCGCGCCCTGCACCGGTCCGCGTGCGGGCCGCGCCCTGCGCAGCAGGAGCATGACGACCACCAGGGCCAGCAGTCCGCCCGCCAGCAGCAGGGGCAGCGGGATGGCAGCGTTGTTGTTCACACTCTCCATACGGCTTACTTGCGCCCTCCCAACAGCCTGAACAGGCCGATCAGGATGCCGATGATCGCGCCTGCCGCGATGCCCGCGCGCAGGTCGAAGCCGATCTGCGGGTTGCCGGTGATGTTGAGGGCCAGCACGAAGCCGGCGGAGCTCTCGTTGAGCGTGGCATCCCGCGCCACCACGACGCCGGCGCCGCCGCCGCTGAGGCTGACGGCCTGGCCCTGCGCCACGCCGATGCCGCCGTCGCTGACCTGGATGTTGGCAGCATGTACCTGCGCAATGTTGCCGCCAGTGGTATGGATTTCCACCGCCTGCAGCTGGTTGATCGAGGAATCCTGGAGATGCACCACGTTGGCCGTGAGCGTGTCCACGCTGCGCCCTGCCGCCTCCACGGGAGCGGCAGTATCGGCATCGGACATCAGCGGTTCGACGGACGGTGGGGTTGGGGGCACTGCCGGTTGTGCTGCGAGGTTCAGTTCTTCATCCATGATATCACTCCTTAGTTCGCTACATGCCATCACTATATGATACAGCCATCTATCTGCGGAATGCCTCATACGCTGCTGCACGGATTATACAACGATCATGGTAAAATAGCCCCATGCGACGCGATCGAGTCGGCTGTGGCACGGCCATGTTCGCCGGCCTGCTGGTGGCCCTGCTGCTGTGGGGCATGGCGCTGGGCGCCCACATCCGCCGTCACGAGCCGGGGCTGTGGACGGTGCGCTTCGACCAGCTCTTGTCCTGCGGACTCGACTACAACGGCCCGCCCTTCGCAGCAGAGCGCGTCCTCTGGCTCACTTGCGGCGAGTCCGACGGCTGGCAGTTGTGGCCGCTGTGGTAAACCGGCGTGCGCAAGGCAAAAACGGTTGACACTTCTCGTCGCCTGATGTAAGATGGTGCAGAGTCATCCTTCGACGGCTCTGTCTCACTCTATAGGATGAGGTAAGACATGGTTGCAGACCTGGCCCGTACTTGGGGTGCACGCATCCTGCAGCCGGTGGCCCGCTTCTTCGGCAACCTCGGGCTGACCGCCAATGCACTGACTGTCTTCGGATTCTTGCTGACCGTGGTTGTGGCCGTCGTTCTGGCAACCGGACGCACCCAGCTCGCGGGCCTGTTGTTCATCTTCAGCCTCGGCTTCGACGCTGTAGACGGCACGCTGGCACGGCTTACCGGCACGACCAGCCGCTTCGGCGCCTTCCTGGACTCGACCCTCGACCGCTGGGCCGAGATTATCATCTATCTGGCCCTGATCTGGCTCTTCTTGACCCTCAACGACGATCGGGGCGTTCTGCTGGCCGCTGCCGCCCTCTCTGCTTCCCTCATGGTCAGCTACACCCGCGCCCGCGCCGAAGGCATCGGCGTCGCCTGCAAGGAAGGCATGCTGACGCGCTTCGAGCGCATCGTCATCCTGATTGTCGGGCTGATTTTCAACCTGACACCCTGGGCACTGGGCATCATCGCGGTGCTTGCAACCGTCACGGCAGTACAGCGGATTCTGGTCACATGGCAACTGGCTGCACCGACCAGAAAATAACCTAGCAGACCGGGCCAAATGTCGCTTCCAAA
>DAOUGK010000528.1:0-13272 GCA_034429055.1 Anaerolineae bacterium | reverse complement strand
GAATCGCATATGTGGGCGAACCCACTGACACAGGCGCACATGGCTGCGCTGGTCGCGCGGGGCGCGGTGCAGGTCGGGCCGGGCAGCGGTCGGCTGGCCTCTGGCGCGTCGGGCGCGGGGCGCATGGCCGAGCCGCTGGAGATCATCGCGGCCACGCGGCAGGCGCTGGCACGGCGAGGCCCGCTGGCCGGAAGGCGGGTGCTGGTGACCGCCGGCGGCACGCAGGAGCCGCTCGACCCCGTCCGCTACCTGACCAACGCATCGTCCGGCAAGATGGGCCTGGCGCTGGCCGAGGCCGCGCGCGACCTCGGGGCAGACGTCACGGTTGTCCACGCCCCGCTGGCGGTTGCTCTGCCGCCGGGCATCACCGCAGTTCCCGTGCGCAGCGCGCGGGACATGGCCGATGCGGTGCTGGCCCGCGTCGAAACAACCGATGTGCTGATCGGTGCCGCGGCCGTGGCCGACTTCCGCCCGGCAGAGGCTGCGGAGCAGAAGATCAAGAAGACGCCCGGTCAGGAAGCACTGGTGGTGCGGCTGGTGCGCAACCCCGACATCCTGGCGGAGGTCGCCGCGCGCCGCGACCAGACCTGCCGGCCGCGCGTCGTGGTCGGCTTTGCCGCTGAGACGCAGGACCTGCTCGCCAACGCGGCTGCGAAGCTCACTGCGAAGAAGCTCGACCTGATCGTCGCCAACGACGTGACCGAGCCGGGCAGCGGGTTCGGCGCGGACGACAACCGCGTGACGCTGCTCTTTGCCGACGGCCGCCGGGAGACCCTGCCCATCATGCCTAAGGCGGAGGTGGCCGATCGCGTGCTGGCGGCGGTATTGCCGATGCTGCAACAGGATTGATGCAACGTGCCTGACATGCTATACTGGATGCAGGAGTGATGGCAGGAGGATGACATGCAGGCGACCATCAGGGTACGTGAAGAAGCATTGGCTGTAGTCCGGTCGGGTTTGCAGATGAAGCGCAACGCGCTTGAGCATAATTTGCGCCAGTATCAGGAACGCGCGCTGGGCTTCGAACAGCAACACGGGATGACGTCCAGCCGTTTCACCGAACGTTTCAGCCGTGGTGAGCTGGGGGATGAGTCCGATTGGTTTGAGTGGGACGTCGAAGCACATCCGGCAGTTACCCTGCTTGAGGTCCTCGATGAAGTCGTCGCTCATCTGGCCGTTTGAGAGCGTTCGGCCGTAAGGGGCAAGAGTATTCAGTGTCTATCCGAGAATTGCTGGGGCCGGTCTCGGCTGTGGCGAAGCCACAGCACATCGTGCCCCTGGCTCGGTCGGAGACCGGCCAGAGCGAGTTTACGGGTAGGTACTCAGCCCGAGGGAGAAGCATATGGCCCGCGTAAGACCGCAGGAGCTTTTCGACCAGTTCAACCCGCAGATGCGTGCCGCACTCGAAGAGGCGCTCAACAAGCTGCTGCCCGAGGCGCAGGTCGACCGGCGGATGCTCTACCTGGAGTTCCGCCTGGCGCTCAACCGCAAGTTCAAGCAGTGGGAGAACGTGCCGAACTCGGCGGTCGACGCCGATTGATGTAACGGTTGAGGCGCGCACGACGATTGTGTGCGACAGGGCATTCGAGAGGAGCAGGATCATGACACAGCAGTTGTGGTGGCAGAGCGGGATTATCTACCAGATTTACCCGCGTTCGTATATGGACAGCAACGCTGACGGCGTGGGCGACCTCCCCGGCATTCGTAGCCGGCTCGACTACATCCAGAGCCTGAACGTGCAGGCGGTCTGGCTGTCGCCCATCTTCCCCTCGCCGATGCACGACTTCGGCTATGATGTCGCCGACTACTGCGGCATCCACCCGCTCTTCGGTACGATGGACGACTTCGATGCGCTGCTGGCCGACGTACACAGCCGGGGACTCAAGCTGCTTCTCGACCTTGTGCCCAACCACACTTCGGATGAGCACCCCTGGTTCATCGAGAGCCGCAGCAGCCGCGATAATCCGAAGCGCGACTGGTATATGTGGCGCGATCCCGCGCCGGATGGCGGTGTCCGCAACAACTGGTTGAGCTTCTTCGGCGGGCCGGCCTGGACGTTCGATCCACATACGGGACAGTATTACCTGCACCAGTTCGTCAGCCAGCAGCCGGAGCTCAACTATCGGAATCCTGAGGTGGTCCAGGCCTTGTTGGACACTATGCGCTTCTGGCTGGACAAAGGCGTCGATGGTTTTCGCGTAGACGTCATCTGGCTGATGATCAAAGATGCGCTTTTCCGCGATGAGGACGAGGACCCGAACTGGAATGGGATCAATCCTCATAATCGTTACCTGCATACGAGGACCAACGACCAGCCGGAGGTACACGACCTCATCCGCGAGATGCGCAAGGTGCTGGACGCCTATGATGAGCGCATGATGGTGGGTGAGATTTACCTGCCGAACGACTCCCTGATGCAGTACTACGGCCGGGACCTCGACGAGTGTCACCTGCCGTTCAACTTCCAGTTGATCCTGGCGCCGTGGAAGGCGAGCATCGTGCGCAAGCTGGTGGACGACTATGAGGCCGTGCTGCCGGCGGGCGGGTGGCCGAACTGGGTGCTGGGCAATCACGACCAGCACCGGCTTGCCACGCGCATCGGCCCGGCCCAGGCGCGCGTCGCCAACATGCTGCTGTTAACGCTGCGCGGCACGCCGACCTGCTACTATGGCGATGAGATAGGCATGGAGGATGTCGCCATTCCACCTCACATGATCCAGGACCCGCCGGCCGTCAAACAGCCCGAGATCGCGCACATCGTCGGCCGTGACCCGGAACGCACGCCGATGCAATGGGATGATTCGCCCAATGCCGGTTTCGCGTCGGCGGGTGTGGAGACCTGGCTGCCCGTCGCACCTGATTACAAGACCCGCAACGTGGCCGCGCAAGATGTTGATCCGGCCTCGATGCTCAACTACTTCCGCGCATTGACCGCGTTGCGCCAGTCCGAGCCCGCGCTGATTAACGGCAGCTACCGCTCGGTGGATGCAAGCGTGGAGGATGTCTTCGCGTACGTCAGGGAGGGCGACGGGACTGCATTCCTGGTCGTGTTGAATCTTGGCGGTCAGGCGCACGCGCTTGACTTGTCGGCCGTTGCGCCGCGGGCCGAGCTGGTCCTGTCAACCACGGGGCAGCCGGCCGGCTCCCGCGACCTGGCACACCTGGCGCTTGCGGCGAACGAGGGGCTGATCCTGCGTCTGCCGGCCTGAAGATTAGATGTGCCAGCATGAATAGCACCCTGACTGCGGTCCCCGGCATCAAGGTCGGGCACGCGACCGATCCTGCCGGCTTAACCGGCTGCACGGTCGTGCTCTGCGAGGGCGGGGCCGTCGGCGGCGTGGACCAGCGCGGGGGCGCGCCGGGCACCCGCGAGACGGACCTGCTCCGGCCCATGCACCTCGTCCAGCACGTCCATGCGGTCATGCTGGCGGGCGGCAGCGCGTTCGGGCTGGCGGCCGCGGACGGCGCGATGCGCTATCTCGACGAGCGCCGGATCGGCTATGCGTCCGGTCCGGTGCGGGTCCCAATCGTACCCGCCGCGATCCTGTTCGACCTCGCCATCGGCAGCAGCCAGGCGCGGCCGGACGCAGAAATGGGCTACCGCGCGTGCCAGGCGGCGAGCACCGCGCCGGTCGAGCAGGGCAACATTGGTGTTGGGACGGGCTGCAGCGCGGGCAAGGTGCTCGGTGCGCGGCTGGCGACCAAGACCGGCATCGGCAGCGCGGCGTTCGACCTGGGCCGCGGGCTGGTCGTCGCCGCACTCATCGCGGTCAACCCCTTCGGCGATGTGGTCGATGCGCAAGGGCACATCATCGCCGGGACGCGCCACCGCCGCGGCGGCTTTGCGGATACGCTGGGCCTGCTGCGGAGCCTGACCGGGCAGATCGCGCTGCGCGTGGCCGGCGCAACGGTGATCGGTGTCGTTGCGACGAACGCCCGGCTGAATCGTGAGCAGGTCAGCAAGGTTGCCCAGATGGCCCAGGACGGCATCGCCCGCGCCATCCGCCCTGCGCACACGCTGTTCGACGGAGATACGCTCTTTGTGCTGGCGACGGGCGGCGTGCGGGCCAGCCCGCTGCTCGTCGGCGCGTATGCGGCGGAGGCGGTCGCGCAGGCCGTGATTGCCGGTGCGCAGCAGGCAGTCGCCGCGGGCGGCCTGCCCGCAGGCGCGGATGTCGTGGTGCAGGGGCGGCTTGGAGGGACGTAGTGCTCCCCCTTGCGGCAGCAGTCGAGCGTTGTGCTGAAGCGGGAACGGGCACGAGGCCCTATGCTACGCAGCCACATCACCAGGGTGGATAACAAGCAAACTCTCAGTCAAGCGGTGACGGATGGCAGAAAAGATCCTTCTCGTTGATGATGAACCGACGCTGCTCGAAACGCTGGCCTTCAACCTGCGGTCGAGCGGCTATGACGTTGTGACGGCCGCGGACGGGGTGACCGCGCTGGACGTCGCCCGTGCGGAGGCGCCCCAACTGGTCATCCTCGACCTCATGCTGCCGGAACTGGATGGCCTGACCGTCTGCCGCAGCCTGCGGCAGGTGTCGGACATACCCATCCTCGTGCTCACCGCGCGGACGGGCGAGCTGGACAAGATTGTCGGGCTGGAGAGCGGCGCAGACGACTACATGACCAAGCCCTTCAGCCTGGGGGAGCTGCAGGCGCGCATCCGGGCGTTGCTGCGCCGCGCCGGCACGCGCCAGTCCAGCGACGAGATGCGCTCCGGTGACCTGTTGCTGAATCTCATCAGCCGCCGCGCGTACCTGGGCGAGCGTGAACTGGTGTTGAGTCCGAAGGAGTTCAGCCTGCTCGCGGAACTGATGCGCCACCAGGGCGCGGTCCTATCGCGCGACCTGCTGTTGACGCGCGTCTGGGGGTATGATTTCTATGGCGACGCGCGCACTGTGGATGTGCATGTGCGCTGGCTGCGCGAGAAGATCGAGGAGAATCCATCGCAGCCCGCGCGCATTTCAACCGTGCGCGGAATCGGCTATCGGTTCGAGGGGTGATGACCAGGAATCGGTGATGACGCGTTATGAATGACCTGACCGTCTTGTTTCTCGGGCTCTTCCTTATTGCGACCACCTTCGCCGGAGCCTTCCATCTGCGTAACCGGCGGCTGCAGGAGCGCGTGCAGCGCGCATATGCGGAGCGGGCCGAGGCCCTGGCGCGCCAGGGAGAGCTAGAGCTCCAGGCGGCGCGCAGCCGGCAGTATCTTGTCGCGCTGGGAGAGGCAACCGGCGATGCCCAATTGATGCTCGACGGCAATCGCAATATCGTGTGGGCCAACCAGGCTGCCTGGGATATGTTCAACGATGGGCAGCCGGCGCTCGATCATACTTTCATCACGCTGGTGCGCGATTATGAACTGAACCAGGCCGTTGCGGATGCGGTCTCGGGGCAACGTTCCATGGTTCGCCAGGCGGCCGTGGGCGCGCGGTCGTTGCGCATCTACGCGTGTCCCATCATGGAGCATGACGGCGCGGCCGTGACCATCGAGGATGTGACCGAGCTACAGCGGTTGGGCCGCGCGCGGCGCGATTTCGTCGCCAACATTTCGCATGAGCTGCGCACGCCGCTCGCCAATATCGACCTGGCCGCGCAGACGCTGCGGCAGGCCACCGCCGACCCTGCGCTGACTCGCCGGATGCTGGACCAGATTCAGGTGCAGGTACAGACGCTCAGCCAGTTGAGCCAGGAGATGATGGAACTGGCCCAGATCGAGTCAGGCCAGGTGCTGCTCAAGCTCGTTCCTACCCCATTGGAGCCGGTCGTCCGTCGCAGCGTGACGCACCTCCTGCCCCAGGCCGCGGTCAAGAAACAGCACCTCAGCCTGGTGGTGCCGAGTGAACTGGTGGCCCTGGTGGACGAACAGCAGATCGGGCGCGTCATCTCCAACCTGGTGCACAACGCCGTCAAGTTTACGCCCGATGGCGGCATTATCAGCATCGAAGCAACGATACAGGATGATGACATCCGCGTGTGCGTGTCAGATACAGGGCCCGGCATCCCGAAGGATGAGCAGGGCCGTATCTTCGAGCGGTTCTACAAAGCTGACCGCGCGCGCACTAAAGGCGGCACGGGTCTTGGGCTGGCAATCGCCCGCCACATCATCGAGGGTCACGGCGGGCGCATCTGGCTCGAGAGCCAACCCGGCCAGGGGGCGACTTTCTGTTTCACGGTGCCACGAGCATGACTGCATACGAACAATGGATCAGAGAGCATCTGCCCGACCTGACGGGCCGCCGCGTCATTGTCACCGGCGCAAACAGCGGGCTCGGCTTCGAGGCCAGCAAGCTACTGGCCGCGCGAGGCGCAGAGGTCACGCTGGCGGTGCGCAACCTGGCAAAGGGGGTCATTGCCGCACAGTCCGTCCGCGCGGCGGTTCCTGCGGCGCGGCTGGAAGTCCGGCTGCTCGACCTTGCTGACCTGGCATCGGTCCGCCAGTTTGCATCGGCGTTCTGCGCAACCTACGACCGGCTCGACATCCTGCTCAACAACGCAGGATTGATGGCGATTCCGCGGCGCGAAACGCGGGATGGGTTCGAAATGCAGTTTGGCGTCAACCATCTGGGCCATTTCGCGTTGACAGGATGGTTGCTGCCGATGCTGCTCGCGAATCCGGCCGCGCGCATCGTCACGGTGAGCAGCGGGATCCATGTCGCGGGCAGTATCAACTTTGCCGATCTGCACAGCAAACGAGGCTATAGCAACTGGCGCGCGTATGCGCAGTCGAAACTCGCCAATCTGCTGTTTGCCTACGAACTACAGCGGCGGCTAGAGCAGGCGGGCAGCACCGCGTTGAGTGTGGCCGCGCATCCAGGTTATGCAGCGACGAATCTGCAGGCAGTCGGGCCTGCGATGACCGGCTCCCGCAGCGGACAGGCCTTGATGCAGGCCGCCAATCGCGTGATGGCTCAGTCCGCCGCGATGGGCGCGCTGCCGCCGGTCTATGCGGCCGCCGCCGCCAATGTGCGAGGCGGCGACTACTACGGCCCCGGCAGCCTGATGGGTCTCCGCGGCTTACCGGTCAAATCACGCTCCAGCCGGCGGTCCCACGATCATGCACTCGCAGCGCGGCTCTGGGCCGTGTCGGAGGGGCTTACCCGCGTGGTCTACGGCCTGACCTGAGCGGGTAAGTGTAACGAGCGCGCGCCGGCACCGGCGCGGGCACGGGCTCGAATCCCAGGCCCTTGAGCGCGCGGGCCAGAGTCCCCTCGCTCACACGCCGCTCATCATAGGACACGCTGACCTCTCCCTGAGGGGTTACATCCCAGCCGAGGGCGCCGCGCACGCGCGCTAGCAATTCCACAATTTCCACATCGATTCGTCCGATCTCGACCGACCTCTGCGCACTGAATCTCGCGAGTTTCATCTTCCTACCTCCCCAATACAGCTCTCCCTGCGAATTGCCGCCAGTGTAACATCCTGAGTCGGCTGCGTCCTTAGCCTCACCTGTCATCCAGCTTAAGCCGCCCTTATTAACAAACCTTTACCAGATCTTCGCGGCCGCTTAACCCGACCTTGATGATCGGTTAAGCCACCTCTGGCATCCTGAACTGCGTATGCAAAGCAAAAGTATCTATAGGAGAGATGCATCCATGCGCTTCAAGTTCTTTCTCGTCTTGATGGTCGTCGCACTGCTGACGGTTGCCTGCGGCCCGCAGGCAACACCGGCGCCGACCCCGGTCCCCGCCGCGCCGGCTGAACCCACTGCCGAACCGGCTGAACCGACCGCCGCGCCGGCTGAGATGGGTGGCCTGCCCGAGGTCAATCCCCTCGATGTGACCGGCGACATCGTCACGGCCGGCTCCTCCACGGTGTTCCCGTTGAGTGAGGCCGTGGCCGAACGGTTCCGTGACGAAGGCTATGGCGGCAATATCACGATTGACTCGATTGGCACCGGTGCAGGCTTCGAGCGGTTCTGCAAGACGGGTGAGACGGATGTGTCGAACGCCAGCCGCGCGATCAAAGATTCCGAGGCGGAGAGCTGCGGTCAGATCGGCCGCACGCCGGTGGAGTTCCGCGTCGCAACCGATGCCCTGGCCGTGGTTGTGAACCCAGAAAATGATTGGTTGAGCGAGGGCGTGACGCTGGAAGAGCTGGCGAAGCTCTTCTCGCAGGAAACGACCAACTGGAGCGACGTGAATCCCGCGTGGCCGAGCGAGCCGATCAAGCGGTTCAGCCCGGGCACCGACAGCGGCACGTTCGATTACTTCATCGAGGCCGTGATGGATCCGGCATTCGACAAGCAGGGTGAAGAAGCGCTCCTGGCGGCAGGCAACCTGCAACTGTCTGAGGATGACAATGTCCTCGTGCAGGGCGTTGAGGGCGACAAGTACGCCATCGGTTACTTCGGTTTCGCCTACTTCGTCGAGAACGAGGGCAAGCTGCTGGACGTGAAGGTCGAGGGCGTCGAGCCCACCGCTGCGACCGTGGATGCCGGCGAGTACCCGTTGGCCCGCCCGCTGTTCATCTACTCGGACGCGAAGATCATGGCCGAGAAGCCCCAGGTGGCTGCCTTCATCAACTTCTACTTGACGAATGCCAGCGAGCTGGCGACCGAGGTCGGCTACTTCCCGGCCCCCGCCGCTGCGCTGGAAGCCTCGGTGCAGGCTCTTCTGGACGCGACGAAGTAAAGAAGCCGATCGGATTTTCGCTCTGGCACGGTCGCAGACCGGCCAGAGCGACTCTGCTGACGAATTGAATACTGATTGTACCTGATCCCGCCTTCCGCTGCGCTGCAGCCCGCATCGCAGCAGGAATTCCAAATGTAGCTTGAGTCGAGGCTCTAGCCGGATAGGTCGGCTGTGTGTAGACACACCCCCCCAGGCGTGCAAGCACGCCCACCGGCTAAAGCCTCGATTCCAATCTTCCGAGTGGGCGACACACTTGGCATTCCTGGGCATCGCAGGCGGAAGTAGGGGACAGGGGGGATACTTATGCAAGGTCAGATAGTCAAGCTCGGAGTCTCAGCCATCCCGGCCGAAGCGCCGGTGGATTTGCGACCGAAGCGGCGCCCCG
This sequence comes from Anaerolineae bacterium, assembly GCA_034429055.1. Lineage (GTDB taxonomy): Bacteria > Chloroflexota > Anaerolineae > CG2-30-64-16 > CG2-30-64-16 > MWBF01. The sequence goes on along the minus strand of DAOUGK010000528.1, from coordinate 4,251 downwards.
GTGAGATGCTCATCCAGGGGTTCTTGCTGTTCTGTGGCGCGGTTTCGATTCTGACGACCCTGGGCATCGTGGTCGTCCTGTTCGAAGAAGCTATGATCTTCTTCCGCGACCCCCAGGTCAGCCTCATCGAGTTCTTCACCTCAACGGCCTGGCAGCCCAAGATCGGGCAGTTCGGGATATTTCCGCTACTGCTGGCCACGTTGTTGACCAGCACGATCGGGATGCTGGTGGCGCTGCCGCTGGGCCTGGCGATTGCGATCTATCTGAGCGAGTATGCGACCCCGCGCGCGCGGAAAGTGCTCAAGCCCGTCCTGGAATTGTTGGCCGGCGTGCCGACGGTCGTATACGGCTATTTCGCGCTCAACTTTGTGACGCCGATCCTACGTAACACGCTGGGCAAGGACCTGGTAGACCTGTTCAACATGGCGTCCGCCGGACTGGTCATCGGCATCCTGATTCTGCCGCTCGTGGCGTCGATGAGCGAGGACGCGCTGAGCAGCGTACCGCGCAGCCTGCGTGAGGCAGCGTACGGCCTGGGCGCGACCCGGCTGGAGACCGCCGTCAACATCGTAGTGCCTGCGGCGCTGTCGGGTCTCGGCGCGGCGTTCATCGTGGCAATCTCGCGTGCTGTGGGCGAGACCATGGTCGTTGCCATCGCGGCCGGTTCGGGCCCGCGCAATTTCGCGAATTGGGGCGAGGCGCTCAAGGGGCTGGCGGTATTCAATCCGTTCAAGGCAGGCGAGACGATGACCGGCCACATCGTACGTATCTCGGGCGGCGACCTGAGCTACGACTCGATCGACTACACCAGCATCTTCGCCATTGCCTTGATGCTGTTCGTGATTACGCTGGCGCTGAACATCTTCAGCCAATGGATCGTGCGGCGCTACCGCATGAAGTATTAGACGGCTGCAGGTACCCATGATGATGAATTCCAGGCTCGAAGACGGAACCGGCCAGGACTACCCGGAGGGCCAGCAGTTGCAGTCCTTTGTGACCGGGCGGCAGCGGATGGCGCATCTCTGGCAAGTCCTGTTTCTCGCCGCGACGGTGGTGGGGATCATCGCGCTGTTTGCGCTTCTCTACAATGTCATCAACGACTCGTTCGGCTTCGTAGTGTATCGCAACCGAGTTGAGCCGGCGGCGCTGGTCGGGGAGTTCTATGCGGCACAAGGCCGGCCTGTGCCGGCGGGCGCAGTGCAGGGGAGTGAAGCCAACTTTGCCCTTTTGTCAGTGGATGACCAGATGGCGCTCCTGAAATCCAGGTTGTCGGCGGGCCGTATTCGCGCGCTGGAGGCGCAGCAGCCGTTGGCCGGGCGCACCGCGGATGAACTGGCCGAGCTGTTGACTGCTGAGGTGGTCCGGCCGGAGATTGCGCAGACATGGACGCTGGTCGAGTCGCTGTTCAGCCGGGCCGAGATTGCCGCCGCGGTCGAGAGCATCCCCAACGCGACGCTTGACTTCCGCAGTTGGATGACGGCAGACTTCCTGGGTTCACCCCAGTCGTCGAAACCGGAGTTGGCCGGCGTGCGCACCGCGATCTTCGGCTCGCTGTGGGTCGTGTTGATTGCTGGCTTGTGCGCCGTGCCGCTCGGCATCGGTGCGGCCATCTACCTGGAGGAATACGGCTCGCAGAGTAAGCTGGCGCAGATCATCGAGACGAACATCAATAATCTGGCGGGCGTGCCGTCCATCATCTACGGCATGTTGGGCCTGGCTGTGTTCGTACGTGCGTTAGAGACCCTGACCTCGGGACGGGTTTTCGGCGTGGTGGACGCCACCACCGCAAACGGGCGTACGGTGCTCTCCGCCGGGCTGACGCTGGCCCTGCTGATTCTGCCGCTGATCATCATCAATGCGCGCGAAGCGATTCGCGCGGTGCCGCATTCGCTGCGCGAGGCCGGCTACGGCCTGGGTGCGACGCGCTGGCAGACGATCAGAGACCATGTGCTGCCGAACGCCCTGCCCGGCATCCTGACGGGCGTGATCCTGGCCGTTTCCCGCGCCCTGGGCGAGACGGCCCCCCTCGTCGTCATCGGCGCGTCCACCTTCATCGTGGTGGACCCTGACGGCCCCTTTGCGAAGTTCACGACCCTGCCGATCCAGATCTACCAGTGGACCTCACGGCCCCAGCCGGAGTTCCAACATCTCGCCGCGGCGGCCATCCTGGTGCTGCTCGTGCTGCTGCTGATGATGAATGCCACGGCCATCTTCTTGCGTAACAAGTATGTGCGGAGTTATTGAGCATGATTGCTGAAATCGTTTCACCCTTTGCCGGCCCGGTTGCCCATACGGCGACGCATACCGGAGCGCAGTACGCGCTGCGCGTGGCAGACCTGGACGTCTATTACGGCAAGTTCCAGGCCGTGCGCAGCGTAGACCTCAACATCCAATCGCGCCGCATCACAGCGCTAATCGGGCCGTCGGGTTGCGGCAAGAGCACGGTCCTGCGGTGCTTCAATCGCATGAACGACCTGATTCCATCTGCGCGCGTCGCGGGCACGGTCGAGTTTCGCGGCAAGAACCTCTATGCCGCCGACGTGGATGCCGTGGAGGTGCGGCGGCGCATCGGCATGGTGTTCCAGAAGCCCAATCCCTTCCCGAAGAGCATCTATGAGAACGTTGCCTGGGGCGCGAAGATCAACGGCTTCCGGGGCAACATGGATGAACTGGTCGAAGGGTCGCTACGGGCCGCTGCGCTGTGGGATGACGTGAAGGACAAGCTCAAGCAGAGCGGTAATTCCCTCTCCGGCGGCCAGCAGCAGCGGCTGTGCATCGCCCGCGCGATCGCCACCCGGCCCGATATCATCCTGATGGATGAGCCGTGCTCCGCGCTCGACCCGATTGCGACGCTCAAAATCGAGGACCTGATGCGCGAACTGGCGCAGCAGTACACTATCGTCATCGTGACCCACAACATGCAGCAGGCCGCGCGCGTCTCCGACTTCACAGCGTTCTTCAACATGGGCGAGGATCGCGCCGGTTATCTCGTCGAGTACGGCCCGACGAGCGAGCTTTTCACCAACCCGAAGGACAAGCTGACCGAGGATTACATCACGGGCCGGTTTGGATGAGATGTGGCGTAGTGGAGGCACGAGGATGGCGCTGATTCGGACCCATTTAGATCGTGAGCTGGTCAAGCTCAACGAGAGCGTACTCGACATGGGCGGACGGGCGATGCAGGCTTTCGTCGCCAGCCTGAAGGCGTTCTGTAACGATGACCAGGACGGAGCCAACCAGGTCATTGCAGGCGACCTGGCGATCAACGACCTGCGCTTCCGCATCGAGCGACAGTGCTACGCACTGTTGGCGATGGAGCAGCCCGTGGCGGGCGACATGCGCAGCATCGTCGCGGCGCTGACCATCTCAAACGAACTGGAACGCATCGGGGATCATGGGAAGCGCATTGCGCGTTTCTGCCGCCGCCTGGCGCACGAGCCGCGGCCCATTCCGCTGACCGACATCTCTGAAATGGGCGCTCTGGCACAGGAGATGGTTGACCGGGCGCTCACGGCCTATGCGCGCCGCGACTTGGCGCTGGCGAAGAACGTCTGCCTGGCCGATGACCAGGTAGACGCACGCTACAAGCAGCTCTTCAACGTCACCCTGAGCTACATGCTGGAGAACCCGCGCGCCATCGGTCCCGGCACTTACCTGATTCAGGTCGGCCATGAGATCGAGCGGGTGGCCGATCGCGGCACCAACATCGCGGAGCGTGCCATCTATGCCATGACCGGAGAACTGCTCGAACTCAATCTGTAATTCAATCTGGAAACGTGATATAAATCACATAACCCCTCGGCTCTTTGTGATATTATGTGCAAAGTGACGGGCAAATGCCGCGTCGATTGCATCACAAGGAGCTTGGCAAATGGCAGCGTTCATAACCGGTTTCCGTGAGACTCTGGAAATCGCAGTGTTGATAACCGTGCTGCTGGTGGCGGTGCGAAGGTTGGGCCATGCGCATCTGGCGCAACTGGCGTGGTATGGCTTGGGAACGGGGATGGTGTTCGGGGTTTCGGTCGCGACCGGGCTGGCCGCGGTCAATGCCGGGGTGGCGGGGCAGGTCCTCGTCACCCTGCAACTGGTGAGCGGCGGACTGGCGCTGTTGGCAACTACGAGCTTGGTATTGTGGATGCGGCGTCGCGGCGGGAAGGCTGCCGTGTCTGCGGATGATGCGATGGAAGCGCCGGGTGCGTGGCTGATGGTTGTCGCGGCCTTCCTCGCCGGTCTGCCGCAGAGCCTGGAACT
>DAOUGK010000527.1:0-22697 GCA_034429055.1 Anaerolineae bacterium | reverse complement strand
CGCTCGGCCACCTTGCTCACGCCGAAGATGAGCAGCTCGGCCGCGCTGATCCAGCCGGTTGCACCGTCGCGCGTCGTGCCGTAGAACCAGCCGTTGTCTCCGGTGCGCCCGCTGACCTTGAATGCGACGCCGCTCGGCAGTTCGCGCAGCACTGCGCCGGCGTCGTCGTACAGGGTCGCGCCGGCCGCTCGCGTCACGGCCAGCGTCGTGCCGGTGCTCGCAGCCACCTGTCCGGCCGGCGCCAGTGACAGGAGGAGGCAGGCTACCAGCAGGCTGCTGAACACCCTGACCCGCCGGTGTCCAGCCGGGCGGTGTATCATCGCGCCAGTGTGAATCATGGGTATCCTTCCAGCGAGAGAATCTCCCAGGAGATTTTCCCACATTATAGGCTCGGCCGCCGGCCCGCGCATGTGTCGCAAGGGATATCTTCCCCCCTGTCGTGCGACCTATTCATCCGGCCCGCCGGACATGACCACCGGCTGCTGCGACCTCTATCCGGCGGCATATTGCCCCGCCGTTTCGGCGCGTGCTATACTGGCGACGTAGACTAGCCCCTCGTGGGCGTCCGGACGGGCTCGTGGGCGCCCGACGGGCACAAGGCCCTAGGCTACAAACACACCGTAACGGGCGTAGCTTAGCCCCTTGTGGGTGCCCGACGCATCAGAGGAACGGCCATGCTCGCACGGGCCAGACGCTGGTTCAATCCCTATCCCGACACGCCGGGGGCGCTGCGACTGGGCTTCGCAGCGGCCTATATCGGCGTCGTGGGCGCGCTCGTGGTCTACTCTAACTTCCTCACCCCGTGCCCCGGCCCCCTGGCAGCCGTGCGCGAGTGGGTGATGATCGGCCTGCTCGCCGTGCTGCTCTTCATCGAACGCTTCGAGCTGGGCCGCGATGCGCAGCCTGTCCCGCGCCGGCTCGCCCTGGGCCTGCTGCTGGCCCGGATCGCGCTCGTGCAGGCCATCGTGACGCTCGACTGCACGCAACTGGGCGTCCTGCTGTATGCCGTGGTCCCTTTTGCCGTTTTCTTCGTGCTCGGCCCGGCCATCAGCCGGGGGGTCGGGCTGGCCTACTGGACTTTCGTGGCGTTGCGCACCGAATTCACCGGCGGCGCCGGGCCGGATATGCGTCTCGACTCGCTGACAGTCGTCGTCATCTTCACCTTGCTGCTGATTTTCGTCTACGTCATCGCCGGCCACATCGACCGGGACCAGCGCAGCCGCCAGCAGATGCGCCGGCTGCTCGACCAGCTGGCGGAGTCGCACCGGCAGTTGCAGGACTATGCGGGCCGCGTGGCCGAGCTGGCCGCCGCGGCAGAACGCAACCGGCTGGCGCGCGACATCCACGACAGCCTGGGGCATTACCTGACGGCCATCAGCATCCAGTTGGAGAAGGCGCAGGCCTACCGGGGGCGCAACCCGGCAGAAGCCGACCGGGCCATCCGCGATGCGCAGGAGACCGCGCGCGCCGCGCTGCAGGACGTGCGCCAGTCGGTCGGCACGCTGCGCGATGCCGGCGACCGCTTCTCGCTGCGCCAGTCGCTGGCCGAACTGACCGGCCGGATGGCAGGGGGGACGCTCGAAATCACATATAGCGTCGAGGGCGATGAGACGGACTATGCGGGGCCGGTGCTCACCGTGCTGTACCGAGTCGCGCAGGAGGGTCTGACGAACGCACAGCGCCATGCCCGGGCCCGGCATGCGGTGCTGGACGTGGAGTTGGGCGCGACGGAGGCCCGGCTCCGGCTGCGGGATGACGGCATCGGCTTCGACACCGCCCGGTTGGGCGCCCAGGCTGCGCCGGGGCAGGGCGGGTATGGCCTGCAGGGGCTGCGGGAACGCCTGGAAATGGTCCGGGGACAGATGGACATCACCAGCGACGGGCAGACGGGCACGGAAATCACGGTCGTCGTGCCCAAGCATCTGGCACAGGTGGCGGCGACATGAGCGATTCGATGGTTACAGACGATGCAGGCGCGAGCGGCCCGGTCCCGGCGAGCAAGCCGGTCACCGTCCTAGTGGCCGACGACCAGCGCCTCGTGCGCGAGGGCATTGCGTCGCTGCTCGACATCCAGGAAGGCATCCGTGTAGTGGGGGAGGCCGTCAACGGGGAGGAAGCCGTCGAGCAGGCGCTGGCGCTGCGCCCCGACGTTGTCCTGATGGACGTGCGCATGCCCGTGCTGGATGGCATCGCAGCGACCGCGCAGGTGCATCGGCAGTTGCCCGGCTGCCAGGTCATCATGCTGACCACGTTCGACGACGAGGAATACATCGTCAAGTCGCTGCGCGCAGGTGCGGTCGGCTACCTGCTCAAGGATATGCCTGCCTTCCAACTGGCAGCTGCCGTGCGGCTGGCGCACAGCGGCATCTACCAGTTGGAGCCCTCGGTGGCCGGCAAGCTCGTGGGTCTGCTGGCGGATGGGGCCGACAAGCGGGTGCCTGTGGCTGCGCCGCCGCCGGTCGACGCCGACCTGACCGAGCGCGAGCTGGAGGTGCTGCGCCTCATCGGCACCGGTGCGACGAACCGGGAGATTGCCGACCGGCTCGTCGTCAGCGAGGGCACGGTCAAGAACCACGTCTCCAGCATCCTGGGCCGCCTGGGCCTGCGCGACCGCACGCAGGCCGCGCTCTACGCGCACCAGCACGGGCTGGCGTGAGGCCAAGTCCGGGGTGCAATTCGCCTATCGACCCCGTAGCTTACCTCGAAACTGACTCCACCATCAGCATCTCGCCTTGCGACATCAGGCATGCTTGCGTTTCAGGCGCGTAGATTCGGCACCCCTGCAGGAAGGCAGCGGGATCTCCCCCGTGTTCAGCAAACATCCAGAAGTGACAGGGTACCGCCATTCTAGCGCGGCAGTCGCCCGCCAGGCGAGCCGCCTCGATAGGATTCAAATTCCCAAAGGCGCCATTAATCGGCGGAATCAGCACATCGATCCCTAGCGCGAAGACGTCCTGCCACATATCCGGGCGATAGGCCGAATCACCCACCTGCCAGACCTTGATGCCCTCTGCCTCCAGCACCAGGCCTAACGCGTCGGGCGCGAGATCGCCATGATCAGCCTCGACCGGCAACAGACGAACATCACCGCACATCAACGGCTGCCCCAGCGTCATAGTGATCCGGCGCTCGCTCGGAACACCGTGCTCCACGAAGCTCACTTCACAGTCGGGAGCACCCACAAAGGTCACGCGGCTGTCACCTGCCTGCGCGGCCACCAAGTCGATGTCCAGGTGATCGGCATGTGCATGGGTGCAGACGATGTAGTCTGCCTCAACTTCCTCCGGCGCGATTGGCGCCATCATGATGCGCTTGAAACCATACAATTCGTGGGATAACTGCCGGTGGACCGAGTCCGTCAGGTAGGGATCAACGTACAGCACAGTCCCTCCGCTTGTCTTGTAGACGAACCCGGCCTGGCCCAGCCAGAAGATAGCCAGGTTGCCCGGATTAACCACGGTTTCCCGGATGCTCTTGGCGAGTTGGTCGCTCATGGCAATACCTCAAGGATAGGTTAGTGATGAAAGCAATTTGCTATTGTCGATTGTTTACAGTATACTAACACGGCCTGACCACGTCAAGCAACTGGCCCCTCTCCAACCCACAGGAGGTCCGCATGACAACCATTTATTTCGATGATAGCGGCAACCTGGAAACCCTCGCCAAACGTACGGTTAGCATTATCGGCTATGGGAACCAGGGGCGCGCGCAGGCCTTGAACCTGCGCGATAGCGGTGTAAATGTTGTGATCGGCAACACTCGGGACCGCTCTTTCGAGCAGGCCGTCGCCGACGGTTTCGAGACGTACGATACTGCGCTGGCCGTGCAGCATGCCGACTGCCACGTGCTGCTCGTGCCCGATGAGGTGATGCCGCAATTGTTCGACCGTGACATCCTGCCGCACCTGAAGCCCGGACATGCGATTGTCGTCTCCAGCGGCTACAACCTCACCTACGGGTTTCTAAAGTATCCGCCGGAGGTGGACGTCTTGATGATCGCCCCGCGGACCATCGGCACCGGAGTGCGCAAGAGCTACCTGAACGGCACCGGTTTCCCCAGCCTGGTCGCTGTCCATCACGATGCTTCTGGCCATGCACAGGAGGTAATGCTGGCGCTGGCGCTGGCGATCGGCACGCTCCACCGCGGGGCCATTGCATCCAGCGCAGACGAGGAAACCATCTGCGACCTATTCAACGAGCACAGCGGAGGCCTGTATGCTTTTCGGCGTTGTTACGAGATGCTTGTGGAAGCCGGAATCAGCCCGGAGGCCGCAATGCTCGAATTCTGGGCGTCTGGAGAAAGCGCAGACGTAACAGAAGTCATCCAAAGTCACGGGTTGTTCGGCCAGATCAAGTTTCACAGCCGGACCAGCCAGTACGGCCAACAGGTGACGGGGCGACTGTCGGACGAGGAGGAGGCTGCCGAGCGCACCCGGCTCAGGAAACTACTCGCCCACATCAAAGATGGCACATTTGCCAAGGACTGGACCCTCGAACAGCAGGCTGGCTATCCGATTCTCAACCGCGTCTACCAGCAGAATATGGCCCATCCCATGACGGAACTGGAAAAGCAACTGCTGCAGGCGATGAAGCTGTGGCGCGGCGATGACCCGGACTGACGTCTGACGAGAGGTCGAGATGCAGAAGTCACTCAGCCTGCGCATGTTTCCGCCCGAAATGCCGACGCGCCACCGGATCGAGCTGGCCGCGGACGCAGGTTACCAGGGCGTCGAGGTCAACCTGGAGCCGTGGCAGGAGTTCTCGCTGGCGTCAGGCGATGCTGCACTGGCAGGTCTGCGGCGAATAATCGAAGATAACGGCCTGTGCGTCAGCGCCGTCTACGACCGCGAGCAGTGGCACTTCCCCATGTCCAGTGCACAGCCGCCAACGCGTGCTCGGTGTCGCGCCATCATCGCGGGGCTTGCACGCGCCGCGGTTCTACTGGGGACCGATACCGTGCTCGTGATGCCGGGTGCAGTCGATAACAGCATCCTTGCGCCGCAGCCGGAGATCACACCGTACGATGTCGCCTACCGCAACGCGCAGGCGACGCTGCATGAGCTGGCGCAGACGTCCGCAGCCGAGTTCGACATCTACCTGGCGATCGAAAACTGCCCCAGCAAGTTTCTGCTCAGTCCGCTGGAGTTCGCACATTTCATCGATGAGATAGGCAGCCCGCGCGTGGTCGCATACTTCGACATCGGCAACGTCCTCGCCTACGGTTATCCCGAACAGTGGATTACCATTCTCGGCGCTCGACCGCACGGCCGCATCCACCGTGTACACTTCAAAGACATACGAGTGACACGGGACGGCGCGCCCTGCGCCACACCGCTGCTGGCAGGCGATGTTAACTGGCCGGCAGTCATGGCTGCGCTGTCCGCCGCCGGGTATGATGGTTGGGCCACGGCGGAGGTCTTCCCGCACTACCGCTATGCAGGGGAACGCCTGATCTACGATACGAGCTCGGCACTCGACAGCCTGTTCAGCCTGCTGCCTACCGCTGGCGGCCAGGGAGGCGTATGAAATCGTCAGCCGCCTTGCTGTCACGACATCGCGCCTTCTGGCAACGCTCCCCGGTGGACCGGCCACTCCTGTCGCTGCCAGACCCGACCCCTTGGCCGCCGCTACAGATCCCCGTGCCGGCCGGGCTGAGATTGCCGCCGGAAGGCTACCTGGCCCCGGACATGCTTGATCCTGAAGCATATCATGGGCAGATGATCGCACGTTGGCAGGGACTTGGCCTGACGGAAGGCGACCAATTCAGAATCATGACCGCCTACTGGCATGTCCCGTGGTTGGAAGCCATTTGCGGTTGTCCGATATGGTATGTCCAGGACAGCGGGACGATGTATGCCCTGCCTCCAGGAGGAGAATGGGAAGGCGTGCGGAACCTTCGGCTCGCGAAAGGCAATCCTTGGCGGCAGAAGCTGCGCGAGTTCTGTGCCGTCCTGCGTGACCTGTGCAACGGCCACTACCCGTTGGGCGTTGCGATGCCGATGCGCGGACCGCTGGATCTGCTGGGCGCACTTGTCGGGGTTGAGCGGATGTGTTTCGCCTTCGCAGAGAGCCCGCAGCTGGTCGAAGAAACACTCGCCGTTCTCACGGATATCTGGATTGCAGTCGTCGCAGAGCAGATTGCCCTCCTGCCGCCATTCGAGGATGGCATGGCGAGCTGCGAGCAATACGGCTTGTGGGCGCCGGGTACGACAGCCGTAACACAATGTGACCTGGCAGTGGCAATCTCGGTACGCACCTATGAACGATTCCTGGCGCCCTGCGATGAGCGAATCTGCGCCAGCCTGGACTACCCGATCATGCACCTGCATTCGGCTGGTCTGCACGTACTTCCGCCTGTGCTCGCGCTGTCGCGCCTCGCCGCAGTCCAGGTAGTTGTCGATCCAGGTGTGCACGATCCAAGCGTAGCCGCGCTCATTCCGGCGTTCCGGCGCGTGCAGGCGGCAGGCAAACCGCTCATCATCCACGCGAACACACTTGCCCGCCATGAACTGGACGAGCTGCTGCACGCGCTGTCCCCCAATGGACTCTGCATCCGGGCGACTGTCTTGGATGAGCCTGAACCTTGACCAGAGGAGGAACACATGCTCCCGAAAGAGAGAGTCATCGCAGCTCTGGAATTCCAGACTCCGGATCGCATCCCGGTAGGCGAAACCGGCGTGGATTATACCATCACCGAACAGGCTCTGGGCCACCCGACACTCTACCGGGGTAAATGGAAGGAATACACGGCGCTTTGGGAAGGCCGTCGCGATGAGTACGTTGCATCGTGCAAGCATGACATCCCCGCGCTCGCCCGCAAATTCGAGCATGACATCGTGCCTGCGTTCCTCGTTCCCTCGCGTCATAAGCCGCCCATCGCCCCGGAGGCCTTCCTCGGCCCCTATAAATGGCGCATGCCGGATGGCCGCGTGTACGCCTTCTCGCCCGAAAGTGAGGGCCACCAGTTTCTCCTCTCCAACCCGGATTGCCGGCTCGAGGACATCGAGGAGATTCCGCTGGATTTCGATGAGTCGCAACTGGAACTGGTGCGGCACATCGTGAAGGAAATGGGCGGCACGCACTTCATCCTGGGACGGCCCGGCGACGGCATCTTCCCGCTCATGCGCTACACGCTCGAATACATGCTCACGGCCATGATCGAACGGCCCGAACTCATCCGCCGCATCGTGGAGGTCGAGACGCGTTACTGCATCGCAGTCAGCGAGATCCTGCTGGACGCGGGTTGCGATGCCGTGCTGCCGACCAGTGATATCGCCAGCAACCAGGCGCCCTTCATGTCGCCCCGCATGTTTCGCGAGTTTTTATATCCCTGGCTCAAGGCGGAATGTGAGGCTGTCCATGCAAAGGGCGGATACTTCATCAAACACACGGACGGCAATATCTGGTCCATTCTGGACATGATGATCGAGGCCGGCATCGACGGCTGGCAGGGCATCCAGCCGCGCATCGGCATGACGCTGCCGCGCCTGCAGGAGCGTTATAGCGGCAAGCTATGCTTCTGGGGCGGCGTCGATGTCGATACGCTCGTAGCAGGCACCGCGGAAGAGGTCGCGGAAGAAGTACGAGTTGCCTTTGAATCTGCGCCCCGGAAGGGCGGGTTGGTGCTGACCTGCGGCAATAGCGTCATGGTTGGCGTGAAGTATGCTAACTACATCGCTATGCTGGAGGCAGCGAGGCGCCTGTCTGCCGCCGGCCAGCCGACGCGGTGAAGGGAGGCCCACATGCTGACACCCCGAGAACGCGTGCTCTGTGCTCTGAATCATGAGGAGCCGGACCGGGTCCCGATTTTCTTCGGGACCTCCGGCGTCACAACCATGCTCGCACCGGCGTATGATCGGCTGAAGACCCATCTTGGAATGGGCGGGGAGACGCAGGTTTTCTGGCGCGCCCTGCAATACAGCTTGCTCGATGAAGAGGTGATGGTGCGCTTCCGGTCTGACGGGAGGCCCTTGATTGCCGGGGCCGCACCGGCGCATCACCCGGATGCCGGCCGTGAGATAACTGCCGCCCGCTTTGTGGACGGCTGGGGCATCACGTGGGAACTGCGACCCGGCAACGCCTACTATGAGATCGTGGACCCTCCGCTTGCCGATGCCACCATCGATGACTTGGCAACCTACCCCTGGCCGGAGCTCGGACATCCATCCCGTTTCACCGGGCTTAAGGCGCGGGCACAGGGAATTCAACAGGCGGGCTATGCCGTCGTCGCGCTCAGCGGCATCTCGCCGTTCGAGTATGCGTACATGCTGCGCGGCGTCGAAAGATGGTTCCAGGACCTGGCGGGCGACCCCGAATTTGCCGCCGCGCTGCTGCGCAAGCTGACCGACCTGATGCTGGCCGGGACCCGCGGCCTGCTGGCCGAAGCGGGCGAGCACATCGACGTCATCGTGACCGGCGACGATCTCGGCGGGCAGACTGCGCCGTTGATCTCTCCGCGCATGTACCGCCGGCTGGTGAAACCGCTGCATGCCGAGCTTCTGGGCGCGATCAGGCAGCACAGCCAGGCGAAGATCTTCTATCACTCCGACGGCAACGTCTACACCCTGTTGCATGACCTGATCGACATCGGCGTGGATATTCTGAATCCGGTCCAGGTGTCGGCAGGCGACATGGGCGACACCGCCCGGCTGAAACGCGAGTTTGGCGACCGGCTGTCGTTCTGCGGCGCGATTGACACGCACACGGTCCTGCCTCACGGCACGACCGCTGAGGTGCGCGGCGAGGTGCGCCGTCGCATCCGCGACCTCGCGCCCGGGGGCGGGTACATCCTGGCATCCGTCCATTGTATCCAGCCGGACGTGCCGCCGGAGAACGTGGTTGCGATGTTCGATGAGGCAGCGCTGGCAGGCCGGTATCCGCTGACCCTATAGCGTAACGCATGGAGGCGATATGCAATCAAGCAACCCCCTGAATACGATGCGGCAGTGGCTGGCGAAGCACACTGCGAGCGAACAGCCGCCCTTCTCTTTCAGCTACGGCGGCAAGCCCAGCGCGCAGCTATGGCCCACCTGGCAGTTCGAGGCCGCCGAGCAACGGCTGGACGACCGGCGCACCGAACACCGGCTGGTCTTCACCGATCCCACAACCGGGCTGGAAGTGCGTTTCCTGGTCGTCGAGTACCATGACTTCCCGGCGGTCGAGTGGACGGTTTACCTCAAGAACACGGGCCACGCGGCCACACCGATCTTGAGCGATATCCAGGCCATCGATGCGACCCTGATCGCAGGCGAGGAGGTCTGGCTCCACCATCACAAGGGTGACAACTGCACGCCGGACAGTTACCAGCCGCTCGTCACCCCGCTCGACGTCGACGCGTCGGTGCGCCTCGCACCCACCGGCGGCCGGCCCACACAGACCGGCTTTCCCTACTTCAATATCGAGCGCACGGGAGAGGCTCCTAGGGGTGTGATTGTCGTGCTCGGCTGGCCCGGGCAGTGGGCCATTGAATTCAGCCGTACTGCGCACGGTGCAGTCAGCGTGCGCGGGGGGCAGGAGACCACCCACTTTCGGCTGCAACCGGGAGAGGAAGCCCGCACCCCGCGCGTGGTCCTGATGTTCTGGGAGGGTGAGCGCAGCGCAGCACAGAACATCTGGCGGCGCTGGATGTCGGCCCACAACGCCCCGCAACTCACGGCTGGGCCGGTGCCGCCGCTGCTGACTGCCTGTGCGGGAGGCTTCTTTGAAGGGCTCAAGTGCAACGAGCGCGATGAAATGCGCTTCATCGATGCATACAAGGCCCACGACATACCGCTCGACTTCTGGTGGATGGATGCCGGCTGGTATCCCTGCCGCACCTGGACCGAAACCGGAACCTGGGAAGTGGATCGCGAGCGCTTCCCGCGCGGATTGCGCTCGATCAGCGATCACGCGCACGACCAGGGCATGGGGCTCATCCTGTGGTTCGAACCGGAGCGGGTCGCCCCCGGCACCTGGCTGGCCGAGCAGTCCGAGTGGCTGCTGACCGCCGGCGACGGCGAGGAGTTGCCGGAGTGGGCGCGCAAGTGGCGGCTGCTGGATCTGGGCCATCCTGAGGCGCGCATGTGGCTGGTAGACCACGTGGATCGATTGATGGTCGCAGAAGGGGTGGACCTGTACCGGCAGGACTTCAACATCGATCCGCTGCCCTTCTGGCGTCACGCCGATGCTGAGGATCGGCAGGGACTAACGGAGATACGCTATGTGACGGGCTATCTGGCGTACTGGGATGAGTTGATCCGCCGGCACCCCGGCATGCTCATCGATTCCTGTGCCTCAGGCGGACGGCGCAACGACATCGAAACGCTGCGGCGCGCCGTCCCTCTGCTGCGCAGCGACTACCAATCTTTCGCCGGTGACCCGGCCTATGGGCCGGGCAACCAGGGACACACCTATGCGCTGGCCTCGTGGATTCCTTATTTCGGGCAGGGCGTCTATTTCAACCCCCAGGACTTCGCTTACTCCGCCCGCAGCTCATTGTCGCCCGGCTTCGGCATTGCCGTTGACGTGCGGCGCGAGGATATCGATTGGGTCGCAGTGCGCCAGGCGGCCGGCGACTGGCTGCGGGCCGCGCCATATATGCTGGGCGATTTCTATCCGCTCACGGCCTACACGCTGGATGAAAACGCCTGGGTCGCCTGGCAGTTCCACGATCCGGCAACCGGTTCCGGCATGGTGCAGGCGTTCCGCCGGAAGGACGCCCTCTCTGACAGGGCTTGCTTCCCCCTGTGCGGCCTGACAGCCGAGGCGCAGTATTCCGTGACCGACCTTGACGGCGGAGAGCCTGTCGAGTACAGCGGGCAGACGTTGGCACAACAAGGCCTGCCCGTCACCCTCGACGCCCGGCCCGCGGCTGCTATCCTTCTCTACGAGCGCATAAAGCCAGGAGCAAGCGCATGATTGTATCAGACCTGAAGCACATTGCGGGCCAGACCGTGAGCACACGACTGCTCGGCCTGGCGCTTGACTACCTCAAAAAAATCGAGGACCAACATCTGGACGACGGTCGCGTCACCATTGACGGCGACCTGGTCTATGCCCTGGTCCAATCCTACCGTACTGAGCCGCTCCCCTCCGACAGCAGCCCGCGCCTCGAAGCGCATCGCAAGTATATCGACATCCAGTTTGTAGTCAGCGGCAGCGAGACACTCGGCTGGGCGCCGCGTGAGCAACTCACTGTATCGACCCCGTATGATGCAGCGAAGGATGTGGAGTTTGGGTCAGCGTCGCTCGCTGCCCTAACGCTCGTCCGACTCACTGCCGGGCAGATGGCCGTGCTCTGGCCTGAAGATGCGCACGCACCCCGGCTGGCCGCCCCGACAGGGGATGAACCGGCCCGGCCGACCGATGTCAAAAAGATCGTCGTCAAGGTTTTGCACCGCCCCGATCAGTGACAAGACGCACAAGCGCCTTGACACATAACAGGTCTTCTGCTACACTGGCTTTGATAACAGTTAACAATCTGCATGCAAGAAAAAGTTGCTGGATATCAGACCTGAGCACAGGACCCTTACCGAGATTCGCTATGATGTCAGTTGAACACCTGGAATCGCTTGCGCCATCCCCCAGGCTGGCGATGGCGGACGAAATCGTCGTCAGGCTTCGCGAGGCGATTATTGATGGAACCTTGCCGGCGGAAGAACCCTTACGGGAATCTGCGCTTGCCGCCATCCTGGGCGTCAGCCGGGGGCCCGTGCGCGAGGCCCTCAGCCGCCTGGAACTCGAGGGCCTCGTCGTCATGCGACCCAACCGCAGCGCACTGGTGGCGCGCATGGCACGCGCGGATGTTGAAGAGGTCTACAGCCTGCGGGCAGTTCTGGAGCCGCTGGCCATCCGCCGCCTGTGCCGGGCCCCCGATCCCGCTCACATAGCGGAACTACAGGCAATCGTAGACAAAATGCGCGCAGCTCCCGGCGCCGCCCTCGCCCCACCTGAGGCAGCCGTTCTTGACCTGCGCTTTCACGATGCACTATTCAAGAGCAGCGGACACAAGCGGCTGATCAATTTCTGGAACCATCTGAAACCGCAAATCTACATCTTTCTTTTGAGCCGCAACACCGCCAATCCCGATTTTGCGAAACTGCTAGCCCTCGGGCACCAGGAGATTGTCGACGCGCTTGCCGCCGGCGAGGAGTCGCGTGCCCTCGAGGTTATCAACGGGCATCTGGAGGCCGGCTACCAGCGCGTCCTGGTATCCTATACGCCTTGAACAGCCGGTGACCGCGGCCACTGCTGGGCCACCAACGTAATCTCACCGCTAACCACAACCGTAAGGGGAGGGGACTGAATGAGACTTGTAACCTTCGTCCATGATGGAACAACTCGGGCGGGTGCGTTGAGCTCGGACGGAACGAGCGTATGCGATCTGCACGCCTGCGACGCACATCTGCCGACGGACCTGCTGACACTGCTGCAGGGTGGTGAGCCGCTGTTGAACCTTGCGGCCCAGGTCTCGGCCACGGTTGGAGGCCCGGGCGCCTATGCTCTGGCAGATGTCACGCTCAAGGCGCCGCTGCCCCGACCGGGCAAGATCATCTGCATCGGTCAGAACTACCTCGAACACGCCAAAGAGTCCAATGCCTCACGTCCGCCGTTTCCGATCATCTTTGCCAAGTACGCCAACTCGGTTATCGCTCATGGCGAACCCATTGTGGTGCCGGCTGCCGTCGAGAAGCCTGACTACGAAGGCGAGCTGGCCGTTGTCATCGGCAGGCGCGCACGCAATGTGCCGGAGGCCGAGGCGCTGACCTATGTTGCGGGTTACATGCCGCTCAACGACGTGAGCGCGCGCGACTGGCAGAACCGGACCAGCCAATGGGTGCTCGGCAAAACCGTGGATACCTTCTGCCCGATGGGGCCCGCCCTGGTGACGGCTGACGAAGTGGCCGACCCGCAGGACTTGCACCTGCGCACGGTCATCCGGGCGGCCGGCGCCACGGACGACGAAGTGCTGCAGAGCGGCTACACCGGGGATATGATCTTCTCTGTGGCCTACCTGATTGCCGATATGACACGGGTAATGACCCTCGAACCCGGCGATGTCATTGCGACCGGCACCCCCTCAGGCATCGGGGCCGCGCGCACGCCCCCGCGCTGGTTGCGGGCCGGTGATGTTGTTCGGGTGGAAATCGACGGCATCGGAACCTTGGCCAACCCGGTCATCTGTGAGTAGGCACGACGGCCGCTGACCCTCCCGCCCTCGCGTTGCAGTCGAACCCAACGAGCGCGGCCCGATCGGCAAGGATGCGTATCAGATGCAATTCCAGAAACTCGAGCTCGATCCGGCCGCGAATCCCGCCGTCCTGGACACCGCGACCTGGGACCGCGCAACGGCTGCAGAAGCCCTCGCCGCCATGCCGCCGGCGACTTTGCAGGCCCTGGGTTCAGCGCTGTGGGCTGAAGGAGCATTGAGCGGTCTCGCCGGCATTACACTCTACTCGCCTTCCCGTGCGATCCATGAAGGTTGTGCGTACGGCCTGGCGGGCCTGGGGGATGGGCAGCAGGTCTTTCTCTGCGGGGGGCGCACCGACGCATCGCCGCTGGGCGAGCCCTTCGCGGTATTCGAGTTGCCGGCCGGCGGTTCAATCGCCGCTCATCCGACGGATGCCCCCGTCATCCATCGCTATCTCCGCCAACTAAAGCCGGGCAGCGGGCCCCAGGCGTTGGGGCCGGTTCCCAGGTTGGGGATCGGCACGCGGATGACCACCGCCGTGTGGCCTGCCATCTGGACCGCCATGGCACGCTCCGATCTTGCGGCCAACGCCATCCAGAACTCAGTGCGCGAGCTGAATCTCCTGCCCAACCTGCTAGCCGCCGCGCCGCCTGAGGTCAATGTTGCGTTCAACTTCGGCGCCATCGAGACCGGCTACACGGGCAGCACTTTCGAAGGGTTGTGGGTGGCCGGTGTCCTGGACGGGTTGCAGCACGGTGCGCCGGCCAATCACGGGGCGGACGCAGATCACATCCAGGTGAAGCGTGGCCCGGGCGGATTGAGCCGGGCGAAAACGCTCCTCGATGCAGCCCGCTATTACTCCTTCTACACCCTGGATGTCTCCGATGTGCTGAACTATGGCGCGCTGGATGCCGGGCCTGCAGCTGCGGAGGCCATGCTCGCTGAAATCGTGCCGGATGCGGCGGAGCGGCGGATGCTGCTGGCCTATCATCGTGAGACCGGCGCCGGCAGCGGTGCTGCGTTTCGGCTCGACGCAACGATGCTGGCTCGCCTGGCAGGCAAGTATTGGGCCGCACTGGATGCAATGGAACGGCTGACGGACTACCTGAAGGGACTGCGCCAGGGCGAACCTTTCGATTTGGAGCTGAGCATCGACGAGCATCCCGCGGAGGTTGCCACCTTCGACTGCCTCACATCCGAGATGGAGCTGAGCTTTCTGCTCAACGAGGTGCGGCGCCGGGGCATTCCGCTCACGCACATCGCCCCCAACCTCGGCATCGAGAAGGGCGTCGACTACGCGTGTCCCGATGGACTGCCGGGCCTTGCGGTGCGATGTGCGAGCCTGGCCCGGCTTGCGGCTGAGGCCGGGACAATCATGGATGTGCATTCAGGCGACGATCTCAGCGCAGCTACGCGCCAGGCTGTCGGCCGGGCGGCAGGCGGCTTCCTGCAGTTCAAAGTGTCACCGATGCTGCAACTCATCTTTGCCGAAGTCCTGGCCGAACACGATCCCAGATTGTTCCGGCTTTGGTGGGAGGATACCCTTGCGTATGCGCGGCGCGCCGCAGAAGGTGGCTCTGCCCTGGCCGTGGAAGCCCTCCGCCACGATTCCGCCGGCGCCGCGGGCCTGCAGCCCACAGCCCGCAGTGCAATCTTCCACCATTTCAGTTTCGCGTTCGTGGGCCGGCGCGATGCGGCGGGCCGCTTCCTCGTACGCGACCGGTTCTACCGGCTCACATCTGACTTCTATCGTGCTTACCAGGAACACATCGTCGCTTACCTGGGCCGACTTGCCGCCGACCTGTTCTGAGGGGGTTATCCGATGGAATTGTTTCTCGACAGCTCAAACCCACGGGAGATCCTGGAGACCCAATCCTGGGGCCTGCTGGCAGGCGTCACAACCAACCCTGGCCTGATCTCCGCGGCGGGTCCTGATAAAGAAGGAACTCTGCACCGGATTCTTGACGTATGGCAGGGCCCTCTGCTCGTCCAGGTTATCGGCTGGCACGAGGTTGAGCCGCTCATCAGGCAAGCCAAGTGGTTGCACGCTTTTGCACCCAACATCATCGTCAAGCTGCCGATGAGCATTGCCGGGATTCAGGCGCTCCTGCGCCTCAAACAGGAGACCCCTGACCTGCGCCTGGCGGTAACGGCGGTCGCCTCCATCGCCCAGGCATACCTGGTCGGCAAGGCAGGTGCAGACATCGTCGCCGTCTTCAACGGCCCGCTGGATCAGACCACCGATGGCATGATCGAGATGGTCGGCCCGATCCGCCGCATTTATGACAACTACGGTTTCAAGACGAAGATTCTCTCGTGCGGGCGCTATCCTCGCCTGTTCGGTGAGGTCGCCGAAGCAGGCACGGATATCTGCACGATGCGCATGGAGTTCATGCGGCTGCTCTATCAACACCCGTTTACCGATGCCCGCATGAACGGTTTCATGAAGGACTGGCAGGCCGCTTTCGGCACAAGCGCCTGGGGCGAGGAGGCGCGTTGAGCACATGAGCGTCCTGGACCTTTTCAAGCTCTCGGGGCGCGTCGCGGTCGTCACCGGCGGGGCGCGCGGCCTGGGACGGCAGGCGGCGCTGGCGCTGGCCGAGGCCGGGGCAGCCGTGGCAATCTGCGACCTGCTGGCAGAGGATGGGGCGCGCACGGCACAGGAAATCGCCGGCCTCGGCTGTCCATCCTATTTCGGCAGGGTGGATGTCACCCAGGCGGCGGAGATCGAAGCATTTACCGCCGCGGTCGCCGAGAGGCTGGGCGGGATCGACATCCTCGTCAATAACGCGGGGATGCCGTCGAGCGGCCTCTCGCTGGAGACTGAAAGCGACGAGGGCTGGCAGCGGATGATCGACACCAACCTGTCTTCCATGTTCTACTTCGGGAAGCGCGTGGCACAACAGATGATCGCGCGGGGTCAGGGCGGCGTCATCATCAACATCGCCTCCATCAACTCGTTGATTATCAGCAACATCACGCCGCGTCACAACGTGCCTTACTGTGTGGCAAAGGCAGGCGTCGCCCAACTGACGCGCGGCATGGCCTCGGACTGGGCGCCCTACGGCATCCGCGCCAATGCGATTGCGCCCGGCTACATCATGACCGCCCAAACGGCAGCCAGCCGGCGTTACCCGGAGATTGTCGAGCGCATCATCGCTAACACGCCGATGAAGCGCTATGGGGAAGAAGCGGAACTCAAGGGCCTGGTCGTCTACCTTGCATCGCCGGCATCATCCTTCATGACCGGCAGCCTGGTGGTGATGGATGGCGGTACGACGATCTGGTGACGCAGGCCGATTGAAAGATGTGCGAGGAGCCTGGGAGGGATCAATGAGCGATACGGCAGCACCGGCTGTCACCTACGTCAGCACCGACCGCTTGACGCAGTTCTGCATCGAGGCGCTGCTGAAAGCAGGCCTGAACGAGGAGGACGCCCAGATCAGTGCGGATGTGCTGGTGACCACGGATAGCTGGGGCACGTTTACCCACGGAACACGGCAACTGCGCGGGCTGCTGAAGAACATTCGCGTGGGACGCATTCATCCCCGCGCCAGGATGCAGGTCGACGCGGAAGGGCCGGGTTGGGCACGCGTGGACGGCTGCGACGCAATGCCGTTGGCGACTGCCTTCCGTGCCATGGCGCTCTGCATCGCCAAGGCGCGCGCCAGCGGCATCGCCTATGTCGGCGTCCGGCGCAGCAGCCATTACGGCGCAGCGGGCTATTATGCCGTGCAGGCGGCCGAACAGGGCCTCATCGGGATATCCATGTGCAACGTAGATCCAGGGGTCACTGCACCCGGCAGCCGCAGCCGGGTGATGGGCACGAACCCGATTGCGTACGCCGCACCCGCAGGCGACGCGCCGCCGGTATTCCTCGATATCGCGACCAGCGCGGTGGCCGCCAGTAAGCTCTACGCGGCACAGGCCCTGCACCAGCCCATCCCGGATACCTGGCTCGTTGACGATGAGGGCCTGCCCACGACGGACCCGACCGGCTACCCGCTGCGCGGCGCGCTACAGCCCATGGCCGGCCACAAGGGTTACGGACTCGCGGTACTGGTGGAAATCCTGACCGCCGTGCTGTCGGGCGCGGGCATCATGAGCGAGGTGAAAAGCTGGATGCTGGACAGCCTTGAGCCGGCGAACCAGGGCCACGCCTTCATCGCCATCGATGTCCGCGCCATGATGCCGCCCGCACTATTCGCCGCACGCATGCAGCAGATGACCAGCGAGATACGACAGGCGCCGTTGGCCGTCGGCGCAGAGCGCATATACCTGCCCGGCGAAAAAGAGTGGGAGCACCGCCAGCGCGCGCTGGCAGAGGGCATTCCGCTGCCGCCATTCGTCGTGACCAACCTGCGAGGCGCCGCGGAGGACTATGGCCTCGGACTGCCGGACTGGCTGGCGTGAAGCTGACAGGAGGACAAGCATGGCGGATACGGTTTTCGATCTGACGGGCCGCGTGGCGGTTGTGAGCGGCGCGGCACAGGGCATGGGCCGGGCCATGGCGCTTGGGTTTGCCGAATTCGGGGCCGACCTGCTGTTGAGCGATCTGAATGGCCCAGGCGTGGCTGCCACAGCCGAAGAGGCGCGCCGGTTTGGGCACAGGGCGATCGGAGTGGAATGCGACATGGCGGACATTGCCCAGGTTAAGGCATTGTTCGCGCAGCTCGATCGTGAGTTCGGCAGAATCGATGTCCTCGCCAACGTGGCCGGCCCGGGATACCTGGCGCATCCAGAGGAAATCCCGCTCGAGCAGTTCGAGCGCATCGTCCATGCGCTGGTCGTGGCCCGGTTCTGCGCCTGCCAGGAGGCCGGCCGGCGGATGCTCGCCGCCGGCAAGGGCAGCATCATCAACATCGGCTCCCTGGCGAGCATTACGGCGCTCGGCCGGGGCAATTTCGCCTACAGCGTAGGCATGGGGGGCGTGGCCCAGATGACGCGCGAGCTCAGCACCGAATGGGCCGGTCGCGGTGTCAGGGTCAACGCCATCCTGCCGGCCCAGGTCATCAACCCCAGCCTGCGGGAACGTATGGCCGCAGACCCCAATCTCGAGCGCACCTTCCTGCGTGGCCTCCCCGCGGGACGCCTCGGTGTACCTGATGACATCAAGGGACTCGCTCTCCTGCTGGCCTCGGATGCGTCGAGCTGGATCACAGGCGCGCTCATCCCGATGGATGGCGGCAATCTCGCGATGAATGCCGGGGGCACAGCAGGTAAATGGTAACGCGTGGCAAGTGCTATTGGCTGAAGGAGTAATCCGATGACCGGCGTGGCTGATTTGTCCAAAGTACAATTGCTGGCCCTATACCGAACGATGGCCGGTATCCGCCGCACAGAAGAGCAGCTTGTTAAGCTCTATGCAGCGGGCAAAATCTACGGTGGATGTCATACCTACATCGGGGAAGAAGCTGTGGCGACGGGTGTCTGCGCACATTTGCGACACGAAGACGTCGTGTTCAGCACCCACCGCGGGCATGGTCACGCTCTCGCCAAGGGAATTACACCGCGCGAACTCATTGCCGAACTGCTCGGCCGGGCAACGGGCTGCTCCGGCGGACGCGGTGGCAGCATGCACTTGTTCAAGCCTGAAGTCGGCTTCATGGGGTCCAGCGGCATCGTAGGACCCAGCATTACCCTCGCGGCCGGTGGAGGTTACACGGCACAACTCCTGAAGACGGGTCATGTCAGCGTCGCCTTCTTCGGCGATGGCGCTGTCAATAACGCTTCCTTTCACGAAGGAATCAACCTGGCTGCGGCCTGGAAGTTGCCCGTCGTTTTCGTCTGCGAGAATAATCTCTATGCCACGGAGGTCGCCTTTGACAAGGCGACGGCCAACCCGCATGTCGCGGGCCGCGGGCAGGCATATGGCTTGCCGGGCATCGAAGTCGACGGCAATGACGTTCTGGCGGTCTATCGGGCTGCCGGGGAAGCAGTCGCCAGGGCGCGCGCGGGCGCAGGGCCAACCTTGCTCGAGTGCAAGACCTATCGCGTGCGCGCACATGCGGAAGGGATGCGGGATGCGGGGTATCGGACATCCGACGAACTCAACGTCTGGAAGGCACGCGATCCGCTACGGGCTTTCCGGGTATGGTTGGTCGAGCACGGCATTGCGGCTGAGACTGAACTCGATGTATTGGACGCCGAAGCGCGCGGCATCGCGGAGGAAGCCGCGGCCTTTGCCGAGCTGAGCCCGATGCCCGATGCGAGCACGGTCACTGCGCATGTCTACAGTGAGCCGGCGACCATCCTCGAACCGCAACCCAGCGGTGACCCGGCCGCGGAATCCCGCCAACTGACCTTCGTCGAAGCCGCACGCGAGGCCCTCGCGGCCGGGATGGCCCGAGATGGTTCGATTTTCGTCGTCGGAGAGGGCATCGGAGCGCGCGGCGGCAATTTCAACACCACAGTGGGCCTGTTTGACCTGTACGGGCCGGAACGGCTGAGGGACACACCCATCAGCGAACGGGGCTTCACTGCCGTCTGTATCGGCGCGGCCGCCACCGGCTCTCGGCCCGTTGTGGACTTTATGTTCATCGACTTCCTGGCTGATGCGTTCGGCGATATGTTCAACCAGATGGCTAAACTCCAGTGGATGAGCATGGGACGTCTCCAGATGCCCATCATCGTGCGCGGATGCATCGGGGTCGCACCTTCAAACGCGGCACATCATTCTGGCAACTACTATCCCTTCTTCATGCACATCCCCGGTTTTCGAGTCGCCGTGCCCGCGACGCCGGCCGATGCCAAAGGGCTGCTCGCCACGGCCCTGCGTTCCAGTGACCCCGTGCTGTTCCTGGAGCACAAGAATCTGCTCACCCTTAGAGGTCCCGTGCCCGAGGGCGATTACCTGCTCCCATTCGGCCAGGCCCGCGTGGCACGCGAGGGAACCGACGTGACAGTAGTAGGGATCGCCTACTCCGTCCAACAGGCGCTTCAGGCCGCGGATATCCTGGCACAGGAAGGCGTCTCCGCCGAGGTCATTGACCCGCGGACTCTGGCGCCGTTGGACATTGGCACGGTGCTCCGCTCGGTGCACAAGACGGGCCGCCTTCTGATCGTGGACGAAGACTTCGCGCCCTGTGGCGTGGGCGCAGAAATCGCCACCCAGGTCATGGAGCAGGCTTTCGACGATCTGGATGCGCCGGTCAGGCGCCTCAACGGCCTGTTTGCCCCGGCCCCGTACAGTCCGGCCCTGTATGAGCCCATGGTGCCGACGGTCCCATGCATCGTCGAGGCCGTGCGTGAGCTGCTGGCTGAGTGACAGGAGACAAGCATGCCCTTTGAGATCGTGATGCCGCGCCTGGGCTGGAATATGGAGTCCGGCAGCCTGGGACAGTGGCTTAAGGCCGACGGCGAGACGGTCGAGGCCGGTGAACTCCTGTTCACCGTGGAAGGGGATAAGGCGACGCAGGAGGTGGAGGCGCTGGAGAGTGGGACATTGTACATCCCCGCCGGCGCGCCGCCCCCCGGCCAGGAAGTGCCCGTTGGCACGGTGCTGGGCTACCTGCTGGGCCCCGGTGAAACGCCCCCGGAAAGTCAAGGCACAGGCAAGGGGGCACCTGTTGCGGCGCAGTCTGTGACCTCGGGCACGCTGCCCGTCGCGCCCACCGCCATGCCGCCCCAGCGGGAAGAGCAACAGGCGCCGGCCATCAGCCCACGCGCGCGGCGGATCGCTCACGAACTCGGGTTGGACTGGGCCCGCGCATTGCAAGACGGTAGGCTGCGCGGCACAGGCCGCACCGGCCGTATCCGGGAGGCCGATGTGCGCGCCGCCGCCCGGCTTAGGACCCATGCGCCCGCAGCCAGCCCGCTCGCCCAGCGCCTCGCAACTGAACTCGGCATCGATATGGCTGCGCTGGCCGCGCAAATGCCCGGCAGGCGCATCGAGCGGGCCGATGTCGAGCGAGAGGCGGAACGGCTCCGGTCCGGCGCGGCAGCACCTGCGGTCGCAAGCGCCGAGCCCCCGCATCTCCCCTTGCGCGCCGGCGCTCCGCCGCCGGTCAGCGGAATTCGCAAGGCCATTGCAGAGCGTCTGGCGATCAGCGCCCAGACGACCGCCGCCGTGACGCTGACCACCGAAGCAGATGCCACCGAACTGGTGCGGTTGCGCGCGCAGCTCAAGGCGGATGGCAGGCAGCCGGTGCCCTCCTACACGGACCTGCTGATCAAGCTGGCCGCGGTTGCCCTGGTCGAACTCCCGCCGCTGAATGCGCGCTTCGAGGGCGAGAGCATCGTGCAGTCCCCCGAGGTTAACATCGGCATTGCGGTGGACACGGAGCGGGGGTTGCTCGTGCCCGTGTTGCGGGATGCAGGGGAAAAAACCTTGCGCGAGGTCGCGCTCGAAGCGGCCACACTCATCGAAAGAACCCGCGCCGGCCGAGTCACCGCGAACGAACTGCGCGGCGGAACCTTCACCATCACCAACCTGGGAATGTACGATATCGACGCCTTCACCCCGATCATCAACCTGCCCGAATGTGCCATCCTCGGTGTGGGGCGCATCGTGCCGAAGCAGGTGGTTCAGGCCGCGCTGGATGAGCTTCCGGCGCTGGCCGACACGCCCGAATCAGCGGCAGCGCAAGTGGTGATTCGCGGCATGATGTTTCTGAGCCTGACGTTCGATCACCGGCTGGTCGACGGCGCGCCGGCGGCGCGTTTTCTGCAGCGGATCAAGCAGTTCGTGGAAAAGCCCTACTTATGGCTTGCCGGCTGAATAGCTACAGGCCATTGCATTTTCATCTCATAGACTTCGCAGCAAAGGAGCAATTTCATGGCGCAGTATAAGGTGATTATCACAGACTTTGGCTTGCCCGACAACGATCTCGAAGCGGCGGAGATGGCTGCATCCGGACTGGATATCCAGTTGGTGCGCCTCGATGCGCGCGTCCCGGAGGACCTGTTCCCCCACGTTACGGATGCGGACGGCCTGATCGTGCAGTGGTGCAAGATTACGCCACAGGTGATCGACAGGCTGGAACGCTGCAAGATCATCTCGCGCTATGGCATCGGCGTCGATATGGTAGATCTGGAGGCGGCGGGCAAGGCGGGCATCCCCGTGTCCAATGTGCCTGACTTCTGCATCGAGGAGGTCAGCACGCACACTATCGGCTTCGTCATCGCCCTGAATCGTCACATGTGGCTGCACGACGCGCACGTGCGCGCAGGGCACTGGGGCGGGACACCAGGCGGTGCACCCTCACGGCTCGCAGGTCAGACACTGGGCATCGTCGGGTTGGGCAACATTGGCTCTCTCGTGGCCCGCAAGGCCGGATGCCTGGGCTTGCAGCTCTTGGGATACGATCCCTACCTGCCCGCCGAACGTGCGGCTGAACTCGGAGTGCACCTCGTCTCGCTCGATGAGCTGCTCGCGCAAGCGGACTACGTAACGCTGCACTGCCCGTTGGTGCCTGAGACGCGCCATCTGATCGGCGCCGCGCAGTTCGCAGCCATGAAGCCGACCGCCTACCTGATCAATATGGCGCGCGGTCCGGTCGTGGATCAGGCTGCGCTCTGCGACGCACTGG
>DAOUGK010000526.1:0-12227 GCA_034429055.1 Anaerolineae bacterium | reverse complement strand
ACGGAATGCGTTTCGTTGCCATGGTTGCTGAACCTCCCTGATCGGTAAAACCTGACTTGGCGGATATGTAGTTGTGCAATGCCGAGATGGGGCCCGACTTCACCTCCTCGCCATGGTCGTAAGTGAAAGCGCTGCAAAGCTTCACCCTCCTCCCGGGACGATAGTAAACTCGAACAGGCCGGTATGCTGGGAAGTATCGCCCAGCTTGCCGGCGCCATCCACTGCGGCCACGCCGTAGAACCAAAACTCCGGCGGAGTGCCGAACACGCCGTCATCCGGATAGGTCAAGCCGACGGCGGTGTCGTAGACCGGCGTTGCGGCAGTAACCGTGAAGTAGGGATCGCTGAGGCGGTAGATATTGTAGTGGTCCACGGTGACCGAGTCACCGGCGCGGGTGGTGTTGACCAGGGCCCAATCCAGGATGACATCCGGGTCCGCGGCACTGATGGTGAGGCTGGCCGGCGCCGCGGGCAGGCCGGAGAACTGATTACCCAGTGCGAGCACCGCCACTGCGGTGTCATAGGGCAGGCCATTCCAGCTCCCGTCGGGCGACTGGCTGCCCAGCAGCCAGCCCTCGGCCGCCGTTCGGTCGAACGCGATCGAGCCTGCGCGGTCCAGGGCATAGAAGGCCAGCGCGGTCTCGTAGACCGTGCTGGCAGGGTTGCCCCAACCGCCGTCGCCGTTCTGGTTGCTCACCAGCCAGGCGAGCCCGTTTGCCAGCGCCGTGCGCACATCATAGTACAGGCTGTAGTCCAGCAGGGTCAGCACCGTCTCGGCTGTGAGTCCGGCATAGCTGGCGTCCGCGGCGATGGCCAGGCCCCAGCCGCCGTCCGCTCGCTGCGCGGCCTGGAGGTAGCTCAGCGGCAGCCGCAGCGCGTCGGTGTCGAAGCCGTTGGCGATGTAGCTGACGGCCAACCCATACGTCGTGTTTGCAGCCACGCCGTCCACCCGGATGTAGTAGACGCCCGCAGCCGTGCTGAGCCCGCCCAGCGTAGCCGGCCCGGTCAGGTTGTAATAGGGATCGGCAAGGGTCGGCGGCGCACCCGCCTTGATGCGGACCTGGATCTGGCCGGCCAGGGGACTGAAGATGACGCGCACGGTAGTCACGCCGGCGGGCAGGGTGTAGTGGAAGCTGTCGGTTGCGCCTGCTGCGACCGTCTCGTCACCGACGAAGAGGCCGCCGGGCAGTCCCGCCGCGTAGAGAGCGTCCAGGGCCAGCGCGGTGTCGGGCACCGCGGAGGCATAACCCGCGGCCGCGCCCCACCCGCCCTCCGGCTGGTTGGGGATGCCCGTGCCGGTCCAGTTGCCGTTCTGGGCTGCGAGCAGGGCGGTGATGGCCGCGCTCACGTCCTGGCCGCCGCGCGCCAGGGCGACCGCACGCCGCGCCTGGTAGTCGATGCTGGATGGCGTGCCATACGCCAGGTAGCTGACCGCAGCAAAGTACGGATCGCTTCTCTCACCCAATTGCCAGAGGGCGTCTGCCACCACTGCGGTGTCACGAAACTCACTGCCAGCAGAGTCGCCCCAGACGCCTGAAGCATTCTGCGCAGTCCTAAGCCAGGCGATGCCTCGATCGACGGCTGCCCTGGCATCCTGAGGTGCCAGCGCGGCATGCATCGGGCGCGCCCAGATTAACAACCCAGCGCTCAACGCCAGAATACAGATCAGGTGCCTTGACTTCATCCTACGACATCCTTTCACACCGCAGCCTCGACAGCTTACCCGTCGGCCAACGTATCAGTCGCCCAACAAGTGCAGCGTCCGCTCGTTCGCTGCGAGCACGCCACGGCCCACCATGAATTCCTGGGCCACGTATCTGGTGCCGAAACTATAGCGTTCATCGTCTCTGATCGCCCGCAGAGTCGGGTCGACCGAGGGTGCCGTGAGCTGCGCAAGTCGTTGTAACAGCCAGATCGCACGCGCTTCGTCCTGCCAGCTCAGCCTGAGCTCTGCGACGAGTCGCTCGACCTGTTGCTTGCCAGCTAAGCCGCGAAGCGACTCGAGGACGGTTATCTTGGCGAGGTTGGCTTCGAGTTGGTCCACGAGATTCTGCCCGGCTCCGCGCTCCTTGGCCGACTTGAGTGCTGCCTGCAGCGCCTGCCTGGCCTCGGCATCGGCCAGTTCCGCCAGGTAATTCATGGCCTGGAAGCTGTAGTAATAGCTGCCATCGCTGGTGTTGTTCAGGTTTTCGGCCAGAAATGCAGTCCGTGCCTGTCCGCTCAGTCCCTGGACCCGGGCATGCCACAGCACCTTCTCGGCGCTCGCCGCCACGGCTGCCGACAGCTCATCGGCGGTGCCCTGTCCGTGTGTATTTCGCAGTGCCTCTGTCGTCGACAGGATGCGGGCGGTGATAGCCGCGGGTGATACGTACCCTTGCTGAATGGCGATGGTCAGCAGGTCGAGGGCTGCTTTCTGAGTTTGAGGGTGCGTACTGGACAGGCCTTGCAGTAGTATTTCGAAGACCGTCTCGGAAAATGGCCGCGTAAAAACCTGGACGCCTCCTGTTCCCGAGTAGAGCCCGACCAGATCCTGGAGCGCGGCGATCTCCTTCATGGCTGCGTCCGGCGTGTCTGAAGAGAAACGCTTGCCCATCATGCCGGTTTCGGTCTGTGTGCTCATCACCGTTTGTGGCGCTTCGGGAGTCGCTTGCCCAGACATGGGCGGGGCGACACCGATGCACGCGTTGAGCCACAAACAACCAGTCACCACCAACCAGGCCCAGGTTTTTGCTAGCTTCATGTGCGTTGGATTCCCTTCATTGACAATGACCCTCTGTCCATCCAGGACGCTCCGCGGTCAGCCGACCGCTCAATCGTTCTTATGTGCAGCAGCAAAGTCCCACGCATCGTCTTCCCAGGCATCAGCGACATCAACCCCATTCTTGTAGCTCCCATCACTCCAAAGATCGGCGGAGTTGTCATTCGAGCAGCAATAGTTCGTGGCCAGATCCCGGATGACATTCGCCGAGCTAAAGGATACGGTCTGTGGTGCCCAGTCTCTATCGTCATCGTTTGCGGGTGTGGCGGAATTGTTATCTTCATCGGTGCCCATATCTGTTCTCGGCGCTTCGTGGCCTTGCCACACATGCCTGGCTTCGTGGATCACAGTATCAGAGAGCTCATGATCCACATTGAGCCTGTGCTTGTTCGGCGTGCCGCAGACAGGACTAACGACGATCGTAACGGTTCCACGCCCTGTCGCACCACAGGAGCCGCTTGTCTCACTGATGCCGGCCACCAGATCGGCAACTGTATTAACCTCGCCCGTCAGGCCCTGAAAGTGCGTCAGGATGTCTTGGGATTGGTTCCGCAGCCAATCCTTCATGCCGTCGCTGTCTTCATCCACCCACTGATCAACCGCGAGCGGGTTAGAGCTAGACTGTTGCTCGGCGATTGTCGCCGTTGCCTTGACACTGGCATCGACCGGGCCGCCGACATCATTGGAGTTGGATACTGACTTGATGACCAGCGTTGCCACACCGTTTGTGGGCGTGACGTTCTGCGGCAATGACGTTGCCCCGTTGTTTCCATCATAGTAGTTGGTCGCGGCTTCTTCATCGAAGGTAACGGTCTGGCTGAAGTCGGCAATTGCCTGGCCGGCCTTAGGATGGCCTGGCGGATAGACGATCGTCGCCTTGAGCGTCGTGTTCTCAGAATAGTGGTTGGCGGCCTCGATCGTTGCCTTGCCCACTTTCTCGAGCTTGATCTGCGGCACATAGACCTCGAGCTTGCCGGAGTGCTTGGTGGCGCCGTTGGTGTTGCTGACCGTAACGTCGACCGTGAGCTTGCCCTTGGTCGTGCCAGAAAACTCAGTGTTTTGCGTGTTGGCCGAGGCAAGATTCCCGGCGCCTGGTCCGGCAGTAATCGCCCACGCGACACTCCCGCCCGGCGGCACTCGCGGCGTAACGTTCCCCTCCAGCGTGATCGAATTACCGTCCTTAACGGCCCAGGTGCCATCCGGCGTCTCGATCTCCACGCCGAAGATCGTGAAGTTGCGCGTCGCGCCCGTGCCCCAGCCGGCATAAAAGGTGTAGTCTCCGGGCCCGTACTGGTAGTGCGGCCGGAAGCTCTCGTTTACGACCTTGGAACCGTCGTCGCAGTAGCTCACTGTGTAGTCCACGTCGAAGCGCGGCGGCTGGGGATGCAGGAGGCCGCTCCAGAAACCGGGATATGGGAAGTAGTCTCCCTCCGCAGGGTACGTGATGTTCGCCGTGATGCTGCACACATCCCGGAAAATCGTGGCGAAGATCAGCTCCCACGGCGCGATCCAGATGTCGACGGTCGCGCCACCGCTCTGGCCGCCTGCGATAATATAGCCGGCCGCGCCGGTCGCAGGCTCCATGTCGATGTAGCCGGTCCCCTGCCACTGGTAGTAGGTGATGCCCGTGCGCGGGATGGTGACGTGATGGCCCTGTGCCAGCGCGTTATTGATCGCGTTCACCACCGAACTCGGCTGCGCCATGCCCGGGCAGTCCGCCGCGATGCTGGTCTGGATGCGGCAGATGGGGATGCCCTGGTCGCTGGATAGCTCCAGGATCTTGATCGTGGAGACCGCCTCCTCGCCGTAGCTGTCCTCGAAGATGCGGTTCTCCGAGATCGATCCGTCCGCACCCGCCAGCACCATGAACGCCTTCTCTTCGCCGGTGTCGCCGGCCGCGGAGAACGGGCCGATGATCTTGCGGTCGGCGTCCACGATCAGGCCGCGCCACTCCCAGTCCACGGGCGTACCGTAGCTCGTCCAAACCGTGATCACATTCTCGACGATCGCCTCGGAGACCGAGGTGGTGAACGCCATCTGCATGGTCTCGGCAATCGTCCGGTCGGCCTGATCCACCCGGTCCAGGTAGGCCATGGCCGTGCGGTAGAGCTTCTCGCCCGTGATGCCATCCGTGTCCGGCAGCGCGCCGTCGGTCGCGGGCACGAAGATACCCATGCCGACCCGGTAAGTATCGATGCCGATGCCCTGGTACGCGCCGGCCGTGATGTTGTTGTAGACCGCGGGGACCTCGTTGCTGTCGCCGGAGGGGGGCAGGAAGTGCATGTCGGAATAATGGCTGATGCCTGCGGCGATGCTCCCGCCGGTCGCGACGGCAGCGCCATCCACGCGCAGCACCGGCTTCAGATGGATCAGGTTGGGCGGCGTCAGATACAGGTCGCCGTAGGAGGCGATGGTCGCCTCGTCGGCCGGGGTGGCGGGGATGTACGAGATGGTGACTCGCCGGCTGGCGATCGTGGGCAGGTTAACGGTGTGGTCGAGCAGCGTGTAGCCGTAGTTGTCCTCGATTACAAAGCGGATGCGGTGCCGCGCGCTGGCAGGAATCTCGGCGTACTCCGCATCCTTGCTGAGCACAATGAAGGGCGGCGAGGCCGGAAGGAACTCCAGCGTATCAGGCACAACCGAGCGCGCACGGAACGCATCGTCCGGATAGGCCAGGTCGGGCCGGTTGGTCGCCATCCATGCCTCGATCTGCTGCAGGTAGAGCTCGACCGGGCTGGGCTCGTGCATCGTCGTGATGTAACTGTCAATGAACGCTTCCGCATTGAAGCCCATCGCGGCAGGGATGTCCACCGCGGGAGCGTAGTCATAGGCCTTGAGGCTGGGATCCAGCGGCACCCACATCTTGCCAGTGTCATCGTTCGCAATGCCGCGGTAGTTGCCATACGGGACATAGGCGGCGACCCATACGTGGTTGAACGCGATGGCGACGATATTGCCATAACCATCCCCATAGGCCGTCGCCTGCATGCCCGCGGTCGCGAGCAGGCTGGCTGCGGTCGCAGCGTCGTCCACCCCCAGCCAGTTCATCACCTGGCCGGCCGGCAGGTATACCTCGCCGGCGATGTAGCGCGCGGGAATGTTGGACGCACGCAGCAGCGCTATCAACAGCGACGCCTGGTCATAGTCGTTCCCACTGCCCACCAGCAGCGTCTCACGCGATCCTTTGCGCGAACCCAGGTAGGCCTCGAAATCGACATGGTCGCGGACATAGCGGTAGATCAGGAGTGGGGAATGACCGAGGCTCGCTGCGAGATCCATAACCTCGTCCGTAAGCTGGACGTCGATGGTGGGGTCCAGGTCGGCCTGGGTGGGGGGGCTGGCGGGGACCGCAGCAATGCCAGCGGAGGCGAGCGACAGGGTGCTAAGGTCAAGCACCGGCGCGACCTGCTTTCGCTTCTGCCGCGGCAGCGGCTGGTCTGCGGGTGGCTCGCGGGCCGGGGGCCGGTCGGCCGCAAGCAGGTCACGGGTCGCCGCCAACGCGGCAGCCAGCTCGGCGCCCCGCGCGGTCTCGATCGTATCGAGCCCAGCCATCAGGCGAGAGAACTGCGCCGCGTGCATGTCTGCGGTCGCGGCCTGACGGGCCAGGATGACATCGGGCAGGCCCGCCACGGCCAACCGTTGCGCGATTGCCGCTTGCTCCTGCCGGACCGCGGGGTCCAGGGCGATCAGCGCCTGTTTTTCAGCGGCCAGTGCAGCCCGCTGCTCTGCGTCGGGGCCGGCATCCCCGATCTCCGCCAACATGGCCTGCAGCGTCGCAAGACGGCCAGCAAACTCACGCTGGGCGTTCTGCGCAGTGACCGGTTGGGGGTCCTCACTGTGTCCCAATGCGCGGGCGGCTGGCGGGGCAATCACCAGGGCCAGGCAGAGCGCCAATGCCAGGAAACGCTCGAAGTTCCATCTCGAGCTGTTCAGAAGAGCACGCATGGCCGTCTCCTCCCAACCGGTATATGAAGTTGACGCACGGGAAAGCCGGCCGCCTGCATGGCCAAGTCGAGGACTGGTGGGTACGCACCAGAGGTAGTGCAGGTGCCGGTCCAAGATGACAACATATTATCGCGCCTGGATTTCGCCAGCGAATATGATGCCGATCATAGACAGACGCCGCTGACCGCAGCCGTCTCGCGCCGGACGGCCGTGCGGGTGTAGTTGCCCGTGCGACGCGGTGTCTGTTATGATGTGGTCCACATATCGACGCAGAGAAGACAGCGCATGGTAGGAGAGGGCATGACGAAGGCGAAGTTCGCACCCTGGATCACGCGGGACCGGAAGGTCGTGCTGGACAAGGGCAAGTTCCTCAAGATCGAGCAGCACACGGTCGAGCTGCCCGACGGCCGGGTCATCGACGACTGGCAGTGGGTCATCACCCCTGATTACGTCAACATCGTGGCCGTGACCGGGGATGGCCGCTACTTGTGCTTCCGCCAGACCAAGTACGCGGTCGACGGGCCGACGCTGGCCCTGGTCGGCGGGTACATGGAGCCGGACGAGGAGCCGCTGGCCGCGGCGCAGCGCGAGTTGCGCGAAGAGACGGGCTATGAGGCGGCGGCCTGGACCCCCCTGGGCGAGTACGCGGTGGACGCAAACCGCGGGGTGGGCCGGGCGCACTTCTACGTGGCGACCGGCGCGGCCCGCGTGGCCGACCCCATCGTGGATGACCTGGAGGAACAGGAACTGCTTCACCTCACCCGCGGCGAGCTCGAGGCCGCGCTGCGCAGAGGCGAATTCAAGGTCCTACCGTGGGCCGCGGCGGTCGCGATTGCGCTGGCGCGAACCATGCGCGAACCATGATTGAAGATTGAAGATGAAAGATTGAAGATTCTCGGTGCAGATGGTAGTGCCCGTAGGACACAGACTCCAGCTGACAGGACTGATCTTCCATCTTCCATCTTCAATCTTCTGTCGTCCAAGGAGCATTCGATGCACATCACCATCCCCTACGGCGACGAGACGATCGGGTTCGACGTGCCGGCGGAGTGTCCGGCGGCGGTGCTGGCGCCGCGGCCGGTGCAGGGCGCTGCGGACCCGCGCGGGGAGATCCGGCGCGCACTGGATGCACCCATCGGCGCCCGGCCGCTGCGCGAGGCGGTGCGTGGCGCGCGGTCGATCGCCATCCTGGCCGACGACCTGACGCGGCAGACGCCGTGTGACCTCATCATCCCCGCGCTGCTGGACGAGCTGAACGCGGCTGGGGTGCGCGACGAGCAGTGCGTGGTCATCATCGCGCTCGGCACGCACCGGCCTATGACTGAGGCGGAGATCCGCCGGCACTACGGCCCGGAGGTGACGGGCCGCGTGCGCGTGATCAACAGCCCGTGGCAGGACCGGGAGCAGATGGTCGACCTGGGTGTGACGCCGAACGGCACGCCGGTCAGCATCGCACGGCCCGTGCTCGACGCGGACTTCGTCATCGGGCTGGGCTCGATCGTCCCACACCACATCCCCGGCTTCTCGGCAGGCGCGAAGATCGTCCAGCCCGGCGTCTCGGGCGCCGAGACGACCGGCGCGACCCACCTGTTCAGCGTGCGCTCGCGGCGCTCATACCTGGGCATCGCGGATAACCCCGTACGTGCGGAGATGGAGCTCATCGCAGAGCAGGCAGGGCTGCGCGCGATCTTCAACGTCGTGCTCAACGCGGAGGGGCAGCTCGTGCGGGGGTTCTACGGCGACCCGCGCGCAGCGCACCGGGCGGGTGTGGCCATCGCGCGGGAGGTCTACGGCGTGCCGCTGCCCGGCCAGGCGGACATCGTCATCGCGGGCTCGCACCCGTGCGACATCGAGTTCTGGCAGGCGCACAAGTCGCTCTACCCCGCGGACCTCGCCGTGCGCGCGGGCGGCACTGTCATCGTCGTGACGCCCTCCCCCGAGGGCGTGTCGGTCAGCCATCACGAGATGCTCAACTTCACCGCGCTGCCGGCGGAGCGCATCGACGCAGCCATCACCAACGGGACGATCACCAACGTGGTGTCGGGCGCAGTCGCGCTGGCGTGGGCCAAGATGCGCGAGCGCGCCAACATCTCGCTGGTCAGCGGCGGCATCAGCGCGGAGGATGCGCGGGCGCTGGGGTTCACCCCGTATCCCTCGGTGGACGATGCGCTGGCCGCGGCGCTGCGCGTGCACGGCGCGGGCGCGGCGGTGAACGTGCTGCCGTATGCGCCGGAGACGCTGCCGCTGGAGTGAGTGAAACCACATGTAGCCACGGATGAGCCACAGAGAACACCGAGGACACTGAGATTTCAGCTTCCGGGATTCGAAATCGCCCTCTATGTCCTCTGTGATCTCT
Organism: Anaerolineae bacterium; assembly: GCA_034429055.1. Lineage (GTDB taxonomy): Bacteria > Chloroflexota > Anaerolineae > CG2-30-64-16 > CG2-30-64-16 > MWBF01. The sequence goes on along the minus strand of DAOUGK010000526.1, from coordinate 3,169 downwards.
GTGGCTGAAAAGTCGGACCGCCACAATTGGAACTCACGGGGGTGGTTGGGGCGGTTTGCGGCATTTTCCCCCTATGTGCTATCCTTCATTCCATGGGTGCTGGTCACCGTCGATCGCCGCCGCTGCTGGTGTAGCGGCGGCTGCGCGTCTGCGAATGTCTTCCTTACCGGCCCCTCGCCAACTCCCACATGCCGAAAGGACCCGATTTTTCAATGCCTGTTCAGCCCAACCCATTTCAGATTGCTCAACAGCAGCTCGACGAGGCCGCCGGCCTGCTGAACCTGGCCCCGGCACTGCACGCGTTCCTACGCGAGCCGATGCAGGAGGTCGCGTTTACCCTGCCCGTGCTGATGGACGACGGCGCCTACGAGGTGTTCCAAGGCTTCCGCATCCAGTACAATACTGCGCGCGGGCCGGCCAAAGGCGGCATCCGCTTTCACGCCAACGAGACGGTCGATACCGTGCGGGCGCTGGCGGCGTGGATGACGTGGAAGACATCGCTCGTGGACATCCCCCTGGGCGGCGGCAAGGGCGGCGTTGTGTGTGACCCGCGCAGCCTCTCCCCGTCGGAACTGGAACGGCTCAGCCGCGGGTACATGCGCAAGATCGCGCACTTCGTCGGCCCGGAAGAGGATGTGCCTGCGCCGGATGTCTACACCAACCCGCAGATCATGGCCTGGATGATGGACGAATACGAGGTCATCACGGGTCGCCACCAGCCGGGCGTCATCACGGGCAAGCCGGTGCACCTGTTCGGCTCGCAGGGCCGGGGTGATGCGACTGCGCGCGGGGGCATGTACACGGTACGGGAGGCCGCGCAGGCGCTCGGGCTAAACTTCGAGGGCGCGGCAGTGGCGATCCAGGGGTACGGCAATGCGGGGCAATACGCGCACAAGCTGGGGTGCGAGCTGCTGGGCCTGAAGACGGTCGCCATCAGCGACTCACGCGGCGGCATCTACAACCCGCATGGCATCGACTATGCTGCGGCCTCCGAGTGGAAATCGCGCACCGGCAGCCTGGCCGGATTCAAGGACGCGGACGCGCTGACGAATGCGGAGCTGCTGGAGCTGCCCGTCACCATCCTCTTCCCATCCGCGCTCGAATCCGTCATCACCGCGGAGAACGCGCCGCGCATCCAGGCGAAGGTCATCGCGGAGCTGGCGAACGGCCCGACGACGCCGGAGGCCGATGAAATCCTCTACGACAAGGGCGCGTTCGTCATCCCCGACTTCCTCTGCAATGCCGGCGGCGTGACGGTCAGCTATTTCGAGCAGGTGCAGAACGCGTACAACTTCTACTGGCCGCTGGCCGACGTACACGCGCGGCTGGATGCTGCCATGACCAAGGCATTCCACGAGGTGCACCGGATGGCGCAGAGCCGCCAGGTCCACAACCGGCTGGCCGCGTATCTCGTCGCGGTCGCGCGCGTGGCGGAGGCCGTTGTGACCCGCGGGTGGGTAAGGTAGGCATTTCCGCCACATGGTAGGGCGCGAAGGAAACCGTGGGGGCCCTTGCCATCCCCACACGCGTCGATAGCCCGGTTCATCGTTGTGGACAAGCTGCTGTTGAGGGTTTACTTCGCCCGGGCGTGTCACACGACAGGCGGTTCCCACGACGTGGGTCCGGCACCTCGTATGGCACGCAAGGGCGAGGTCGGCACGGACGGTATGCCGTATCCGACGGTCAAGATATCAGGGCGTGTTTGTGCGTGCCCTCCGGTTCGGGATTGCCACCCTCGCCCCTACAGATTGGATTGCGCGTACTAAAGAAGCACGGCCGACTCCTGATCCAGATACAGCCGCACGTCCGTGTGCGTGCGGAGCGCGGACGCGGGACACGCGGGGGTGATGGGGCCGACCAGCGTGCAGCGCACGGCTTCCGCCTTGCGCCGATCGGGCACGACGCACGAGATCGCCAGCGCCGCGAGGATGGCCGGGATGGTCAGCGAGAGCGCGCGGGTGGGCACGTCCGCCATCGTCGCAAAGTGGCCCTCGCCTACCTGCTGGCGGCGGCACGCCTCGTCCAGCAGGACGATGTGGACGCGCGCGGGCGTCTCGAAGTCCGCGGGCGGGTCGTTGAACGCCAGGTGGCCGTTCTCCCCGATGCCGATGCACGCGACGTCGACCGGCGCCTCGTCGAGCAGCGCGGCGTAGCGGGCGCATTCTGCGGCCGGGTCCGCGGCATCACCGGTCAGCAGGTGCACCTGGCCAAAGGGCAGGTGGTCGAACACCCGCTCGCGCAGATAGCGGCGGAAGCTGGCCGGGTGGCGGTCATCCATGCCCAGGTACTCGTCCAGGTGGAACGCGGTGACCCGCGGCCACGCGATGTCCCTCTGCTCCCGCAGCGCGGCCAGGAACTCGTACTGCGACGCGCCGGTCGCGAGGATCAGGCGCGCCGCGCCCCGTGCGGCGATGGCCTCCCGCAGCCGCCCTGCGACGAACGCCGCCGCGGCGGCGCCCAGGCCGGCCTTATCCCCGTATATCTCGACCTGACCCCACGGATAACTCACCTTATTGATCGGGTTTGGTGCTGGCATCTGTTTTCCTCCTTTGTCCCGCTCATAGTTCAGGAATTCCAGATGCTGCCGGAGTCGAGGCTTTAGCCGGTGGGCAGCAAATCGGGAATTCCTGGCTCAGAGTTCAGATATGCTGTAGGACGGGTTGGCAACCCGTCCTACGATGGTGTTCTCGTCGTATCTTACCACATACAGAGTGTGACTGCCGCAACCTTAAGCCTCCCTGCACGCGCCGCAAAAATGTAGCTAACGCTACGGTACTGGCCGCAAAACTCTATACAATCCTTGTACAACATAGCGTTTTGTGGATTAGCAAGTGAGGAGCGGCAAGATGCGGTGGTCATGGAAGATCGGTGAGTTTGCGGGGATCGGCGTGTTCATGCACGCCACGTTCCTGCTGTTGATTGCGTTCGTGTTGTTCGGGAACATGCTGGCCGGCGGCGGGCTGCTGGCCGGGCTGACCAGCGTGGCGTTCATCATCCTATTGTTCGCGAGCGTGGTGGCCCACGAGTACGGCCATGCGCTGACTGCGCGGCGGTATGGCATCAAGACGCGGGACATCACCCTCCTGCCCATCGGCGGGGTCGCGCGGCTGGAGCGCATGCCCGACAAGCCCATCGAGGAGCTGTGGGTCGCGCTGGCAGGCCCCGCGGT
>DAOUGK010000525.1:0-4601 GCA_034429055.1 Anaerolineae bacterium | reverse complement strand
GAGGCGATCGAGCTCCGCCAGCGCCGCGCGAATCGTGCGCTGTGCAGCCTCGCCGTCCTCCCAGCGGACCAGGCCGAGGGGGTGAATCGCCATCAGGTGCGAGAAGTGGCGGTGCGATTCGGGGAGCGGGTAGTTCGCAGCCACGAGCAGTCGCCCGTCTTCGCCGGTCGCCAGCTCCGGGAACTCCGCCAGCACGCTGCGCCAACCCGCGGCCTCTGTGTCCAGCGCCAGCTCATCCGCCAGCTCCGCGCTCGCGGCCAGCAGCCAGCGGATCAGCGCCAGGTCGTAGTTCGTGAGCGTACTGAACCACGCCTCGAATCTGTTGTCGTTGACTTCGGGCGACGACGAGAGCGGGAGCGTGCGCTTGCCGTCGCGGTCGCGCTCCTGAGAGATGGCCTCGATGAACGTTGCGACGTCCCTCAGATAGGGATAGGCGCGTTCACGCAGGAAATCACGGTCCCCGCTGTAGCGCCAGTGGAGGTAGAAATGATGCGCAAGCCACGCGGCCGTCGTGGACGAGAAGGAATACTGCACCCAGCCGCCGAGCGGCGCGTTGTTCAGGTCGGCCACGCCGGGCACGTTCAGGCCGGGCAGGTCGTACCAGCGCCGCGTCCACGCGAGGCAGTTGGGCCGGGTCTCCCAGAGCCAGTCGAGATAGCTCAGCCCTTCGTCCAGGTGGTTGCCGCTGTAGCAAGGCCAGTAGGAAAGCTGCGTGTTCAGATCGTGGTGGTAGTCGCCCTTCCACGGCGGCAGGCGGCCCGTGTCGGCCGTCCAGGGCCCTTGCAGGGTGATGGGCGGCGAACCCCGACGGCTTGCCGAGCCGAACATGTACTGCTCCAGATACCACTGGCGTTCCAGCGTCGCGTTGGGCAGCTTCACGCCCGACTGCGCCCAGTAGGCATCCCACCAGGCGGCGTGCTCCGTGTAGAGCGTGTCCCACCCGTCTGCCAGTGCCGTGTCGACGCGTTCTTTTGCCAGCGCCAGCACATCCTCATCTTCGTAGGAGGACGCGACAGTCCAGGCTGCCAGCCAGGGCGCGCTGCTGCCGCGCTCGGGTGCACGCCACGCCATGTACACGGCGAAGCGGAACCCCTGGCTGCCCTGCTGCACGAACGCGCGCCAGGTCTCCCCGCCGCTTTCCTCGGGTGGAGGATAGCCCAACTGCGAGAGCAGCCCGCCTTCGAGCGAGTTGTTCTCCTGCTCCTGGCCGCCGCCGAACGCCGGCGCGATGAGCTTGAGCTCGACGCGCGGCGTACCGTGGAGCGCGATCATGCCGACCGGACGGGCCGCGTCCACGAACACTTGGGCGGTTGCCCCGCCGAGGCGCACGGTCGCCGCGGCATCCGCAACGCGCAAAGTCCCCTGCTCGAAGCGGCTGCCCCGGACCGTGATTTCGAGGCGGCCGGCCGGGATCTTGGTGGGATAGGGGCGGGCGTACGCGCCATCGTAGATGCGCCCGATGGCTCCCATGTTGCCCTCGACGCGCCAGCGCCGCAGCTTGGCATAGGAGAAGTCGGCGTCCTCGAATTCGGGCGGCACGCGCAGGTCCCACAGGTCGGTCCGGTCGAGCGAGATATTGAGCGGTGTGCCGTCGCCCCAGACGAGCGCGCCGAGGATGCCGTTGCCCAGCGGCAGCGCCTCATCCCAGGTCAGCGCGGGGGCGGTGTATTCGATGGTGTGCATGGGGCATTTCCTTCGGGGCGGGCCTTGGCGACCTCACCCCCCGGCCCCCTCTCCTGAGCAACAGAACAGAGTGTTGCTCGGGAGAGGGGGAGAGGCTTACTTACGTTTTTCGGGCAGCAAAAGGTGCTGTTTTTCGGGACATGGGAGGTGCTTGCCTGTCTCCCCCTCTCCGGAAGCGCGGCTTTATGCACTTCCGGAGAGGGGGCCGGGGGTGAGGTCATCCTCACGACTCAGGCAACGCGGAGCGTAGCGCAGGCCGGACGACGTACACGCCGCCGGGCACGGTCATGAATTCGGCGTGCGAGCCTGCGGCATACAGGCCGATCAGCACGCCGTCGACCGATGCCTCCAGCGGGACGGCTGCGCTCACCCGGCACGGGCTGCCCAGGCGGGAGCGGATGACGGCCTCGATGAGCCGGCCTTCCTCCCAGCGCAGGTCCACCTCGAAGCCGCCGCGCGCCCGCAGCCCAGTGACGTGGCCGGACGGCCACACAGCTGGCAGTGCAGGCAGCAGGTCCAGCCCGCTCCGGTGGCTCTGCAGCAGCATCTCTGCGACGGCAGCCGTATAAGCGAAGTTCCCGTCGATCTGGAAGGGCGGATGCGCGTCGAACAGGTTCGGGTAGACGCCGCCCCCGCCCCGCATGTTGGTTTCGGTGGTCTCGACCAGCGTCAGCAGGTAGCGGATGAGGCTGTATGCGTGGTCGCCGTCGAGTAGCCGCGCCCAAAGCAGAATCTTCCAGCCCATCGACCAGCCGGTCGATTCGTCTCCGCGCAGCTCCAGCGAGCGGCGGACCGCCGCGGCCAGCTCCGGCGTGCCTTCGGGCGTGATCTGGTTGCCGGGGTACACGCCGAAGAGGTGGGAGACGTGCCGGTGATGCACCTCGGATTCAGGCAGGTCATGGGGCCACTCCTTGAGCTGCCCCCGGCTGCCGATCTCGTAAGGGTAGAGGCGCTCGCGCGCGACGGTGAGCGTCTGCCGGAAGTCCGCGTCCACGTCCAGCACTTCGGCTGCGGCTATGCAGTTGGTGAAGAGATCACGGATGATCGCAATGTCCATCGTCGGCGCGGCGCTGACCGCCGCCCGCACGCCCTCGGGCGTGACGAAGTCGATCTCCGGCGAGACGCCGGGCGCAGTGACCAGGAAGGGCCGGCCATTCGGGCTGACGCGCGGCTCCGTGCTGGGCGGGAAGCTGGCAGGCGCCTCGATGAGCCAATCCAGGCAGAACTCCGCCGCGGACTTCATCAGCGGGTAGGCGTGCTCCGCCAGGTAGTGCAGATCGCCGCCGAACGCATAGTGCTCCCAGAGGTGCTGGCACAGCCACGCGCCGGCCATCGGCCAGTTAGCCCAGACAGGGTTGCCGTGGAGTTCGCCGACGTTGCCGGTCTGCCGCCAGAGGTCGGCGTTGTGGTGCGCAACCCAGCCGCGACAGCCGTAATTGGTCGCCGCCGTGCGTGCGCCATTGACGGCCAACTCACCGATGAAGTCGAGCAGCGGCTGATGGCACTCAGCCAGGTTCGCGGTCTCCGCAGGCCAGTAATTCATCTCGGTGTTGATGTTGGTCGTGTAGTTCGAGCTCCACGGCGGGCGGACTTCCTGGTTCCAGATGCCCTGCAGGTTGGCGGGTTGTGTGCCGGGGCGGGAGCTGGCGATGAGCAAGTAGCGGCCGTACTGGAAGAGCAGCACCTCGATGCCGGGGTCCGTGCCGGGGCGGTACGCGCGCAGCCGCTCGTCGGTGGGTAGGGCCGCGGCCGCGGTATCACCCAGGTCGAGCGTCACCCGGCGGAAGAACGCCTGGTGGTCGGCCACGTGCGCGGCCCGGATGGCAGCATAGTCGCTCCTGATTGCGGCTTCAAGCGGCTCCAGCGCGCGGTTGTGCGGGTCCGCGCCGTCGAAGCCGGGCGAACGGTCGAACCCATTGAAGCTGGTTCCCGCGCTCACATAGAGGGTGGCTGCCGATGCGTTCGTCACGTACAGCGCGCCATCAGAGTAAGCTATGGCTCCCCCCTCGGTGAGGACGTGGAGATACACGGCGAAGTCCATGCCCTCGCCCTGCGGGTCATAGAGGACCGGGTCCTCGGATCGCAGGTAGCTCGGCCGCGCCTCGATCGGCGCCTTGCCGGTGAGACACAGCCGCGCGTCTCCTGCTGCCGAGACGGTGTAGCGCAGGGGGCTGTCGAGCGACACGCGGAAGGTCAGTCCGCCCGCCGCACTGCACGTCAGGCGCACCGCAATGACCTGGTCCGGCGCGCTGACCAGCGCCTCGCGGTGGTAGCTCGTGCCGCCGGCGGTGTAGGTGGTGGTCGCGATGGCCGTGTCGAGGTTGAGGTCGCGGCGGTAGTCCGTCACGGAACCTGCGGCATCGAAGTGCAGGCGCAGGTCGGCCAGCGGCTCGTACGACTGGGTGAAGGGCCCCTGCATCTGCTGCGCGACCTTATCCGCCTCGGCATACTTGCCCTCGAAGATCAGCCCGCGGATGATGGGCAGCAGGTCGCGCGCGTTAGGATTGTTCCAGTCGCGCGGCGCACCCGACCACAGCGTATCCTCGTTCAACTGCACGCGTTCATCCGTCACGCCGCCGAACACCATTGCGCCGAGCCGCCCGTTGCCCAGGGGCAGGGCCTCAACCCATGCCTGCGCCGGCTGCCGATACCAGAGAGTGAGGTTGTTGGTCATGTTGCCTCCAAGGATGACAGACTGAAGATTGTAGATTCGGCCATGCGCATTCGGAGTCGATTCCCACGTCGGCAATCTTCAATCTGTAATCTTCAATCTTCAATCGTTGCGCACCGCCAGTTCCGCCGACAAATCCAGGTACTGCTTGATCGCGCGGGGCGGGACATTCCAGGGGATGTGGTTGCCGATGCACATCATATAGCCGCCGGTCATCTGCGCGGTGCCGACCATGCGCTTGACCATC
>DAOUGK010000524.1:0-2146 GCA_034429055.1 Anaerolineae bacterium | reverse complement strand
GGCCCCGGCGGCGCAGTCGGCGACGTCCTGGTCGACCATCCGCTGACGCGCTTCATCGCGTTCACCGGCAGCAAGGAGGTCGGCATCCGCATCAACCAGCGCGCCGCGGCGGTCCACCCCGGCCAGAAGTGGCTCAAGCGCACCATCCTCGAAATGGGCGGCAAGGATGCGATCATCGTGGACGAGACCGCCGACCTGGACGAAGCGGCCGCGGGCATCGTCTCCGCCGCATTCGGCTACTCCGGCCAGAAGTGCTCGGCCTGCTCGCGCGCGGTGGTCGTGGAGTCGGTCTACGATGCAGTGCTCGAAAAGGTGATTGCGCGCACGCAGAAGCTCGACGTACGTGACCCGCAGTTCGGCCCCGGCGTCGAGATGGGTCCCGTCATCGACGACCGCGCGCTCGCCAAGCACCTGGAATACATCGAAATCGGCAAGTCAGAGGGGCGGCTTGTCGTGGGCGGCCAGGCGCTGCCGAACGAATCGGGCGGCTACTTCCTCCAGCCAACGGTCTTCGCAGACATCGCGCCGGATGCGCGGCTGGCACAGGAGGAAATCTTCGGCCCGGTGCTGAGCGTCATCAAGGCGCGCGACTTCGAGGATGGGCTGGCGATTGCCAACAACACCGAGTACGGGCTGACGGGTGCGGTCTATTCGATGCGCCGCGACCGGCTGGAACGCGCGCGGACGGAGTTCCACTGCGGCAACTTGTACTTTAACCGCAAGTGCAGCGGCGCGTTGGTGGGCGTGCAGCCGTTCGGCGGCTTCAATATGAGCGGCACCGACTCGAAGGCGGGCGGGCCAGACTACCTCCAGTTGTTCATGCAGGCGAAAGTCGTGAGCGAGCGGCTGTAGCCTCTTGTTGGTAGTAGGTGCATCAGCGCCTACTACCAACTTTTCCCTCTCCCCTTCTGCAACGATTCCGCAACGTTTCTGCAACAAATCTGCCCCCGAAACTGGCACGGCTGACTGGTAAGTTGTCTTCGGAGAGTTCGCTCTCTGGAGGTGGCTTGTCATGGTCAGCCGGTTTGTTGCCAGGGTTGTAGTGTTGGCGCTGGCGCTGCTGTGCCTGTCCGGCCTGCCCAGTGCAGGAATGGCGCCGGCAGCCCAGGTTGCAGCGGCATCTCACGCGCCACCATCCTTGGCAGTAGTGGGGCACGTGCACGGCCCGCAGCCCTTCGTAACCCTCTTCTGCCAGTTCCCGGACTTGTGCCCGACCTTGGGACTATCCGATTACTATGAAAAACTGCTCGGCGCGGCGGAGCCGGGACTGGCTGACTACTGGGCGGAGGTGTCCTACGGCCAGATCAGCCTGAACGGCAGCCGCCTCACGAGGTGGTATGCCATGCCGCAGCCTTCAGATGCCTACGCGCTCCGGCGGGTCGACCAGGCGCTCCTCGACCGGTTAGCTACGGACTGCATGGCCGCGGCGGATGCGGACGTTGCCTACCCCGACTACTTCGGCATCAATCTGGTCTTCAACGTCTGCCTGAATACGTCCTACGGCGGACGAAGAAAGCTGTCCTTCGACGGGCAGGAGCAAATCTACGGGATGACCTGGCTCTGCCTGGGCAAGTTAGGGTGGCAGTCTACGGTTGCGCACGAGATGGGCCATGCGTTCTGGCTGGCCCACTCGTCCGATGGGTCAGAAGAGGAGCACAGCAACCCGTGGGACGTGATGAGCGTCTGCACGTATTGCGGGTCCGATTCCCGATTCGGCCCGATCGCCCAGCACCCGATTGCCTATCAGAAGGACCAGCTCGGCTGGATCCCGGTGGAGCGGAAGTACGTGGCGCAGGCCGGCAGCACGGCCCACATCACGCTGGAGCGGCTGGCGCAGCCGCAGACCGATAACTATCTGATGGCGGTGGTCCCGTTCGCGGACGGCAGCGACCGGTACTACACGGTCGAAGCCCGGCGCCGCGTGGGGTACGACCGCAACCTGCCTGCCGAAGGTGTGATCATCCACCGGATCGACCGGCACAGCTATCCCGCTGCGGTCCTGATGGCGCACGCCACGGTCGACGATGTGCTCACAGGGAGCGCGTGGCGCCCTGGCGATGTGTTCACGGATGCGGAGCAAGGGATCGCGGTGGAGGTGGAGCGCGCCACTGACACCGGCTACGTCGTGACGATCGCGACCGGCCTG
>DAOUGK010000523.1:0-2080 GCA_034429055.1 Anaerolineae bacterium | reverse complement strand
CGTCGTGACCGCGACGCCGGGGCCGACGACGTCGCCTACGGCGACTTACACGCCCTCGCAGACGCCGACCGCTACTCCGACTGCGACCCCGACGGCAACGCCGACCGTCACGCCATCGCCTACGCCGTCGCCTACGGCGACTTACACGCCGACGGCCACCGCGACGCGCACGCGGCTGCCTGACCCGTCGGCGCGCATCGGCCAGTTGACGGTCAACATCCGGGCCGAGCCGTCGCTCACGGGGCGTGTGTTGGAGCAGGCCGAGGCGGGTCGGGTCCTGCGTATTACCGGTCGCGATGCGCTGGGCAGTTGGTGGCAGGTCTGCTGTACGGCCAGCGGCGCAAGCGGCTGGGTCGCCTCTGCGCTCGTGCAGGTGGAAGGCTTGACCCTGGATGTGCCTGTCGTGACGGGAGAGTGAACGTGGTGGCGCTGAGTAAAAAGATCTGCCTCCTGGGCGACATCGCGGTCGGCAAGACCAGCCTGGTGCGGCGATTTGTCTACAACCTGTTCGACGATAAGTACCTCAGTACGATTGGGGTAAAGGTCAGTCGCAAGGTGATTGTGCTGCCCCAGGTCAGCGAGGCCGCGGAGTTGACGCTGATGCTGTGGGACCTGGCGGGCGGCGAGGAGTTCAGCCAGGTGCGGACAAGCTATCTGCGCGGCGCGGCGGGCGGCATTCTCGTCTGTGACCTGACGCGGCCGGCCACGCTGCTCAGCCTGGTGAACTATGCGGCTGACCTGCGCCGGGTCAACCCGGAAGCGCGCATCGTCGTGGCGGCGAATAAGCAGGACTTAACGGCGCAGCGGCGGGTTGCCGAGGAGGAAGTGCGCACGGTCGCGGCAGAGTTGGCTGCCCCATATTACCTGACCAGCGCGCGACTGGGCGACCGCGTTGAAGATGTGTTCCGCCATATGGGCCAATCTTTGTCGGAATGAGCATGGAGACAGGTTCTGTGCTTGAGCTGGTGATTCCGGCCATCTTGCGTGATCGGCGGATCGTGTATGCCATCACCGATCGCAACTGCACCGTGTTGGCGGTCAGTGATGCGAGCTGGAGTCCGCACGCGCATCTGACAGGCGGGGTGGGGCAGCATCTGGTCGAAGCAGTGCCGGAATTGGTCGGCTCCGAGGCCATCCTGGCCGACCTGCTCGCGGGGAGGCTGCCGCGTTTCCAACTGCCGTGGGTCAACCGTGAACTGCCCGATGGCGGCGTGGCTTATCTTACCATCATCCTGCTGCCTTGCCATGACAAGGCGGGCGACATTACGGGCCTGCTCCTGGTGCTGCATGATGTGACGGAGATGGGCACGCTGGAGCGGTGCATTACCCAGCAGCGCAACGAGTTGCGCCTGCTGGAGGAGGAACTGCGCCGCCAGAATGCGAAGCTGGAGGCGCACAACGCGGAGCTGCGCCGGCTGGATGAAATGAAGTCGGCCTTCTTTTCGGTTGCTGCGCATGAGCTGCGCACGCCCCTGGCCGCCATCCGGGGTTACCTGGAACTGCTGCTCGACGGCGAAGCCGGCCCGTTGGCCGGGCAGCAGGCCGAGTACCTGCACATCGTGGACAGCAGCGCCCAACGCCTGCTGCATCTCTCCAACCAGCTTCTTGACTCGACGCGCATCGAGACGGGCCGGCTCGACCTGGTCCTGCAGCACACCGATCTCGTCGAGCTCCTGCACAATGTGATCCTGGAATTCGGTCTCCGCTTTACGGCCAAATCGCAGCGCATCGTCGAGCACGCCGCCGCCGATCTACCGGCCTGTCTGTGCGATGTGAACCGCGCGACACAGATCATGGGCAACCTGCTGGACAACGCCAGCAAGTACTCGCCGCCCAATTCCACGATAACCGTCACGCTGCAGCGCGCAGACGAAGATGGGTTCGTGCAACTGGCGGTGCAGGATGAGGGCATCGGCATTGCCGCGGAGGAGATCGACGTCCTGTTTACGCCCTTCTATCGCGGGCCTGGGGCCCGCCGGATCAGCGCATCGGGCGTCGGCTTGGGCCTGCACATTGCCAACTCGCTGGTCGAGTTGCACGGCGGGCGGCTCTGGTTCGAGAGTGTTCCTGGGGCCGGCAG
>DAOUGK010000522.1:0-2238 GCA_034429055.1 Anaerolineae bacterium | reverse complement strand
ACCTGCCAGCAGTTGCCTCGCTTCATCCAGCAGCGCGCCTGACTGCGCGAGGTGTCCCGACCGATCCCGTATTTCGCTGAGGCTGCCGAGGAGCATGGCGATGACCAGCGCGAAATCGGGGTTTTCCTGATCGCTGCGCGGGCGTGCGCGCAGCGCTTGCAGGCCGGCCTCCAGCACCGCGCTGATATCGCTGCGCGAGCCTTGCCGGTCGGCCATGAAATTGAGACTGAGCATCAGCAGCCAGATGCCCTCCAGGTCTACGGTTGCGATGCTCCACTCCCAGGCTGCTACCAGGTTGGGCCGCTCCAGCCCCAGCTGGTGGATGAGCTCGCTGCGGCGCCACACCTCGATCCAGAGGTCCACGACCAGCGGCTGAAAATAGCGGGCGTGGCGCGCACGGACGACGTCCGGGGGCTCGCCCGTCTGCGCCTCATGCTCCTGCAGCAGCTTCTCGACGCAATACTGCCGGACCAGTTCGTGCACGCCGTACCGCCCCGCCTCCCCCAGGCCCAACCACGAGGCATCGATCAGGTGGGCCAGTTCAGCCAGGCTTGCGCCGGCCACGGCCGCCGCCGCCTCAGCAGTGAAGCCGCCCCGAAACACAGTGAGTTGGCGGAGGATGGACTGCTGCCGTGCGTCGAGCAGCCGCCAGGAGTAGTCGAAAGTCGCGGCCATCGAACGCTGCCGCTCGGGCACGCCCCGTGCGGCTGTGGTCAGGATCTCCAGGCCCTGCTTGATCCGCCGGGCAATCTCGGCCGGCGCCAGCGCACGCGTCCAGGCCGCAGCCAGCTCGATGGCCAGCGGCACGCCCTCGAGCTGGCGGCAGATGTGCGCAATCGTGTGACCCTCATCGGGCGTCGGGGTGAAGTCCGGCTGCAAGCGGCGCACGGCAGTCACGAACAGATGGGTGGCACTATACTGCTCCAGCACTGCCAGCGTCGCTTCGGGCGAGAGGCGCCGCTGGACTGCGCCTTCCGGCGGTTGCAGCGGAACGGCCAGCCCCTCCAGCGGTTCCAGCCACTCTGCGGCGACGTTCAGCCGGGCGCGTGATGTCACCAGCAGCTTGACCTCCGGCGCTTCCTTGAGCAGCCGTGTCACCAGCCCGTAGCCATCCTGACGGTCCGGGCCGTCGCCGGTCAGCAGATGCTCGTAGTTGTCCAGCACGAGGAGCATCCGCCGGTCGGCCAGGTACTCCAGCAGCCGTACATCTGCGCCCCCGGCCCCATACTCTCCCAGCCCCAGCGTCACCAGGATCGTGCCAGCCAGTTGCTCTGCGGTCGTCAGCGGCGCCAGGTCCACGAAGCAGACGCCCTGCGGAAAGCGGTCTACCGCGCGCCGCGCGGCCTCCAGCGCGAGCCGCGTCTTGCCCATGCCGCCCGCACCGAGCACCGTCAGCAGGCGACACGCCGGATCGGCCAGCCGCGCGGCCACCTGCGCCAGTTGTGCCTCCCGGCCGATGAACGGCGTCACATCGGGCGGCAGGTTGTGAACCGGCCGCGCGACAGGTGGTTCGGCGGCCGGCAGGTCGAGCAGCAGACTGGTATGCAGGGCCGTTGTTTCCGGGGCCGGTGCGATGCCCAGCTCGGCAGCCAGGGTGTGGACGCACTGCTCATACTGCCGCGCGGCTGCGGCCCGGTCGCCCGTCGCCGCATACAGCCGCATCAACAGCCGGTGGGCCGGCTCGTGCAGCGGGTCCAGCGCCAGCCAGCGCCGCGCATAGGGTAGTGCGACCGCATGCTGCTGCTGCATCGCGAGGCCGGTCGCCAATTGCTCCAGCGCGGACGCGAACTGCAGCCGCAGCGCCTCGGTCGTGAACGTCTGCCAGGCGTCGAACTCCTCCGTGTCGCGCAGCGAAAAGCCCGCCAGGAAGTCGCCGGCATAGAGGCTGACGGCCTCATCCAGGGCCGCGAGACAGTCGGCGCATAGGCCCGTCTCATGGCGGTGTGCGTTCACCTGGGCCAGGCGGGCGCGGAACTGCGTCACATCCACGCTGAGCATGTTCGCGGCCAGCGCGATACAGCCTCCCTGCGTGTCGAGGATGCCGGCGCCGAAAGCCTGGCGCAGCTCGCTCAACGCGCGGCGCAGGCCGCCGCGGCCCTGGATTGCATCGGCTTCCGGCCACAGGAGGGTCGCGAGGGTGTCACGGGAATGCGGCCGGCCGGAGACGGCGAGGTAGGCGAGCAGCGCCAGCGTCTTGTGGCGCTCCAAATGGAGAGGAACACCCGCGCACTGGGCCCG
>DAOUGK010000521.1:0-19071 GCA_034429055.1 Anaerolineae bacterium | reverse complement strand
CTGCCGCTCCCGAATGGACGCAAGCGATGGCCCCGGTCCGCCTTGAGATTCATCTCCTTGGCCCGTTTCGCCTGCTGTATGACGGCCGGCCCGCGGCGGGCTTTGACCAGGCGCGGCTCCAGCACTTGCTCGCCTACCTCGTGTTGCACCGGACCATCCCGCTCTCCCGCGAACAGCTCGCGTTTCTCTTCTGGCCAGACACCTCGGACCAGCAGGCACGCAAGAACTTCCGCACGTTGCTCACGCGGCTGCGCCAGGCGTTGCCACAGGCCGATGACTTCATCCAAGTGACGGCCCGTACCGTCCAGTGGCGGGCCGATGCGGCCTTCACCCTCGATGTCGCCGTTTTCGAGGATACGGTGGTTGAGGCGCGGGCCTGCGCAGGAATCGATGAAGCAATCGCTGCCCAGGCCGCTGCGGTAGCTGCCTACACGGGCGACCTGCTGCCCGACTGCTACGACGATTGGGCTCTGCCGCGGCGCGAGGAACTGCGCCAGACCTACGCCGAAACCCTTGAACAACTTGTGCTCTCGCTCGAACAGCAGCGCGACTACCGCCGTGCACTCGGCTATGCCCAACGCCTGCTGCGGCATGATCCCCTGCACGAACCCGCATACCGTCACCTCATGCGCCTCCACCTCGCCCTGGACGAGCGGGCCGAAGCGCGGCGCGTGTACTCGGCCTGCGAGGATATGCTGCGACGGGAGTTCGGCGTGGCACCCGACCCGACCACGCGCGACCTGTACGACCGGCTGATCGCGGCCGATGCGGTCTCTTTGACCGCTGCGATCGTGCGCCAGCGGGTGCCGGGGCCCGCGATCCTGCCGCTCGTCGGACGGCAGACGGAGTGGGCAGACCTGCTCTCAGCCTGGAGCACCACAACTGCCGACCGGCCCGGCATGATCATTCTGACCGGCGAGGCAGGCATCGGCAAGACGCGGCTGGCCGAGGAATTGCTGGATTGGGTGGCGCGGCAGGGCGCGGCTACATCCGCAGCCCAGTGTACGGCTGCGAGCGGGGTCAGCCTGGCCTACGCGCCCGTGGCCGAGTGGCTGCGCGACCCGTCGCTCCAGCCGCGACTGGCAGCTCTGGACGACCCCGCGCGCATCGAAGTCGGGCGCATTCTGCCGGCGCTCCTGGCGGCTCATCCCCACCTCGCAGCACCTGGCCCATTGACCGAAGCATGGCAGCGCACGCGGCTGTTCGATGCACTGGCCCGCGCTACCCTCGGTCCGGTCAGGCCGCGCCGCCAGCCGCTGCTCCTGCTGCTGGATGACCTTCAGTGGATCGACCGCGAGACGCTGGACTGGCTCGCGTACCTGTTGCGTTACGATGCCTCCGCACCGCTCTTGATCGTGTGCACGGTGCGTCCGCAGGAGGTGGACCGCGATCATCCGTTGACGCTCTTCAGGCTGACACACCTGCGGGCGGGGCTGCTGCGCGAAATCCCGCTGCTGCCGTTGGACGCGGCCGATACCGCTGCGCTCGCTACAGCAGTTGCCGGCCGGGAGATGGACGCAGCCGAGGCCAGCCGGCTCTATCAGGACACGGAAGGCAATCCCCTCTTCATCGTCGAGTTCATGCGCGCCGGGCGCCATGCACTTGACTCGGCAATGCAGCAGGATGCCTGGGGGCCCCAACCGGCGGGGGGATCGCGGGAACTCCCTGCGCGTGTGCGCGCCGTCATCCAATGGCGCCTGGCGGGGCTGTCGCCTGCAGCGCAGGCTGTCGCGCAGACGGCCGCGGTCAGCGGCCGCAGGTTCGACCTCGCAGTCCTGTGCCGGTCCAGCGACCAGGACGCACACATCGTTGTCGAGGGCCTGGGCGAGCTGTGGCAGCGCCAGCTTATCCGGGTGCAGGGAGCCGATGCTTACGACTTCAGTCATGATGCCATTCGGGCCGTCGCGTACGATGAAATGGGACCCATCCGCCAGCGCGCGCTGCACCTTCGGGTGGCCCAGGCACTCGAAGTGCTGCACGAGGAAGACCTGGATGCGCCGAGCAGCCTGATAGCCATGCACTACGAACGCGCCGGCCACCCCCAGGCCGCCGTCCACTATTACCGCCGTGCCGGGGCCGCTGCGCAACGCCTCTACGCGCATAGCGAGGCGGTCAGCCTGTACTCGCACCTGCTGGAGGACGAACTCCGCGCCAGCCTGTCCGCCCGCGAACGCTGCGAAATCATGCTGACCCTCGCCGAGGTCTGGCGCATGACGGGGCTTTGGGTGCGAGCCCGCGCGATGCTCCAGGAAGCCCTCGCCATAGCAGAGACCCTGGCTGACAGCCGCCTGGTGGCGCAGACCCAGGCCGCGCTGGCCGGTGTGCTGCACTTGCTGGGCTACTATGACGCAGCACTGGAATGGCTGGCGCGGGCCGAGGAGCGGTTCCGGGCGATCGGCGAATGGCGCGGGGTTGTCAGCACGCTCTGGACCCTGGGCCAGAGCCACTGGTTTCGCGGCGATTACCCGCAGGCGCTCGCCGTCCTGGAGCGCCAGTTGCAGCTTGCCACCGAGATTGCGGACGAGTCCGGCACCTGCGAGGCACTGGAGACACTGGGCATGGTCCACTGGAGCCTGGGTGATTGCGAGAGGGCAGCCGATTGCTGCCTCATGGCCATCGACATTGCGGGACGACTGGGCTACAGGCAGATTATTACCCGCGCATCCATCACCCTGGGCAATGTTCGTGCCTCGCAGCACTGGTCCGGCGAGGCGGTCTACTGGTATCAGAACGCAGGCGTCCTGGCGCACGCGATCGACGACCGCCAGGCCATCTCTTGGGCGGCCTCGAACATAGCACTCCTGTTGGCGCGGCGCGGCGACTACGCACGTGCCGCCGCGGGTTACGAGTACAGCCTGCGCAATGCCTGGGAAATCGGCGACCGCTGGACGGCCTGCCTGAACCTCGCCGGTCTGGCGACGGTCTCTGAGCACCTGGGGCAGGCAGGCCGGGCCGAGTCGTTGTACCGGACGGCCATCAGGGTCGGCTATCGGCTGCACATCCCAGCATACGTCACCGGCATGTTGGTCAGCCTGACCCGCTGCCTGCTGGCACAAGGCCGCGCGGCCGAGGCCCGCGCCTTGCACGATGAGGCATTGGCCCGGATGGCGGGCGTGGCGAGTTCAAACCTCTCCGGTGAAGACACGCGCTTCGACACGGTGCTGCTCGGCATCCGTCTGCGCCTGGCCCTGAGCGAGCTCACAGCCGGCGACGCGGCCGCGGAACTACGTACACTGCTCCGCGGGGCCACGCCGCCGCAGCAGGCGGCGCTGCGATACGAGCTGTGGCAGGTGGCGCCGGAGGAGGAAACCGCGCGGGCTGCAGCAGCGCACTTCTACCGCACCGAGTATGCCGAAACCGGTGCGGAGCAGAGTCGCGTCCGGTATCACGAGCTGACGGGCGACACGCTGCCTGACCCACCCCCGCTGCCCGATATCTCCCTGCTTGTGCCGGATATCCCCACAGGTCTTGACCTGGACAAGCTGGTGGCGGAACTTGAAGCCTCATTCGACCGTACGCTGTGAAGCCTTTATGAAGCGTTTGCTGCCGTAAAGTAGCGGATGAGCCATAGTGCCCAGCCGCCGGCAGGACATGCCTTCAGAAAGGAGCCTCATCATGGCAGTAATCACGATCTCTCGACAGTTGGAGAGCGACGGCGACGAAATCGCGCACCGTCTATGCGACAAGCTCGGGTACCAGTATTTCGACAAGAACGCGATGGTCCAGATCGGCCGAGAGATCGGCCTGGACGCCAGCATCATCCAGGAGGCGGCCAACTTCCGGCCCGCGCCGAAGAGCCTGTTGGAACGTTGGTTCGGCAGTACCCCGCGCATGACCGGCGGTGATCCATCGAGCTGGACCTTTTCGGCCCGCAACGATGCCCTCCAGGAGCTCACGGTCGCAAACCTGATGGCATTGATTCAGGCTGGCTATGAGAAGGGCAATGTCGTCATCGTGGGACGTGGCGGCATGGCCGCGCTGCAAGACAAACCGGATGTGCTGCATGTGCGCGTGCAGGCACCGTTGGGGCTGCGGGTCAAGCACCTGCAGGAGCACGAGGGGTTGTCCGAGACTGAGGCGCAACTCAAGATCAAGGAGCGCGACCTGAGCGACGTGGACTGGATCCACCGCTACTTCGGCCTTGACTCCCACGATCCTGCGCTCTTCGACCTGATCATCAACACGAGCAAGATCACGCCGGCGGCGGCGGCGGATCTCATCATCCAGGCACTGGCCTCGCTGCCTGCGCAGTCTCGGTAGCCGGCCCGCGCATCTGAGCCCATCGCTCGAGGAGAATGATTCATGAGAATAATGGAACGCCTGATCCAGAAGGTGGATCGTGCGCACTGGGCCAAGAAGGTTGCCATCGAAAAGCGCTATGAACTGGTCGAGGCCCGCCTGGGCTTCCCGCCGTCGCGCCGGTACCGTGCCTTCATCGGCGCGCAGGACACCAATACGCGCATCATCGAGCGCGACTGGAGCAGTTTGCAGGCCTATCTCGTTACCATCGAGAAATCGCTGGCCGACCCCGAACACCAGGCTCTCGGCGCTGAGCAACTCGGCATCGTGCTGAGCAACCAGGTCGAATTGTACATCATCGAGCAGTAACGCCAATTGTCCATGCATCCAAGGCTCCCCAGGTCATTCTGAGGAGCCTTGTGCATTCTGGCGTTCAGTCGGCAGCGAACGACAAATCGCGCAATGCAATACATTTTTAAGGTTCGGGTGATTGACATGGCCCGCAACTCATGATATAGTTTAGACGCTCAACTAACTAATACTTCTTAGCTCACACATCGCGACGCCATGCATGCAGTGCCGTCGATGACTTGTGCATCTGCGCCTATGCAGCAGTCTCTTGCGCCGAGGTTGTTCTGCATCAGCCATTGTCATTGCCTGTCGAGTGTCATCCATCCAAAGGAGCGAAAATGACCAGAATAGCTGCCAAAGTCCCTGAAGCCGCCCATATCCTGATCGACTTCAAACCCCAGCACGATTTCTTCGTCGGCATTGACTCCGACGGCTGCGCGTTCGACGCCATGGAGCTCAAGCACAAGGAATGCTTCATCCCGACCATCGTCAAGGTATGGGGGTTGCAGGCTGTCTCAAAGTACACACGCGAGACCTGTGAATTCGTCAACCTTTACTCCAAGACCCGCGGCCTGAACCGCTGGATTGCATTGACCCGTGTCTTCGACCTCCTGCGCGAGCGCCCCGAAGTGATTGCGCGCAACGCGAAAGTACCGCGCGGGGACAAGATCAAGGAATTCATCGCCTCGGGCTACCCGCTCAGCCACAAAGGCATGGTGGAATATGCCGAACGGTTTGGCCCGAACCCAGAGCTCGAGCAGGCCGTGCTATGGTCTAAGACTGTAGACGAGGCTATTGCCGACATGGTACACGGCGTGCCGCCGTTCCCCTACGTGCGCGAGAGCCTCCAGAAGATGCAGGGCAAAGTTGATTTGATGGTTGTCTCAGCCACACCGCTCGAGGCGCTGGAACGCGAGTGGGGCGAGCATGGCATCGCGCAGTACATGACCGTGATTGCCGGGCAGGAGATGGGCACCAAGAAACAGCACCTCCAGTTCGCGGCCAAGGGCAAGTATCCGGACGATCGCATCCTCTTGATCGGCGATGCGCCCGGCGACCGCGACGCCGCCAAGAGCGTGGATGTGTTGTATTACCCCATCAACCCGGGCGCTGAAGATGCATCGTGGAAGCGGTTCCACACTGAGGCCCTGGGCAAGTTCCTGGATGGCACCTATGCAGGCGCATACGAGGAGACGCTGATCGCTGAATTCGAGAAGCTCCTCCCCGAAACACCACCGTGGCAGAAGTTGGAGAGGGTAGAATGGGAAGACTAGTCGACCTGACGGCAAAGCCGTATCACCTGTCAGCCGAGCAAATCCAGTGGGTGGAAGACACGCTGGCCGCGATGGCACCCGAGGAGAAGGTGGGGCAGCTGTTCACCAACCTGTTCTTCTTCGGGCAAGATATGTTCAGCGGCAACGAGCTCACCAACGCGCAGATCCTCGAGAAGTACCACATCGGCGGCGCGCGCTTTCATGGCGGCAAAGCGACGACTGTCCAGGAGCTGCTCAACAACTTGCAGACGGATTCCAAGGTTCCGTTGTTAGTCGCCGCGAACTGTGATTCCGGCGGCAACGGCGCCTGCTCCGATGGCACCTACATCGCGTCCGGTGCGCAGTCTGAGGCCGCGCGTGACCCGAAGGTTGCCTATAACGCAGGCTACGTCTCGGCCAGGGAAGCCGGTGCGCTCGGCGTCAACGTCAACTTCGACCCGTGCGTCGACATCCTGTTCAACTGGCGCAACACCATCGTCAACACGCGCGCCTACGGCACGAATGCCGACGATGTCATCAAGTACACCAGCGCGTACATCGAGGGCTACCGTGCCGGCGCTGCCGGCAACATGGTCACGTGCATCAAGCACTTCCCCGGCGACGGCACCGAGGAACGCGACCAGCACCTTGTGCTGGGCGTGAACGAGCTCTCCCCCGCCGAGTGGGATGCCTCGTTCGGCCGCGTCTACCGCCACCACATCAACAACGGCGTCGAGATGATCATGGCCGGCCACATCGCGCTGCCGTACTACTCGAAGCAGTTGAACCCGTCCCTGATGGACGAGGACATCCTGCCGGCGACCCTGGCCCCGGAACTCATCACCGGGCTCCTCAAGGAGCAGTTGGGCTTCAACGGCATGGTCATCACCGACGCCAGCCACATGCTCGGCATGACCTCCGCGATGCGCCGCGAGGATTACGTCCCGGCCGCGATTGCCGCGGGCTGCGATATGTTCCTGTTCTTCAACGACCTGGAAGAAGACTTCAACTTCATGCTGGCCGGATACAAGAAGGGCGTCATCACCGAGGAGCGCCTGAACGATGCCGTCCGGCGCATCCTGGGGCTGAAGGCCAAGATGAACCTCCACCAGAAGCAGGCTGCGAGCACCCTGCTGAAGAACAGCGAGGACCTCCAGGTCGTCGGCTGCGCAGAGCACCTGGCGATGCGCGCAGACGCAGCCGATAAGGGCATCACGCTCGTCAAGAACACGCTGAACCAGTTGCCGATCCGGCCTGAGACACACAAGCGCATCCGCCTGTACTATCTCCAGGGCGAGGTCGGCGGCATCATGGCCGCAGGCTCGAAGGTCCTCGAGGCCGTGATTGCGGAGCTGGAAAGCCGCGGGTTCGAGGTCACCGTCAATGACGGTACGACCCGTATCAAGGGACGCACGCTGGATTACCGCCAGGAGGTCGATGCCGCACTCATCATCGCGGACGTGGTCGGCTACGGCGCGCAGAACAACTACCGCATCCAGTGGAAGACCGCGATGAGCAACGAGTGCCCCTGGTATGTCTGGGAGGTGCCGACCGTCATGGTGTCGTTGAACTTCACGACGCACCTGCACGATGCGACGATGGTCAAGTGCTACATCAACGCGTACCACAGCAATGCCGAAATCATCAAGCAGGTTGTGGACAAAATAATGGGCGAGTCGAGTTTTAAAGGCCAGCCCAACGACCTCGTCTGGGCCGGGAAATGGCAGGCCAGGCTGTAGCGGTATCCTGACAGGTCAGCCGCACAGTTGCTCGATTGGTTGTTAGTCATCAAACCAACCCGTTTCAAGGAGTATCTCAATGGCAACAGCAGCTCCCCCCCTCCCTACCGCTGCTCCCCCGTCTGTCCTGACGCCGGAGTACAAGAAGACGCGCCCGGGCGCGATGTTTGCCTTTGCTGTCGGCACCATGAGCGACAGCATGGAAGGCGGCCTGATCAACACTTTGTTCCCGGTCATCCAAAAGGCATTGGGCCTGGATATCGGCGCACTGGGCACCATGTCCAGTATCAGCAAGTGGGCCCGCATGCTCTTCGGCACGCTGTGGGCCATCGCGGGCGACAAGTTCGGCCGCAAGAAGATCCTGGTCTTCATGACCGGGCTCTGGGGCCTCTGGACTGCCGCCGCAGGTTTTGCCCAAAACTACACGCAATTGCTGATTCTGTACACCATCGGCGTCATCGGTACGGTTGCGGCCGAACCGATCCAGAACGGCCTCATGGTGGACATGTTCGACGAAGAGGAACGCGGCAAGGCCTACGGCACCCTCCGCACCATCGGTGTGGCCGCCGGTCTCGTCCTCACCCCGCTCATCGGCCAGCTCGCCAATTGGCCTACGCCGGAGAATGGCTGGCGCATCGGCATGTTCATCATGGGCGGTCTCAGCCTGTTGAGCGGCATCCTGCTCCAGATCTTCCTGAAGGAGCCGCCCCGCCGCGTCGTGGCTGGCGACCCGGACGCCGGCAAGTTCAAGCTCTCGGACATCCGAGAGATCATCAAGATTCCGTCCTTCTGGCTGTTAGCAGTCATGCTGCTGTTCGTGACCTCGATGGTGTTCTTCGCCTTCATGGTCACCTACTTCGTGAATGTGCGCGGGTGGGAAACCCCGGCAGCCGCGGTCCTCTACACAGTCTTCATGGCCGGCTGGGCGGTCGGCGGCTTCACGGGCGGCGCGCTCGGCGACTTCTTCCAGAAGAAGTTCGGGGATAAGGGCCGCGTCATGTTCATGCAGATCTACCTGATCAGTTGGGCCATCGGGACCTACCTGTTCACGCAGGTGGATTGGGGCCGGGGCCTCGTGGTCTACATCGTGGCCTTCCTGGTCGGGACGATCGGCTCGAGGGGCTTCTCGGGCGCGGTGCTGCCGATGGTCGGGCAGATTGTGGAGCCGCAGTATGCCGCCACCACCTTCGCCCTGCTCTTCTCGTTCATCCAGGGCGCGATCACAGCCATCTACCTGCTGCTGATCAAGCCGCTGGCCGGGGCGCTGGGCAGCCTTGACAAGGTCTTCCTGTATATGCTCAGCATACCTTATGCAGTGAATGCCGTCTTCTGGTTCCTGTTCTACCTGACATATCCCAAGGATGTGCAGAAGCGCAGGGAGAGAATGGCAGCTCGGCTTACTGGCCAGTAGTGTTAGCGGTTGAAGGGTTGCAGGTTCGAGAGTTGAAAGTTAGCGGCAACCTTCGAACCTACAACCAGTAAAGGAGATTACCGTGCTCTATCCCATCCAGAACGGCGCACGCAACAAGCTGGACATCTCCGGCATCTGGGACTTCAGGACCGATCCCGATCATGTGGGCGCAGAGCAGGGCTGGGCCATCGGCCTCAGTGAGGCGCGGCCCATGGCAGTCCCCGGCAGTTGGAACGAGCAGTACGAGGACCTCTTCGGCTACCTGGACCTGGCATGGTACTCGAAGCGCATCTATGTGCCTACCGCCTGGCAGGCGCAGCGCGTTTTCCTGCGCGTGGGTTCCGCCGTCTACTTCGCTACGGTTTATGTCAACGGCAAGCAAGTCGGCACGCATGAGGGCGGCCACCTGCCCTTCGCCTTCGACATCACCGATCATGTCAGGTGGGGCGAGGAAAACGTGGTCGCCATCAGCGTCGAGAACGAGCTGCGGCCCGACCGCGTGCCCTCGGGCAACATGCCGGGTCATGGGGTCACGGACATGATCATCACCACCCCGAGGACCACCTACGACTTCTACCCCTTCTGCGGCATCCATCGACCGGTGGTGCTCTACTCCGTCCCGCAGACGCACATCGAGGATGTGACCGTCGTTACCACGATCGATGGCTCAACCGGGGTTGTGCAGGTCAGAGTCAAGCTGAACGCCGCGGCCGGCGGGCAGGGCTCGGTGGAACTCAAGGGCGGCGACGCAGTCTGCAAGGCGGATTTGACCTTCGCAGGCAGCGATGCCATTGCGGAATTGCGGGTGCCCAATGCGCACCTGTGGTCGGACAGGGACCCTTATCTCTACGACCTGACCGTCTCCACCGACACTGACCAGTATGCTCTCAGGGTCGGCATCCGCACCATCGCAGTCGATGGGGGGAAGATCCTGCTCAACGGCCAGCCGGTCAAGATGAATGGCTTCGGCCGGCACGAGGACTTCCCTGCCAGCGGCAAGGGCCTCAACCTGCCGTTGATCGTCAAGGACTACCAGCTCATGCGCTGGACGGGCGCGAACGCCTACCGCACCTCGCACTACCCCTACAGCGAGGAAGAGATGCAGATGGCGGACCGCGAGGGCTTCCTCATCATCGACGAGATTCCCGCCGTCAGCCTGCAGATGGGCGACGAGGCCAACTTCCCCGCCCGGCTCCGCATGTGCCTGCAGCAGATCGAAGAGATGATCGCGCGCGACAAGAATCACCCGGCCGTGGTGATGTGGTGCGTGGCGAACGAGCCCATGCACGCCGGCATCGGCATCGGCGCCGGGGCCGGCGTCAATCCGGAACTGGAAGCCAGGAACAAACCGGGCAAACAATTCCTGGAGACGGAGCTGGCGCACGCGAGAAAGCTGGACCCCACGCGGCTGGTCACCATCGTCACCGTCATGGGCGGCCCGCAGGACTGGATGGAGCAGTGCGACGTCGTCTGCATGAACCGATACTGGGGCTGGTACACTCTCGGGGGCCAACTGGCTAAGGCACGCCAGGGACTGGAGGCAGAACTCGACCAGGTCTGGGAACGGTGGCACAAGCCGATCATTGTGACGGAGTTCGGTGCGGACACGGTGCCCGGCTTTCACGGCAAGCCCGACGTCATGTGGACCGAGGAATACCAGGCCGACTACATCCGGTTCCACCTCGAAGTGGCAGCCGAGCGCGACTTTGTCGCCGGCATGCAGGTATGGAACTTCGCGGACTTCGCCGCGGTGCAGAGCCTGATGCGCGTCGGCGGCCTCAACCACAAGGGCGTGTTCACGCGCGTTCGCACGCCGAAGATGGCCGCGCACGTCCTGCGGGAGTTTTGGGTACAATAGGTCGAAGGTGTAAGGTGCAAGGTTGAAGGTGCAAAGTTCACACAGACGCGCCTTCAACCTCCAACCTTCAACTTCGACCTATGCAAGGAGGAACCATGCCCGAACCATTGTTGTCTCCGGATCGCTTCTTCGCACCCGAGCCCGGCCAGCGCCGCATTGCGCGCGAGCTGTACGACAGCATCGCGGACCTGCCCATCGTCAGCCCGCACGGCCACGTCGATCCCGCGCTGCTGGCCGACGAGAATGCGACGTTCGGCTCACCCGCCGACCTGTTCATCATCCCCGACCACTATGTGTTCCGCATGTTATACTCCCAAGGGGTGCCTCTGGAGACATTGGGCATCCCGAAACGGCCCGATGCGCCGGACAAGAGCCCGGTCGAGGCAGATCATCGCAAAATTTGGCAGGTCTTCGCGGATCACTTCTACCTGTTCCGCGGCACCCCCAGCGGCGTCTGGCTGGCGCACGAGCTGTACGAGGTGTTCGGCATCCGGCAGAAGCTGAGCGGCGCCACAGCGCAGGCGATTTACGACGAGCTGGCGGACAAGCTGGCGCAGCCCGCTTACTGCCCACGTGCGCTGTTCGATCGCTTCAAGATTGAGGTCCTGTGCACAACCGATGGTGCGGCCGATTCGCTGGCGCATCACAAGGCCATCCGGGAATCCGGCTGGCCCGGCGTCGTCAGGCCGACCTTCCGCCCCGATGCGGTGACCAACCTCGGCCTGCCCGCTTGGAAGGCGAACCTCGCAGCGTTGGGCGCGGTCGTCGGCCGGGAGATTACGACGGCCAAAGGTCTCATCACTGCGCTGGAGGAGCGCCGGGCCTTCTTCAAGAGCATGGGCGCGACCTCAACCGACAGCGGCGTGGAGACGCCGTACACCGAGGCCATGTCCGAACACGACGCAGAGGCCATCTTCGCGCGGGCCCTCGCGGGCCAGACCACATCGGATGACGTGCGCCGCTTCACCGGCCACATGAACATCGAAATGGCACGTATGAGCGTCGAGGACGGGCTGGTCATGCAGTTCCACGCGGGCAGCCATCGCAACCATAACCCGCTCGTCTATGCGAAGTTCGGCGCGGACAAGGGCGCGGACATCCCGGTGGTTACAGAGTGGGTGCAGAACCTCAAGCCGCTGACCGACCGCTTCGGCAACGACCCGCGGCTGACGCTGGTGCTCTTCACGATGGATGAGACCGGCTACGCGCGCGAGATGGCGACGCTGGCCGGCCACTATCCGGCGCTGAAACTCGGCCCGCCCTGGTGGTTCAACGACAGCCTGAACGGCATGGCCCGTTACTTCGACCAGGTGATGGAGACCGCCGGTCTCTACAACACCACCGGCTTCATCGACGATACGCGCGCCTTTGTCTCGATTCCTGCGCGGCACGATGTCTGGCGCCGCGCGGCGGCCAACTGGCTGGCCGGGCTGGTCGTGCGTGGCATGATCGACATGGCTGAGGCCGCCGAGATGGCGCCGGACATGGCGAACGGCCTGGCACGCAAGACGTTCAAGCTGTAAATCAAGAGGGACCATGATCGGCCTCGACCTGGGCACCACGAACTGCAAGGCGGTGCTGTTGGCTGCAGATGGCCGCGTCAGAGCGACGGCTTCTGAGGGCTACAAGCTGCAGATTCCGCACCCCGGCTGGGCCGAACAGGACCCCCGACTCGTGTGGGCAGCCGCGCAAAAGGTGCTGCGCGCCGTGGCCGAAGTCGCGGCCGAATCAGACAGCCTGGCGGCTGAGGGCATCTGCATCAGCGGTGCGATGCACAGCCTGATTCCGATTGGAGATGAGGCAGGCACGCCGCTGGCGAATGCGATGACCTGGGCCGACGCCCGCGCCACAGCCGTATACCGCGGGCTTGTGGCCGACACCGACACCCATGCACTCTACCGGCGCACGGGTTGCCCTGTGCATTCCACCTACCAGCTCCAACGCCTGCGGTGGTGGAACCGGGTGGAACCTGAATTGGCGCAGCGGGCATACTTGTGGGTTGCCCTCAAGGACTGGGTGCTGCACGCGCTGACCGGCGTCTGGGCCACCGACCTCAGCCTGGCCTCGACGACGGGCCTGCTCAACCTGCACCACTTGACGTGGGATACCGAGGCCCTGCAGTTGGCGGGCGTCCAGGCTCACCGGTTGCCCGCGCTGGTCTCTCCGGCGCAGGTAGTGGGCGGCCTGACAGAGGAAGCGGCGCGTGCGACGGGGCTGCCGGAGGGGCTGCCGGTGATTGCCGGGGGCAGCGACGGCGCGATGGCGAGCCTTGGTATCGGTACTGCGGCGCCCGGGCAGGCGGTCATCACCGTCGGCACCAGCGGCGCCGTCCGCAAGATTGTCGATCAGCCCTGGTTCGATCCCGCGGAGCGCACCTGGTGCTACATCCTGAACGAGGGCCTGTGGATCATCGGCGGCGCGATCAACAACGGCGGACTGACGCTGCAATGGGTGCGCGAGAAGCTGTATCCCGACCTGGCCGGCGCGGCCGGCTACGAACAACTTGCGGCGGACGCAGCTTCAGTGCCGCCCGGGGCTGCGGGAGTCTTCATGCTGCCCTACTTTGCAGGCGAGCGCAGCCCCCATTGGGCGCCCAAAGACAAGGGCATGCTCTACGGCCTGGGGATGGGTCACAGCCGCGTGCACATCGCACGCGCGGCCCTGGAGGGCGTAGCCAACTGCCTGGCTGATGTGTGGGACGCCTTGTACGGGTCCAGGACGGTTGATGACAACGTGGTGCGGCTGACCGGCGGGATTACGCGCACACCGCTCTGGGTTCAAATCGTGGCGGACATGCTGGGTGTCCCGTTGATGGCCCTGGAAGTCGCCGACACCTCGGCCACGGGCGCGGCGCTGCTGGGCCTCCACGCGCTGGGGCTGATCGGTGCGGACCAGATGGCGCGCACGGTCGAACCCGGCCCGGTTTATACCCCGGACCCACGCCGCCACGAGTTCTACATGCAACACCATCGCGAATATCGTGCCCTGCGCCGCGGGATGGCGGCGATGGGAGAAACTCTTGAGAACCTCAAGGAGAGTTATCTATGAACCGTGACGATCTCATGAAGATGTACGATTTCGCCGGCAAAACCTTTGCCGTGACCGGTGGCGGGGGGGCCTTGGGCGGCGATGTCGTTATAGCACTTGCGAACTGCGGCGCAAACGTCATGATCCTCGACCGCAGCCTGGCGCGCCTGCCTGCGCTCAGGGAATGTGCGGGCCCGGGCGCCGGAGAAATCGATGGAGTCCAGGTTGATGTGATGAACCGCGAAAGCCTGACGGCGGCAGGCGAGGCCATCAACAAGCGCTTCGGCGCATTGTACGGGCTGGTTAACGCTGCGGGCGGCAACAGCCCGCGGGCCACGTGCAGCGCGGACATGAGCTTCTTCGACATCCCGGAGGATGGGCTGCGGTTCGTGCTCGACCTGAACATCCTGGGCACGATGATGCCCTGCCAAATTCTCGCCAGGCAGATGGCCGAAGCCGGCGAAGGCGTGATTTTGAACTACTCCTCGATGAACGCCTATCGCCCGCTGACCAATATCGCGGCCTACTCGGCGTCAAAGGCGGCGATCACCAACTTCACATCGTGGCTGGCCGTCTATCTGGCGCAGAATTTCTCAGGCAAGATTCGTGTCAATGCGATTGCACCGGGTTTCTTCCTGGGCGAGCAGAACCGCTTCCTCATGATCGACCAGGCGACCGGCGGCTGGACTGCCCGCGGACAGCGCGTCGTGGATCACACGCCGATGGGACGCCTCGGCAACCCGGAAGACCTGCTGGGCGCGGTGCTCTGGCTGCTCTCCCCGGCCGCCTCGTTCGTGACGGGCATCACGGTTCCTGTGGATGGCGGGTTCTCGGCTTACGCCGGTGTGTAGTA
The DNA here is from genome assembly GCA_034429055.1 of Anaerolineae bacterium. Taxonomy (GTDB): domain Bacteria; phylum Chloroflexota; class Anaerolineae; order CG2-30-64-16; family CG2-30-64-16; genus MWBF01. The sequence continues at coordinate 4,340 of DAOUGK010000521.1, read as the reverse complement.
AACTCCGGGTTGCAGGTTAGAAGGTTGAAGGTTGGGAGTTTGCGCAGCCGGTCAACCTTGGACTTGTAACCTGTAACCTTCAACCCGTAGGAGGGTCACATGGTCACGGCGCAAGCCATTGCACAGTGGGGTCTCCTGACGCACGATCAGATCAGGGAGACCCTGGTCCGGGGGTTGGGCGGCAAACTGACCGGGCAGAAGGTGTTGGTGCTCATCCCCGACCACACCCGTTCGCTGCCGCTGCCTGAACTCTTCCGCCTGGTCGTCGAAACCCTGCACGATGTGCGCAAGCTCAACGTCATGGTCGCCCTGGGCACGCATCCGGGCTATGACGAGGCGGGCCTCAACCACCTGGTAGGCATCACGGCGGAGGAACGCGCGACAACCTACCGGCATGTCGGCCTGCTGAACCATGCCTGGAACGATCCCGCTGCCCTGACTTCACTGGGCGTCATGGACCAGGACGAAATCAAGCAGCTTGCCGGGCCCAGCTACCACTTCTCGCTGCCGGACGAAATCAACATCCGCATCAACAAGGCTGTGCTGGAACACGACCACATCGTCATCGTCGGACCGACCTTCCCGCACGAGGTGGTCGGCTTCTCCGGCGGCGCCAAGTACTTCTTCCCCGGCATCTCCGGCCCGGATGTCATCAACGCCACACACTGGCTCGGCGCGCTGGCAACCGTCCTGGGCACCATCGGCATCAAAGACACACCGGTGCGCGCGGTCATCCACGCGGCAACCACGCGGCTGCAGACGCCGACCACCCTCGTTGCCTTGATCGTACAGGGTCACGATCTGTCGGGCATGCTCATCGGGGATGTCTACGAAACCTGGAACGCGGCGGCGGATGTATCCTCTGAGCGGCACATCAAGTGGTGCGACCGGCCGTACAAGCGCGTGCTGTCGGGCTGCCCGCCGATGTACGACGAACTGTGGACCGCGGGCAAGTGCATGTACAAGATGGAGTCCGTGGTTGAGGTCGGCGGCGAGTTGATCATTTATGCGCCGCACCTCCATGTCGTCAGCCCGGTCCACGGGAAGTACATCTACGAGGCGGGCTATCACATCCTGCCCTACTTCCTGCAGGACTGGGACAAGTACAAGCACCTGCCATTGGGCGCGCTGGCCCACTGCACGCACGTGCGCGGCTCCGGCGTCATGGACCACGGCGTCGAGAAGCCTAACGTCCGGCTGGTGCTCGCGAGCCAGATTTCACCGGAGGATTGCGCCCGGCTGAACCTGGGCTACATGGACCCGGCCACCATCAACCCGGCTGACTGGCAGAACCGCGAGGATGAAGGCATCCTCTATGTCGCCAAGGCCGGCGAAATGCTATACAAAGTGAGGGGCAAGCAATGAAGTACGGACTCAACATCAAACCGGAGGGTGCGTTCGACCTCGTGTCGCTGGGCGCGCTCGTGCACCGGCTGGACCCGGGCGTCATCCCGTTCCGAAAGGCCACCCACTGCGACATCCACGTGAGCGGCGGGGAGTTCAACGTGGCCGCGAACCTGTCCGACTGCTTCAACCTGAAGACAGGCATCGTGACCGCGATGGTGGACTATCCCATCGGCGCGTTGATCGCGGAGCGCGTGCGCGCGATGGGTGTGCAGCCGTTCTACAAACACTTTGAGCATAACGGCGTGACGGGGCCGAACATGGCAACGGTCTACAGCGACCGCGGCCAGGGCGTGCGCGCGCCGGTCGTGTTCTACAACCGGAGCAACGAGGCCGCCGCGCAGCTCAAGCCGGGCGATATCGACTGGGCGAACGTCTTCGCGGGCGGCGTGCGCTGGTTCCATAGCGGCGGCATCTTCGCCGCGCTCTCCGAGACGACGGGCGAGCTGATCATCGAGGGCATGAAGGCCGCGAAGGCTGCCGGGGCAGTGACCTCCATCGACCTCAACTACCGTGCGAAGCTGTGGAACATGTGGGGCGGCCATGCGGTCGCGCTGAAGGTGCTCAAGCGCATCGTGGAGAACGTCGATGTTATCGTCGGCAACGAGGAGGACCTGCAGATGGGCCTCGGCATCGAAGGCCAGGATGTCCACGTCACGTCCAAGCTGGACCCGAGCGCCTTTTTCGGCATGATCGATAAGGTCACGGCGATGTACCCGAACGTCAAGGTCGTGGCAACCACGCTGCGCGAGGTCCACTCGACCAACCGGCACAGTTGGGGCGCGGTGGCCTGGATCGACGGCAAGACCTACCAGTCACCCACGTGCGAGCTGGATGTGCTGGACCGTGTCGGCGGCGGCGACGGGTATGCGGCCGGGTTCTTCTACGGCCTGTTGAGCGGCGCATCCGAGCAGGAGGCCGTCAACCTCGGCTGGGCCCACGGCGCGCTGCTGACCACCTTCCCCGGCGACACGACGATGGCGACGGTGGACCAGGTCAAGGCGTTCGCCAAGGGCGGCTCGGCCAGGATTCAGCGTTGATAGGGGGTTCTACATGCCTGACAACTCAACCCTAGAACAGCTATGCATCAACACGATCCGCTTCCTGTCCGCCGACGGCGTGCAGCAGGCGAATTCGGGCCATCCGGGTCTGCCGATGGGCACCGCGCCGATGGCCTACACCATCTGGACGCGCCATCTGCACCATAACCCGCAAAACCCGGCTTGGGCGAATCGCGACCGCTTCATCCTGTCCGGCGGCCACGGCTCCATGCTGCTGTATACCCTGGCATACCTCACAGGCTATGATCTGCCGCTGGATGAACTGAAGCGCTTCCGCCAGTGGGGCAGCCTGACGCCCGGCCACCCGGAATATGGACTGACACCGGGCGTAGATGCCACGACCGGGCCGCTGGGGCAGGGCCTGAGCAACGGCGTGGGCATGGCCATCGCGGAGGCCCACCTGGCCAAGGTCTACAACCGCCCCGGCCACGACATCATTGACCACTACACCTATGCCATCGTCACGGACGGCGACCTGATGGAAGGCGTCGCGTCGGAGGCCGCCTCGCTGGCCGGCCACCTGCGGCTGGGCAAGCTCATCTACCTCTACGACGACAATCACATCTCGATTGAAGGCTCCACCGACATCGCCTTCACCGAAGATCGGGGCAAGCGGTTCGAGGCCTACGGCTGGCACGTACAGAAGGTCGCGGACGGGCTGGACGTAGCGGCCATCGACGCGGCGATCCAGGCGGCCAAGCAGGATCCCCGGCCGTCCATCATCATGGTGCGCAACATCATCGGCTTCGGGATGCCCAATCGCCAGGGAACTGCCAAGGCGCACGGCGAGCCGCCGGGCGACAAGGAACTGGATGCGGCGAAGGACAATCTGGGCTGGCCAAAGGAGCCGCGCTTCTACGTGCCCGATGAGGCGCTGGCATTCTTCCGGCAGGCGGTGGACCGCGGCGCAGCACAGGAAGAGGCCTGGCAGCAGAAGTTCGCGGCTTACCGGGCCGAGTACCCTGCGCTGGCAGACGAGTTGGAGCGCCGGCTGGCCGGCAAGCTGCCGGAGGGCTGGGCAGACGGCCTGCCTGTGTTCCCGGCGGATGCGAAGGGGATCGCGTCGCGGGCCTCCTCGGGCAAGGTGCTCAACGCCATCGCAGACAAGCTGCCCGACCTCATCGGCGGCTCCGCCGACCTGGCGCCCTCCACCGTCACCTGGATGAACAACAGCCCGGCGTTTGCCGGCCCCGTTGACGGCGGCGACGACTGCCATGAAGGCCGCAACATCCACTTCGGCGTGCGCGAGCACGGCATGGGCGCGATCGTCAACGGCATGGCTTACCACGGCGGCGTCATACCGTTCGGCTCGACCTTCTTCGTCTTCTCCGACTACATGCGGCCGGTCCTGCGGGTGGCCGCGCTGTCACACCTGGGCGCCATCTCGGTCTTTACCCATGACAGCATCGGCGTGGGCGAGGATGGGCCGACCCACCAGCCGGTCGAACACATGGCCGCGCTCCGAGCGATCCCGCGGCTGATTACGCTGCGCCCTGCCGACGCGAACGAGGTCCGCGAGGCCTGGAAGGTCGCGATCGAGAATCGCCACCGGCCATCCGCGTTGGTTCTCACGCGGCAGAACCTCCCCACACTGGATCGGACGGTCTATGCGCCGGCCGAGGGCCTGCACCGCGGCGCGTACGTGCTGGCCGACCTTGCCACCGACAGGGGTACTAAACCGCAGATCATCCTGATGGCAAGCGGTTCAGAGGTGGGCCTGATCGTCGAAGCCGGCAAGCGCCTGGCCGAGCAGGGTGTCGCGGTCCGCCTGGTCTCATTCCCCAGTTGGGAGCTGTTCACCGAGCAGGATGCCGCCTACCAGGCTGAGGTCCTGCCGCCGGACGTGCCTGCACGTCTCGCCGTCGAAGCCGGCAT
>DAOUGK010000520.1:0-5964 GCA_034429055.1 Anaerolineae bacterium | reverse complement strand
GCTGCGGGTTGCAGGGATGCAGGTGAAGGCCGCCAAGCTCGCGCTCTCAGGCGAGACGTTGGCTGTCGAAGACGATACGGTTCACATCCCCCGCCTGGACCTCCATGAAGTCGTCCTCCTTACAGTATAAGCGCGAAAGGGAGCTGTAACCCTCTATGTTCGATGATCTTTTGCGCCGGTTGACCGCAACCTGGCACGGTCGCCTGCGCCGCTATGAAGGCGCGCATCTGCTGGAGACACAGGACTTCGCCTGGACCAGCACTACAGCAGCGTTCGAGTTCGCCGGCGCGACGTGGGAGTCAAGCTATCGCGTCACTGCGGTGGATGACCGGCCAGATGCCCTGGAACTGCACGTCACCTTCCGCGTGATTGCGGGTCGGGCGCAGCAGGTCGCAGTCAACGCGGTGCTGGCGCTGGACGATTGGGACCCCGGCGACTACCTCGTCATGCCCGCGGCGGTCTACGCGGGCAACCGCTTCATCTCCTGCAAAGTGCCCTACCCGCCCCTGGTACTCGACCCCGCGCTGCGCGGGCCGGATGCACCCACGCATATCACCGATGTGCCGCGGCTCAACAGCGGGCCGGGGCCATCGCGCATCCAATTGCTGACGCGCGACCTGAGCACCCCCGCGGTCGGCGTCCACAACCCGCGGACGCACCGCGGCCTCTGGCTGCTGACCAACCAGGCGACGCACCTGGGCGACTCCGGGCTCGAAATCACGGAGACCGACGCCCGGACGCGCGCCGAAATCAGCCTCGGTGCGCCGGGCATGCGGGAGGACCGCCGCTACACCATCGCCAGCATGGATCACCCGTGCGACGACCGGGCCGCAGATTGGCGGCCGGGCGACGAGGTGACGCTGCGGCTGCGGCTTTACTCGTTCGACTGCCCCGACGTCCCCGCGCTGTTCGACCGCTTCGTGGCCGTCCGCAAGGACCTCAGCGGGCCGGTGACGCTGCCGCACATGCTTCCCTTCTCCGCGTCCTGGGCCATCCAAGAGCCCAAGTACAACGCCGAGAACTGGTCCGAAGGGCCGGGTTACTATCGGGTCGGCATCGGTGAATCGCCCTATGCCGACTGTCAGGTGGGCTGGGTCGGCGGCGGCATGGTTACGCACCCGCTCCTGTTCGAGGGCAGCGCGGAGTCGCAGGCACGCGCCCGCCGCAACCTGGACTACCTGTTCGGCGTGGCGCAGGCGCCGTCGGGTCTCTTCTACGGCATCGGCCACTGGACAGCGGACGGCATGGTCTGGCTGGGCGACGGCTTCTTCAACCCGGGCACGGAGCGGTGGCACCTGATCCGCAAGAGCGCGGACACCCTCTACTTCGCCTACAAGCAACTGCTGCTCGTCGAACGGCAGACGGGCGAACCTGCGCCCCCTGCGTGGATTGCGGGTGCGCAGCGGGCCGCGGACGCATTCGTGCGGCTGTGGGACCGCTACGGCCAGTTCGGCCAGTTCGTAGATGTCGAGACGGGCGAGCTAGTCGTCGGCAACTCGGCCAGCGGCAGCACCGCGGCGGGCGGCCTCGCCCTGGCAGGCCAGCACACGGGCAACCCGGACTATCTGCGCGTCGCGCGCGCCGCAGGCGAGGACTTCTACCGCCGCTTCGTGCGCAATGGCTACACGACGGGCGGCCCCGGCGAGATCTGCCAGTGCCCCGACAGCGAGTCTGCGTTCGGCCTGCTCGAATCTTTCGTGACGCTGTATGAGGTGACGGGCGAGCCGAAGTGGGTCGAATACGCCCAGGACATGGCTCATCAGTGCGCGTCATGGGTCACGTCCTACGATTTCGCGTTTCCACCAACCTCGCTGTTCGGGCGGCTGGACATGCACGCGGCCGGGTCGGTGTGGGCCAACGCGCAGAACAAGCACGGCGCGCCGGGCATCTGCACACTCTCCGGCGACGCCCTGTTCAAGCTCTATCGTGCAACGGGCGACACCTTCTACCTGGAATTGTTACGCGAAATCGCCCACAGCATCGGCCAGTGCCTCTCGCGTGCAGACCGCTCCATCGGTGACAACATGCCGCCCGGCTGGATGACCGAGCGCGTGAACCTGAGCGACTGGCTGGAGGGGGTCGGTGAGATCTTCCCCGGCTCGTGCTGGTGCGAAGTCTCGTTGATGCAGACGTATGCCGAGGTTCCGGGGCTGTACGTCCAACCGGACACCGGCTTCGTCTGGCCGTTCGATCACATCGACGCGGCGGTGGTAGCGAACGAACCGGACCGCATCGTGGTAGAGCTGACGAACCCGACGGCCTTCCCCGCATCCGTGCGCGCGTACGTGGAGCCATCGAGCGCCATGCAGCAGCCGCTCGGCCAGAACGCGCTGTGGGGCGGCCAGGTGGTGCATTTGGCGGCAGGCACGTCGGCCTGCCTGGAATTCAGGAAGTGAGATTATGGAAAAGATCAATACCCTGCTCTTGACGGGCCAGAACAACCACGATTGGCGGCGCTCGTCGGCCTTCTGCCGCGACCTGCTGGAAGCCTCCGGCCGGTTCGCAGTGACCGTGACCGAGGACCCGTCCGCGGCGCTCGAGGATGCTGCGGCGTTGAAAGACGTACAACTGCTCTTCGTTGACTACAACGGGGCGGATTGGAGCGCAGAGGCACAGCAGAATTTCGAGGACGCTGTGCGTCGCGGGGCCGGGGTCGTCCTGCTGCACGCGGCCAATAACGGGTTCAAGGGCTGGGCCGCGATGGCGCAGATGGCGGGCGTGATGTGGACGGATGGCAGCGGCCACGGCGATTACCACGAGTTCACCGTGCGGATCGTGGACCACGATCACCCGATCACGAGCGGCTTGGCCGACTTCCAGACATGGGATGAGCTGTACCACCGGCTGGCGCCGATACCGGGCGCCGACTACCGGGTGCTGGCGACCGCTTATTCGGCGCCTGAGAAGAAAGGCACGGGTCGCGATGAGCCGATGATGGTGGTCACAGAATTCGGCGCCGGCCGGGTTTTTCACCAGATCCTCGGGCATGTGTGGCCTGAAGATTTCGGGGGCGGTTACAAGGGCTATACGTTGGCATCGTTTGAGGGCGAGGGGTTCCAGCGGTCGCTGCTGCGCGGCGCAGAGTGGGCCGCGACCGGTGTCGTGACCCTTGCGGAAGCCCGCCTTCAGGAGGCATAATGTACAGCGTAGGACTCATCGGGCTGGGCGCGATTGCCGCCATGGAGTGGGGCGCACCGGGTGATAAGGCACCGTACAACCACGCAGGCGGGATTGCCGGGAGCGAGCGCGTCCGGCTGGCCGCGGTCGCGGACCTGATGCCGGAACGCCACGACGCGTTCCAGCGCAAGTGGGGCGCGTCCTTCCCGGACGTAAAGCACTACAGCGACGCAGTCACGATGTGCGCGAGCGAGCGGCTCGACATCATCGCGGTGTGCGTGCGCGGGCCGCACCATTTCGCGGTGCTGCGGGACGTCATCGCCGCGCGGCCGCGGGCCATCTTCCTCGAAAAGCCGCCGACCTGCTCCCTCGCTGAGATGGACGCGGTCGTGTCCGCCGCGGACGCTGCGGGCATCCCCATCACCGTGTCGTACTCGCGGCACTGGGCGCCGTCGGTTCTGTGGATGGAGAAACTGGTCAAGGACGGGCTGATTGGCGAGGTGACACGCGTGATCGGGTACTGTGGCGGGACATTGCTCTCCTATGCCAGCCATACGACCGATCTGATCTGCCAGTTTGCCGGCTACCAGCCGACCGCCGTCTACGCTCGCGGAACCGTGCCGCCGAAGCAGCTTCCCGCGGGCTACGAGCCCGAGCCGAGCCTGACCGATATGATGATCGACTTCAGCAACGGCGTGACCGGGCTGCAGGTCGGCGTTGATGGCGAATACGGCTCGTTCTACTGTGATGTGATCGGGACCGAAGGCCGGGCACGCGCAGGCATCTACACGCCGCCGTACGCGTGCAGCAAGAAAGGCGCGGCCATTGACCTGGCGCAGTACGGCCTGCCGGAAAACGCCAGCCCCTTCACCGTGGCCTACGACCAGATCGCGGCCCACCTGGACGGCGGTCCGCTGCCGGCCTGCACGGGCGCCGATTGGGAAATGGTACACGAGGTCGGCTTTGCAGCCATCGAGAGCATCCTGACTGGCGCCAGGGTCACGCTGCCGAACGCCAATCGCACCCGCCGGGTGCATGCTGACGGTTAAGAGGATCAACTTTGCGTATCGCCATTGCCGGGCTGGCACACGAGACCAACACCTTTTCGACGCTGCCCACGACCTATGACGATTTCCGGGCGGCACGCGGGGAGGCGCTGCTCACCACACCCCCCTGGCAGCAGGAGCAGGCGCAGCATACCCTCTTCCCCACCTGCGTGGCGCACGCGTCGCCTTCGGGCCTGGTGACGGAGGACGCGTTCACCCGTTATCTCACGGAGATGCTGGACGGTATCCGTTCAGCTCTGCCGCTGGACGGCGTGCTCCTGCACCTGCACGGCGCGATGGAGGTCGAGCGCATCGGGGATGGCGAGACCGCGATCCTGCGCGCCGTGCGCGACCTGATCGGCCCCGGCCCGCTGATTGCGGTCACGCTCGATCTCCACGCTAACCTCGCTCCCGAAGTCGTCGCGCTGAGCGACATCGTCACCGCTTACCGCACCGCGCCGCACCGCGACGTCGCTGCGACACGGGAGCGCGGTGCGCGGCTGCTGCTCGACTCCCTCAGGTCCGGCGTGCGGCCTGTCACCCGCATGGTCAAGCTGCCGCTGCTCGTCGCGGGGGAGGCCGCAGTCACCGAGGTCGAACCCGCGGCTTCGCTCTATGCGCGGCTGCCACATTGCGATGCCTTGCCGGGCGTGCTCACGTCGTCCATCCTGATCGGCTGCGCGTGGACCGATTCGCCCTACACGAGCGTCAGCACGGTTGTGACGGGCACGGACGCGGCCGTGGCTGCTACGGCAGCGCACAGGCTGGCGGCGGAGGTCTGGCAGGTACGCGACCGCTTCGCCATCGACTCGCCCACCGCGCCGGTCGATGAGGCGATCCGCATGGCATATGCCTCATCCGTCCGGCCGGTCTTCATCTCCGACTCGGGCGACAACCCAACCGCGGGCGCGGCGGGCGATGTGCCCGTGTTCCTCGCGCGACTCGTCGAGCTGGACGCACGTGATGTGCTGGTGGCCGGCATGCCTGCGCCGGACGCAGTTACGGCTTGCTTTGCTGCGGGCACGGGGAGCCGGGTGAGCGTCGAGCTCGGCGGCCAGTTGGACCGCACATCAGGATATCCGTACCGTGCCGAGGTCACTGTGAAGCGGCTTGTCCCCGAGGTGACAGGCATCCCCCCGCGCGCTCTGGTGAGCATCGGCGGGGTGGATGTCGTGCTCCAGAACGACCGCCTGCCCTTCACCGAAATGCGGCACTTCCACACGATGGGCGTGAACCCGGCGGACTACAAGGCGGTGGTCGTGAAGCTCGGCTATCTCTTCCCGGAACTGCGCGACTATGCGCCGGCGCACATCATGGCGCTCAGCCCCGGCTTCGGTGACCAGCGCCTCGACCGGCTGCCTTACCGCCGGCTCCGCCGTCCCATCTACCCGCTGGACCCGGACACGCAGTGGTCCGCCGCTGCGGATGAGACACATAACCAGACAGGGAATGACCGATGACCGAACGATACGGGTATACTGGCCGGGTACTCTGGGTGGACCTGACACAGCACAGCTATATGCTGGAGGAGCGCGACGAGCTGTTCTGGCGGCGCTACGCCGGCGGCGGGCTGGCCGCGGCCGCGCTGCTGCTCGAACGCACCCCGCCCGGCATCGACCCGCTCGGACCGGGGAACCTGCTCATCTTCGCGTCGAGCGTCGTCGCGGGGCAGCCCGGCCCCGGCCTGGCGCGGTTCACGACCGCGGGCAAGAGTCCGCTGACCGGCGGCATCGGGGAGACGCGCACCGAGGGCCCGTGGGGCGTCGCGCTCAAGGGCTGCGGCGCGGACATCCTCGTGTTC
>DAOUGK010000519.1:0-1661 GCA_034429055.1 Anaerolineae bacterium | reverse complement strand
CTGCCCCCTCGACTGATCAAACCAAGTCAGACCTCGGAGTTATTGATGTATCCGAGGTCTCTTCACGAACCCTAGCTGTGCGCTTCCACCATCGCGACCACATCGGGGAAGTCGATCCCCAGCTCGCGCAGCTTCGCCACGGTCGGGATGCCGGTGCTGTTCCAGCCACGGCGTGCATACACCGCGTCGATCAGCCCCTCGTACTGCGCTTCACGGTACTTGCGCAGCGCAGCCACCTTCTCCTGCGTGCTCATGCCCGTCGGGTCGATGCCCGCCTTCTCCCGCAACTGCTTGTCGTAACGCTCGGCGCGGCTCTCGTATTCCTCGACGGTGACCGGGCCGGCGGAACGATACGGGATCGCATCATGCGCGCGCGTGCCCGCGCCCGGCACGCTCGCGCCCATCTTCAGGTTGAACACGCGCTGGAAGTTGTAGACCCGCTCCGACATTGTGATAAGGTCTTCTTTGGTCACTTCGCGGCCGGTCGTGCCGGAGAACAGCGCAACATAGTTCGCCACATGTTCGGGCACCTTGGCCGGCTCGTCGGTCAGCGCGTTGTCCGCCGGCTCGATGTCGTTCCACGGCAGCTTGCACAGCCCGTTCAGCCCGAACCACGTCCGCCACATCGGGAAGTAGTGCAGCGCCTCGGCCTTGGCCTCGAACGTGGGGATATGGTTGTTCACCATGTCCATGAAGATAAGCCAGGCCTCGTCGTGCTGCGCGCCCTTGTTCGTCATGCCGTAGCCGCCCTGCTGCGCCAGGCTCTCCTTGGTCATGTACTCGGAGTATTCCATCCCCTTGTTTTCCATGCCGATGTCCTGCACGAAAGCCGGGTCTGCGCCGAAGTGCTCCACAAAGTAAGCCTTCATGGCGCGCACGCCCATACCGGCAATCAGGCCGAAGCTTTCTCCCCGCGCCATCTGGTGCAGCAGCTCCAGCGCGGCAGCCGCGTTGCCGAAGCGCAGGTCAAGGCCCCCGGTCTTTTCCAGGTTCAGGACACCCGCCTCGTAACACTCCATACAGAACGCGGTCAGCGTGCCGAACGAGATGCTGTCGATGCCGTAGGTGTCGCAGTAGAAGTTCAGTTCGATGATATCGGGCGGGTTGAAGATGCCGATGTTGGACCCGCAGCCTGCAACCGTCTCATACTCCGGGCCGTCCACCGTGACCACATGGCTGGCGTACGGGCCTGTGCGGACCAGATAGCCGTCCACGCCCTTCGAGCAGGCCATCGTGCAGCCGTAGATGCAGGAATCGGGGTGCGTCTGCGTAAAGAGGCCGTCCCACACCGTCGATTTAATCTTCGGCGTATCAGGATGCGCGCCGAACTTGAAGTTGTGGACGGGCAGCAGGTCGTAGTCATCCATGATTTCGACCAGATGCGCCGTGCCCACGCGCCGCATCCGGTTCTGCTCATCGTCCAACTCGACGATTTCCTTGTTGATGCGCTGACCGACCGTGCGGATGCGCTTGATGTCCACCGGGTCGTTGGCCTCCGCCTTGAGGCCGGTCTTGCGGACCACGATGGCCTTGATCTGCTTGTCGCGCAGCACGGTGCCCAGCCCGCCACGGCCCGCCTGCTTGACGCGCACCTTGCCGCGCTTCGGGTCGTACCAGCTCACGTTGAGACAGCCGATGCGCGTGTGCTCGCTGCCTGCGCC
>DAOUGK010000518.1:0-6620 GCA_034429055.1 Anaerolineae bacterium | reverse complement strand
AGGTGCCCGCGCTGCTGTGCGATGCTCTGGTACTTTGCCAGCCCCCAACCGGGGAAGTTGCTGGTGCCGATGTAGAGCACGTCGCCCCTGCTGGTCAGCCGCTCGAACGGCCCCCAGAACTCCTCGCCGGTGATGCGCCGGTCGATGTGGTGCACCTGGTACAGGTCGATGTGATCGGTCTGGAGTCGGCGCAACGAGTCGGCCGCGTGGCGATAGACCCGGTAGGATGAAAGTCCGCGAGCTTCGTTCGGCCAGTCATCGCCCGACATCTGGCCGTAGACCTTCGTTGCCAGTACGATCTTGTCGCGGCGGCCGCCGCCCTGGGCCAGCCACCGGCCGATGATTTCCTCCGTGCGGCCCTGCCCGCCGTAGACGTTGGCCGTATCAAAGAAATTGATACCCAACTCCAACGCCCGATCCATGATGCGAAACGCGTCTTCCTCGCTCGTCACCCGCCCGAAGTGCATGGTGCCGAGGCAGATGCGGCTAACTTTGAGATTGGACTGTCCCAGATAGGTGTATTCCATGACGCTATGCTCCTTATTGTGTGAATTCGGACCTTGTGCGAAAATAGCTTGCAACAAACCATCGATCGGTCAACAGACTGTATTGCGCTAACGGAGGTATTGAGACCCGTCTATGACACAGGAATCTGACTCAAGCCATCTCCCCTGGCACACCTTCACCGCCGAGCAGACCACGCACCGGCTGGAGGTGGACCCCGCCCACGGCCTGACGGCAGCGGAGGCCGAGCAGCGCCATGCGCGCTTCGGTCCCAACGAGCTGATCGACCGCGGGATCAAGAGCCCCTGGCTGATCCTGCTGGACCAGTTCAAGGAAACTATGGTCCTCGTCCTCATCGCTGCAGCCATTATCTCCGGCTTTCTGGGTGAGGTCAAGGACACCATCGCGATCCTGGTCATCGTCGTGCTCAACGCAATCCTCGGGTTCACACAGGAATACCGGGCGGAGCAGGCGATGGCCGCGCTCAAAAAGATGGCGGCCCCCCGCGTGAAAGTGCGCCGCGACGGCCGCGTCGAGCAGATGGAGGCCCACAAGCTCGTGCCCGGCGATGTCGTCATCCTGGAGGCGGGCGATTCGATTCCGGCCGACGCGCGGCTCGTGGAGGCGGCCAACCTGCGCGTGCAGGAGGCGTCGCTGACCGGCGAATCGACCGCGGTGGATAAGGTTGCGGATTCGCTAGCCGAGACCAATTCCCCCATCGGCGACCGGCACAACATGGTGTACATGGGCACGGCGGTGACGATGGGCCGCGGTGCGGCGGTCGTCGTCGATACGGGGATGCGGACCGAGCTGGGCAACATCGCGGAGATGATCCAGAGCGTCGAGAGCGGACCGACGCCGCTGCAGCGACGTATGGCAAAGATGGGCGGCTCGCTCGCAATCGTGGCCCTCGTGCTGGTGTTCATCGTGGTCGGGCTGGGCCTACTGCGCGGGGAAGATTTCGGGGAGCTGATCCTGACCGGCGTCGCGATGGCGGTCGCGGTCGTGCCCGAGGGGCTGCCCGCGGTCGTGACCATCGCACTGGCCCTCGGCGCGCAGCGGATGCTCAAGCGCCGCGCACTCATCCGCAAGCTGCCGGCCGTCGAGACGCTCGGCTCGGTCACGGTCATCTGCTCCGACAAGACCGGCACGCTGACCGAGAATCGGATGACGGTCGTGGTGCTCGACGTGGCCGAGCACCGCTCCACGATGGAAGAGTTCATGCGCGGCCGCCAGCCAACTCTGCGCGCGAGCGACCCACCCCAGGATCCGCCATCCGCGACGCTGGCACTCGTCCTGGCGGGCAGCGCCATGTGCAACGACGCAGTCATCCAGGCCGACAAGGAGGCTGCGGGCGACTTCTCGACGGTGGGCGACCCGACGGAAGCCGCGCTCGTTGTCTCCGCGGCGCGCTACGGCCTTTGGAAGAACGATCTGGACAAGACCTTCCCGCGCGTCGCAGAGGCGCCCTTTACCTCCGAGCGCAAGCTGATGACCACGGTACATAAGGTGCCCATCCACACGGACAGCCTCGTTGTCAACCCCTACATCCGCCGGATGCTCGAATCCGAGGAGACACCCTACATCGCGGTCACCAAGGGTGCGGTCGATCAACTGCTCGACGTGAGCGACCGGGTGTGGGCCAACGACCACTTCGAGCCGCTGACTGAGGAGTGGCGCGAGCGCATTCAGGACGCGAATGAAGGGCTGGCGAAGGAGGGGTTGCGCGTGCTGGGCGTGGCCCTGCGGCCCCTCAAGGAACTCCTGCCGAAGCCCGCGAGCGCGGATGCCGCCAGCCCCTATGAGCAGCAACTGGCAATCGTGGGCATGGTCGGCATGATCGACCCACCGCGCGCGGAGGTCAAGGACGCGGTCCACACGGCGAAGTCGGCGGGCATCCGCCCGGTGATGATCACCGGCGACCATCCGCTGACTGCGCTGCGGATTGCCCAGGACCTGGGGATCGTGGGCGACGGTGGCCCGTCGCCTGACGACGGCGACGACACGAAGGAAGAAGCAAGAGGGAAGAAGGAAGAAGCGCACGCACGCGACCGGGCGGCGTCGGACCGGGTGCTGACGGGGCAGGAGTTGGCGCAGATGAGCGACGACGACCTGTATAAGGTCGTCGAGGATGTATCCGTCTTCGCTCGTGTCGCGCCGGAGCATAAGCTGCGGATCGTGGCCGCGCTGCAACGTCGCGGCGAAATTGCCGCGATGACCGGCGACGGCGTCAACGATGCCCCTGCGCTGCGCAAGGCCGATATCGGTGTGGCGATGGGCATCACGGGCACGGATGTTTCCAAGGAGGCGTCCGACATGGTCATCCTCGACGACAACTTCGCCAGCATCGTCTCGGCGGTCGAAGAGGGCCGGACCATCTATGACAACGTGCGCAAGTTCATCCGCTACACGCTGACCAGCAACGCGGGGGAGATCGTCGTCATGCTGGCGGCGCCGTTCGTCGGGATGCCGATCCCGCTGACCGCACTGCAAATCCTGTGGGTCAACCTGGTGACGGACGGGCTGCCCGGCCTGGCGCTGGGCGTGGAGCCGGCAGAGCGGAGCGTCATGCACCGGCCGCCCTACCCGCCCAACCAGAGCGTCTTCGCCCGCGGCATGGCCCCGGCGATCCTGTTCATCGGCCTGCTGATGGGCATCGTGTCGCTAGGGGTCGGTTACTGGGCCTGGCGGCAGGGCAACCCTGCGTGGGTGACGATGGTCTTCATGACGCTGACCCTGTCGCAGATGGGCAATGCCCTGGCGATTCGCTCGGAGCGCGACTCGCTGTTCAGCATCGGGCTGCTGTCGAACAAGGCGATGCTGGGCGCAGTGCTGTTGACGTTCGTGCTCCAGCTCGCGATCACCTACGTGCCGTTCCTGCAGCCCATCTTCCGGACGCAGGCGCTCACCGCCGGCGAGCTGGCCATCAGCCTGGGCGCGAGCACCGTAGTGTTCATCGCCAGCGAAATCTGGAAGGCGTTCCTGCGGCGACGAAGCTGACCTCACCCCCCTCTCCCGCACTGCGGTGCGGGAGAGGGGGGGGCCATCCTCTCACAGCTCCTGCCGGCGGAATATGGCCATTGCCAGGATCACAAATACAGCTGCTGCAGCGAGTGCCACATACAACGCCAGCAGCGGGGTGGGCTGACCCAGCATCAGCGCGCCGGCGACCCCCAGCCCTCCCCCACCGTTAACCGGGACTGCAAGCGTCCACGGGAAGGCATTGGCCAGCGCGGGCTGCCACTGCGCCAGTTGCGGCGCGAGGAAATTCTGGCTGAACAGAAACGCGAGCGGGATGCCAATAACTGGCGCGGGATGCTCGAACAACACGCCCAGCAAGACGGTCAGGGTCAGGTAAAATAGGATATTGGCGAAGTGGATGCCGAGCGCGGCCAGATAGCCGGGCAGCGGCAGCCACTGGCCGTTGATCAGGCCTGTGATGAAGTAAGCGATGACCCCCTGCGCCAGCACCATGGTCACCGCGATGCCCAGGCTGTTGGCGAAGAGCTTCGCCACGATGAACGCCATCCGCGAGACCGGCTTCGATAGGATCCAAGCGGCCGTCCCCGACCGCTTTTCGCCGATGATCGCGTCCTGCATGACGATGGTTACGCCGATCGGCCCAGCCAATCCCATAAAGACGTTGAAGATCATAATCGCGTCGGAAGGCGGCGCGTTGCCGCGCATCCCAAGCGAGGCGAAAAGATAAATCAGGTTAACCGCCGACGCCCAGATCAGGATTTGCGACAGCCAAGTGCGGGTGCCGAACCAGGCGCCGAACTCGGCCCGCAGCAGATTGCGCAGGCCCCGCGACCATCCGCTGCCCGTCTCCAGGATCATGGCACTGTTGCCGGTACTGGTGCTACTGCCCGCCATGGTGTCCTCCTCCTTCGACAAGCCGGAGGAAAACATCCTCCAGGTCGTTCGCCTTAATGCGATAGTCCGTTACGATCATTCGATCATCCTGCGCCAGGAGGCGGAACAGATTTGCCTCCGCCGCAACCGGATCGCTGACGCTGACGGTCCACTTGAGTGCGCCGTTCGCATGGTTCTGCTGGATGCCAGTCACCCAGGGCTGGGCCAGGAGATGGCTGTAGGTGCTATCTGCCTGGCCTCTCAGCCGGACCTCGTAGGCAACGGCGCCCTGATGCGTCGAGAGCAACTCCCCAATCGGCCCGGCAGCGATGAGTTCCCCGCGGTTGAGAATGGCAACTGCATCGCTCACGCGCTGCACATCGTCCAGGATGTGGGTGCAGTAGAAGATCGTCGTGTGCCGGCGCAGCCGCTCCATCACCTCCAGCACATCGTGCCGGCCCATCGGGTCCAGCGAAGCGGCGGGCTCGTCCAGGATGAGCAGGTCAGGGTAGTTGACCTGCGCCTGGGCGATGCCGAGCCGCTGTCGCTCGCCGCCGGAGAAGCCCTTCGTCGGCCGGTCGGCCTTCTCTTCCAGGCCCACCAACGCCAGCGTCTCCGCGACGCGGCGGTCGATTTCACTCTGCGGCCCACGGAAGAAGAAGTGCGCGGTGTAATCGAGAATCTCGCGCGCGGTCATGTGATCATAGAAGCGCGGTTCCTGCGGCAGATAGCCGATCCGTGCCCGAATTGCAACCGAGTCGCGGACCGCATCCAGCCCAAAGACCGAGGCCGAGCCGGCCGTCGGATAGATAAGGCCCAACAACAGCTTGATCGTGGTTGTCTTGCCGGCACCGTTGGGGCCGAGAAAGCCGAAGATTGAGTGCTCCGGCACCTGCAGATTCAGGTCTTTAAGAGCATGAACCTGCTTGTAGGTCTTGCTCAAACCGTGGGTGGCGATAACCCATCCACCATCATTCATGGCGACCTCCTCCCTTCCGAGCAGCCTCCAAACGCCCGCGCCGGGCGCATATGCCTACTCTCAGTACGCACCTTGCACCGGAGGGTCGCGTCAGGGCCTGGCGGGTGTACGCCCAGAGCGGGCACTCGCCGGGCCGCATCCTTCAACTGCGTAACGTTGGGCAGCAACGCCCTCCGCTCAGGATACCGGGCCCCGCCTTGCATCAGACCCTCGCCGGCCATGCTATACCACGACATTCCCGCTTAATGTTCCTATGGATATGTGACGAGCGAGCGCACACGCAACGCTCGCAGGAAGAAGCATGGCCGAGGAATCAATCATCATCATCGGCGCAGGCGTAGCGGGCCTTGCGGCAGGCCGCTACGGCCTCTCACGGTGATCGGCTTCCTGGAGACGCGCTATCCGGGCATCACGCGTGATATCGAGGCCGTGGACGTGGCGACCCCGCTGACAACCGAGCGCTACACGGGCAACTACCGGGGGCTGGATATAGGGATGGGCGGTGAGCGGCGGGATGCTCCAGCAGGGCGTCGAACGCACGGTGCCGGGCCTGGAGAACCTCTACATGGTCGGCCAGTGGGTGGAGGCGGGCGGCGGGCTGCCCGGCGTCGCGCCTTCAGGGCGGCGGATTATCCAGATCCTGTGCCACAAAGACGGGAAGCGGTTCACGACGAGCATGCCGGCGTAGAGACGAAGGCTCACGCAAAGGCGCAGAGAACGCAAAGAAAGGTCAAAGAGGACACTGCTTTGCGTCACTTGGCGTCTTTGCGTGAGTCACTTTGCCGCCGGGCCGTCAATGCCAGGTCAGTTCAACTGCGCGCGTATCTCGGCGGCAAAGGCTGCGCCGGCCTCGTCTTCGGTGATGATCTCCACATCCGCGGGCCGCGGCGCGCCCAGGCCCAACTCGACCGCGCGCGCAATCTGCTCCTGCTCGAACACCCGGCCGCGGCTCACTTCCGCGGTGGTCCCGAAGTGACGCAGGATGGCAACCCCCACCGCATCCAGCGCAACGCGGTCGGCCGCGGCCAGGACGACGCCGGGCTGAACTATCCGGCCGCGATCCGGGCCGCCATCCGCAAACGCCTCCACCGCATCCATCACGACGAGCGCGGGCTGATAGGTCCGGTTGATCTCTGCGATCATCCGCCGCTGGTCGCGCGAGCTGTGCAATTCGCTCATGTAGTTGTAGCTCTGGCCGGGAATCTGCTTGGCGGCGAACCCGACCGAGTTCTTCAGCGACAGCGTGAAGTGGCCGCCGAAGCGGTGTGTCTTGAGGTTGCAC
>DAOUGK010000517.1:0-7962 GCA_034429055.1 Anaerolineae bacterium | reverse complement strand
TGGGTGCTTCCGTGCCACCCAGGACAAAACACAACCAATGGGAACGCCGAACTTCGTTCCGGCGTCCGTTTTGTGTATAATGCCACCATATTCGCCTCGGAGGATTTTTCGTGAAAGAACCCATCCGTCTATCCCTGGCGGCTGTTGTGCTGACGCTGCTCGTCGTGGTGAGCCTGTTCGCCGGCTGCGGCGGCCCGGCGGTGCAGGAAGCCACCGCCACGCCGACCCGTACCCCTCGGCCGCCCACCAGCACGCCTGAGCCAACCCCCACGCTCACCGCAACACCCGAGCCGACCGCGACGCCCGAACCCACCGCCACACCTGAGCCGACCGCGACTGCGACGATGACGCCAACCCTGTCCGCCGCGCTGCTGCCGCGCGAACCGGGCGTCTCCATCTTCACCGGCCTGCGTCCCGCAGACCCGTCTGTGCTGGACCGGCGGCCGCTGGCCGTCAAGGTGGACAATGATCCCGCGGTCGTGCCCCAGTCGGGCATGGGCAAGGCGGATGTGGTGGTGGAAAGCCCCAAAGAGGCGTGCATGACGCGCTTCACCGCCATCTTCCAGAGCCAGGATGCCGCGCGCATTGGCTCCATCCGCAGCGCGCGCATCGTCGACAAGGAACTGCCGGTCATCTTCGATGCGATCCTGGCCTTCTCCGGCGGCGTGGAGCCGGTGCGGCAGATGCTTTACCAGTCGGAGGATTTGAGCGACCAGGTGCTCGAACAGGCACGCAACGGCGCGGCTTTCTTCCGTGACCCCAATATCCGCGTCCCGTTCAACCTGTTTGCCAACACCGACACGCTGTGGAAGGTGGCAACCCAGAAGGGGTGGAACAAGGCGCCGGAGCCGACCGCCGCCTGGGTCTTCTCCGAAGGTGCACCGGAAGGCGGCGCGCCGGCCACCAGCATGAGTATGCCGTTCCCCCGGAATCTGCCGGTGAGTTGGGCCTACGATGCGGGCAGCGGCCGCTGGCTGCGCTCCATCGGCGGCAACGCGCATATGGACAAGGCGGAGGGCAAGCAGATCAGCGCGGCCAATGTGGTCGTACTGACCGTTAACACGGTGCAGACGCTCATCCCCGAGCAGGGCGCGCAGTTGACGACCGGGCCGTGTTCCAACGCATCGGTGGAAGTGCAATTGTGGGGCCGGGGGCCGGTGCGCATCCTGCGCGACGGCCAGGTCTACGAGGGCCAGTGGGTGCGCGAGGGCCGGGATGCGCCGTTCCGCTTCGTGGATGCCCAGGGGCGGGACCTTCCGCTCAAGCCGGGCAATAGTTGGTGGCAGATTGTCTCGCCGAGCGTGGTGGTAACGATCCAGTAGCATGCCTGTGTAAGTTGTGGCTCGGTTGTGCAACCAGCGGTTGCCGAGACCGGCCACAACTGATAAGCAAGGGCCTGGGAGACGCGTCTCCCAGGCCCTTTCATATGCAATCTTAAACAGCCTCTCATGTAAGATTAATCTAACGGCTTTATCCTATAGACAGTTCGGGAGCGGGAAAGGGACAGCCCAAACCTGACAAACGGTTCCTCCTTCAAAAGAATAGCGGTCTGAGCACGAATCCCCGGAAGGTGGGCCGGGGATTCGCTCATTTAACGGACTTGTTCTACCTCACACACGCATCAGATAACTTCCCAGAGGATTTCATTATCGCTCACGGCGGCGCGCACGCGACCGCTCGCCTGCAGCGACGCGAGACACGCCAGCACCGTCGTCTGTGTCAGCCAGTAGGTGACGGGGGTGGTGATGGTGACGTGCAGCGCGTCTGCGGTCCGCTGCAGGATGCCCGGCAAACTGCCTGTGGCGGTCACTGCGGCGGCGACCGCCTCCCGGATGGCCGCCAGGCGCGCGTGGTTCAGCGCGGCCCACGCTGCGATATCTGCGACCGCGGGGCCGTGGCCCCGCACGAACGCGGCATACTGCCCAGCCAGCTCAGGCAGCCGTTCCAGCGTGTCCAGCGCCTGGTCGATGTGGACATAAAACGGGATGCCGTGCTTGTCCAGCACGTCCGGCGCAAAGAGCGCGTCCGCGATGAAGCAGGCCCCGCCCCCGCCGATCATCACCTGGTTGGGCGCGTGGCCCGGCGCGGGGATGACCTGGAGCTGGAGGTCCCCAATGGTCAACGGACCCGGCGCGATGAGGTGATCGACCGGGCAACCCTCGGCCAGCGTGAACTTGTGGCGCAACTCGGCGGGCGGCAGCGCGCCGGAGAACAGGTAGAGGGGTTCGAGGATCGGATTCTCGACGATGGCCGCTTCGAGGCCGGGCGCATAGACCGGCGCACCCGTGCGCACCTTGATGGTCGCCGCGCCGCCGAAGTGGTCC
Organism: Anaerolineae bacterium; assembly: GCA_034429055.1. Lineage (GTDB taxonomy): Bacteria > Chloroflexota > Anaerolineae > CG2-30-64-16 > CG2-30-64-16 > MWBF01. The sequence goes on along the minus strand of DAOUGK010000517.1, from coordinate 5,638 downwards.
GCGTGCGCGTGCGTAATTACGATCGCGGCCAGCCGCACTTTCAGCGCCTCGACGTGGCGGAGAATCTTCTTCGCAGTGTCCCGGTCCAGCCCGGTGTCGATCAGGACGGCCTGGTCGTCGTGGACGGCCAGGCCGGCGTTCGAGCCGCCCTTGAGCTGGTAGGCCTGCGGGGTGAGTTGGATGAGGTCCACCTTGTCATCAATGTCCGCCGAGGTAGGCCTGCATCACCTGGGGGTTGTGCATCAGTTCCTGGCCGGTGCCTGAGAGCACGATCCGGCCTGTCTCCAGGACGTAGCCCCGGTGCGCGATGGAGAGGGCCATCAGCGCGTTCTGTTCGACCAGCAGGACGCTGACGCCCTGGCTGTTGATCTCCTGGATGATCGAGAAGATTTCCTCCACCAGGATCGGCGCGAGGCCCATCGAGGGCTCGTCCAGCAGCAGCAGCTTGGGCTGCGCCATCATGCCGCGGCCGATAGCCAACATCTGCTGCTCCCCGCCGGAGAGCGTGCCGCCCAACTGCGCCAGCCGCTCCTTGAGACGCGGGAAGCTCTTGAAGACGCGCTCCAGGTTTGCCTGGATTTCAGCGGGCTTCTTGCGCGTGAACGCGCCCATCTCCAGGTTCTCGGCCACGGTCAGCGGGGCGAAGATCTTGCGTCCCTCCGGGACGTGGATCACGCCCTTGCGTACGATGTCCTGGGCCGGCACGTTAACCAGCTGCTCGCCTCGGAGCGTAACCTGGCCGGACCGGGGATGGAGCAGGCCGGAGACCGTCTTGAGAATCGTGGACTTGCCCGCGCCGTTGGCCCCGATCAGCGTGACGATTTCGCCCTCGTCTACGTTGAACGAGATGCCCTGCAGCGCGTGAATCGCACCGTAATAGACGTTCAGGTCCTTGACTTCGAGTAGCATCTAGACGTCCTTCCTGACGACACCGGCCCGGCCAATTGCACCGCGGCCCAGGTAGGCTTCGATGACCTGCGGATTGTCCTGGATTTCGCGCGGCGTGCCCCGCGCGATCACCTGCCCGAAGTCCATGACGGTCAGCCGTTCGCAGATGTTCATCACCAGGCGCATCTGGTGTTCGATGAGCAGGATGGTCAGGTTGAAGCGATCCCGGATGAAGTGGATCAGCTCCATCAGGCGAGTGATTTCAGCCGGGTTCATGCCGGCGGCAGGCTCGTCCAGCAGCAACAGCTTGGGGTTGCTGGCGAGCGCGCGGGCAATCTCCAGCCGCCGCTGCTCGCCGTAGGGCAGGTTGCGCGCAATCTCGTCCTGGCGGGTGTGCAGGTTGAAGACCGCGAGAAACTCCTGCGTGCGCTCGGTCAGCTCGCGTTCCAGCCGGTAGAACGACGGGGGCCGCAGGATGCTCTCGCTGATGCCGTAGCCCGCATGATGGTGGTAGGCGATGCGCACATTGTCCAGCACGCTCAGGCTGGGGAACAGGCGGATGTTCTGGAAGGTGCGCGCGATGCCCATCTGCGTGACTTCGTGCGGCGGCATGCCCCCGATATTCTGGCCCTGGTAGAGAATCTGGCCTTTGGTGGGCGTGTAGACGCCGGTAATCATGTTGAACACGGTCGTCTTGCCCGCGCCGTTCGGGCCGATGAGCCCGACCAGCTCCCCGGGATACACTTCGAGGTCGAAGTTCGACACGGCGCGCAGGCCGCCGAAGGTTTTGTCAAGATTGACGATTTGCAGCAGGGGATCCATCAGTGCGCCTCCGCTTGCGGGCCGGGTGCGGTTGCCGCAGGTGACGGCTCCATCTGCCCTGCACCATCTTTGAGCTTGCCGGCCAAAGGCCACTTGGTTGACTTCAAGAAGCCCCACTCGCGGCCGCCCAGGAGGCCCTGCTGGCGCAGCAGCATGATGATGAGCAGCGCGAGCGCGTAAATCACGAAGCGCCAGCCCTCGCCGCCCTGGGGCAGGACGGTCGGCAGCACGTAGAACAGCACGATGCCCCAGACGAAGCTCGCCAGCACCGTCCCCGTGACGCTGCCCAGCCCGCCGAACACGATGATGATGAGCGGGTCGAACGATTTGACGAAGTTGAAGGTGGACGGGTGCAGGAAGCCTTCCTGGTGGGCGAACAGCGAGCCTGCCAGACCGGCGAAGAAGCTGCCGATAACAAAGGCCAGCGTCTTGTATTGCGTCGTATCCACGCCCATCGTCTTGGCGGCGATTTCATCTTCCCGGATCGAGATCACCGCGCGACCGTGCGACGAGTCGAGCAGGTTGCGCGTGATGACCAGCACGGCCAGCAGGAAGACGAACACCCAGAACCATGTGGTGAGCGTGGGGATGCCGACCATGCCGCGCGAGCCCTTCATCTCCGGAAAGACCTTGTCCGAGTTGTTCGCAAGCACGAAGACGACCATCGTCAGGCCGAGGGTGGCGATGCCGAAGTAGTCGCCGCCCAGCTTGAGCACCGGCTGGCCGAACAGGTAGCTGATGAGACCTGCGATGGCGCCGGCGCAGAGCGTGGCGATGACGAACACAATCTGCATGCTGACCGCGGCGGGCAGCAGCCCCAACACGACATCGACCGGTCCCTTGAGCACGCTCGCCAGCAGCACGCTCAGGCCGATGGCCGCGCCGGTGCCGAGCAGGTAGAGCGTGAAACGGGACATTTCGTCCATGAATGCGAGCCGTACACGGATCAGGCGGCTGATCAGGCTGTAGGCCAGGGCCAGCAGCAGGACCGCGGCCAGCACGAACAGCAGCGCGGAGCTGTCACCCCTGTTCCAGCGGTAAGTGATGTCTGCCGCGGTGTAGGCGCCGATCGCGTAGAGGCCCCACTGGCCGAGCGAGAACTGCCCGTTGAACCCGTAGATGAGGTTCAGCCCCAGCGCGACGATTGCCATGACGCCGGAGGCCAGGAAGATGCGCTGAGCGTAGGCCCCGGCAATGGTGCTGATGACCGGGATGTCGAACCGGCTGAGGGCAAAGAAGCCCTGAATGAGCGCGAATACGCCGGCGGCAATGAGCCAGAACCAGAGCGTTTGACCGAGAAAACGGTGTTTCATGCGGGCTCCCTTACACCTTGTCGCTTTGCGGCTCGCCGAAGAGGCCCTGGGGCCGGATCAGGAGGACCAGGATCAGAATCCCGAAGGCGATGGCGTCACGCAGGGTGGAAGACAGTGCGTGTGAGCTGAGCGCCTCGGCCTGGCCGATAATCAGCCCGCCGACAAAAGCGCCGGGGATGCTGCCGATGCCGCCGAGGACGGCCGCGACGAAGGCCTTCAAGCCGGGCATGATGCCCATGAAGGTGTAAATCTGCGGGTACGCCACCGCGTAGAGCACACTGGCAATCGCGGCCAGGCCGGCGCCGATGACGAAAGTAAAGGTGATGATGGCGTCGATATTGATGCCCATCAGGCGCGCGGTCGGTTTGTCGAACGAGGTCGCGCGCATGGCTTTGCCCATCTTCGTCCGCAGCACGATCCACTGCAAGAGGAGCAGCGCAAGCAGCGCCGTGGCAATCACGATCAGCGTGATATTCGAAAAGCGCACGCCCGCCACCTCATAACTGGCCGCCGTCAGGGGCCGCTGATAGGTGACGTAGTTCGACGTAAAGACGAACGGGAGCGCACCGAAATACTCGAGGAAGAATGAAACGCCGATGGCGGTGATGAGGGCTGCAATACGGGGTGCATTCCGCAGGGGCTTGTAGGCCACGCGCTCGATGATGGCAACCATGAATGCACACACCAACATCGACAGGGCCACAACCAGCAGCGTGCCAAGCAGGGAGGACAACGCGGGCGGCATCGGCCCGAAGATGCGCTCCGGCAGCCGGTTCACGCTGTAGCGGGTGATGGCGTAATAGCTGACGAACGCGCCGACCATGAAGACATCGCCGTGCGCAAAGTTGATCAGCCGGACGATGCCGTAGACCATTGTGTAGCCCAGCGCGATGAGTGCGTACATGAAGCCCAATTGCAGACCGTTGATGATTTGCTCGACGAAGAGGGTGGGCTTGGCCACCAGGCTCCGGCCCAGGATGAAGAGGGCCCCGACACCGAGGACGGCCAGGAAAGCCCAGCCTAACCCCGAACGGGCAATACGGGGGACAGCCTGATGATCGCGGGCAGGCCCACTCGGCTGGACAAGCGTTTTCTGCATTGCTGCACCTCGATACATGGCACGCCGCCTGAAGCAGGTGCGCTTGCACAGAGCCTCAGCTTCAGGCGGCGACCGGGTCACCTTTGCGGGTTCGTGGTAGACGTCTAAGCGTCTACCACGAACCGGGGTAAGTTACGGAGCGACGAACTTGACAAACTCGGTCTTGCCGCCGGTGACGGCGGTGATGGCCGCAGACTTGATCGGGTTGCCAAACTCATCCATCGTGATTTCGCCCGAGATGCCCTCGACCTTGACCTTGAGCATGGCATCCTTGACGACCGTCGGGTCGGCAGTGCCCGCATCCTGGATGGCGGTCATCAGGATGTTGGCGGCATCGTAGGCCAGGACGGCCAGCGCGTCAGGCGCCTGACCGAATTTTTCGGTGTACTTCGTGATGAAATCCTGCACGATCGGGCGAGGATCGGCAGGCGAGTAGTGGTTCGAGAAGAACCCGCCATCCATGGCCGTCAGGTCCAGCTCGGGCGAATCCCAGCCGTCGCCACCCATCATGATCGCGGTGATGCCGCGCTCGCGGGCCTGGGTGCCGATCAGGCTGACCTTGTTGTAGTAGTCCGGCAGGAACATGACATCGACGTTGGCATCCTGCACCTTGGAGAGGAGGACGCTGAAATCGGTGTCGTCCTTGTTGTAGGCCTCGTACACGGAGACCGTGCCGCCGAGCTTCTCGTAGGCTGCCTTGATGTACTCGCCCAGGCCGCGGACGTAGTCATTGCCTTGATCGTAGAGGATCGCGGCGTTCTTCAGGCCCTTGTCGGTGTAGGCGTAGGTGGCGAGGACGTCACCCTGGAACGGGTCGAGGAAGCACGCGCGGAAGGTGTAGGGCTTATGTGCGCCCGCCTCATCCACGGTCACGGCCGGGTTGGTCGAGGTGGGGCTGATCTGAAGCACGTTCTTGGCGTTGGCGACTTCGGACACCGGGATCGAGGCGCTGGAGCAGACTTCACCGATGATGAAGCTCACGCCATCCTGCTCGATGACCTTGGTGGCCTGGTTCCGGGCTTCCTGCGCATCGCAGCGCGAGTCACCCACGACCCACTCGACCATCTGGCCGTTGACGCCGCCCTTGTCGTTCCATTCCTGCAGAGCGAGCTCGGAGCCTTGCTTGCTCGACAGGCCGAAGGTGGCGACATCTCCCGTCATGGGGAACAGCAGGGCGACCTTGATCGGCTCGCCGGGTGCGGCGGCAGCCGGTTGCTCGGCAGCCGGTTGTTCGGCAGCCGGTTGTTCGGCAGCCGGTGCCGGCGTGGCCGCGGGCTGGGCGCACGAGGTCACCAGCAGGGCCAACAGGACCAGAATACTGAGAATCCGCATGGTTCGCATTTTCATTCTCCTCCAAAAATGTGGTTAGGATCAGGCATATTCGACATGATGCCAGATACAACATTGCGGTGGCACGGATCGGTTCCGGCTGAATTGGCGATCACCTCCTGTTAATAAAGAACGGGAGTGATATCCAGATCCATCAAGGTAGTCCCCGGGGGAAACCCATGGGAAT
>DAOUGK010000516.1:0-5074 GCA_034429055.1 Anaerolineae bacterium | reverse complement strand
GTCTTTGAAGCGCCGGTCGAGCGCGGCCTGAATGTTCTCCCACAGGGTATAGCCGTAGGGCCGGATGACCATGCAGCCCTTGACCGGCGAATAGTCGGCCAGCTCGGCCTTCTGCACGACATCGGTATACCAGCGCGCGTAATCTTCGCTGCGCGGGGTCACGCCTTTTTCTGCCATGTGTCTCTTACTCCTACATGATAACCGTTTGACGTTATAGAGTCGCTGTGCGCAGCGACTCTATAACGTCGCTAACAATCTCACTGCCTCAGCAGGCGTCTCCGCAATCTGCGCCAGGGCCGCAATGGACGATCCCAGGTCCGTGTGTTCCAGCAGCGCCGCGACGACGGGCCGCCACTGCGCGCCGAGCAGGATGAGCGACCGATCTTGCAGGCTGCGCACCTGGAGCAGGCTCCACACGAGCGTCACCTCGGACAGCGTGCCGATGCCGCCGCGCAGCGCAACGAACCCCTCAGCCCGCTCGATCATCACCGCCATCCGCTCGATGAGCGTGGCGGCCTTGACTTCCTCGGTCAGCCACGGGTTGCAGGGGGCCGGGTCGAAGAGGGCGCACGTCACGCCGATGACACGGCCGCCGGCCTCCGCCGCGCCCTGGCTGACTGCCCCCATGCTGCCCGCATAGCCGCCCGACACCACCGTGTGGCCTGCCAGCGCAAGCAACCGTCCCAGCTCGTGCGCCTCCGCATAGCACTGGCTGTCAGCCTGGCAGCGCGAGCTGCCGAAAACCGCGATAGTTCGTCCCACGCTTATCCGTTCCGCCTGGGTTCGCGGCTGACAGCGCGTCTTGTGAAAACTGCTGGGGCCGGTCTCCGACCGTGGCCCCCTGGCTCGGTCGGAGACCGGCCAGAGCGGGTTTTCGGATAGACTCGAGAGCCTCGACTCCAAACCACCCTGTCACCTCTTCACCTTGTCACGTCACCGGCTGCTGCTCACCAGTTCCCAGCCCATCGTCCGCCCGTCTGCGCCCGTTCGCCGCCCCAGCTCGAGCACCCGGTAGCCGTAGGTGTTGATGATCCGTGTCTCACCGAAGACGGTTTCAGTCGTCATGCTGCGGTTGTAGACGTGCTGATGGCCGTGAATCATCAACGCCGGGGTGAAGCGGCGCAGGAACGCCAGATAGGTCTCGAACCCCCGGTGGGGCAGATCCTCGTCGTCGTGGATGCCGCGCGGGGGCGCATGGGTGATGAGAATGTCCAGGTAACGGCCGTAGCGCAGCCGGTTGAGCAGCAGGCGCGCGCCCAGCACCTGCGCCTGCCAGCGCACCGCGTTCTCGCGGTACTGGAACGGCGCGCCGGGATTGTACTGGCGGCAGCCCTCCAGACCGGCCAGCAGCAGCCCATCGTGACAACCGCGTCGCATGTGCAGATTGGTCGCCCAACTCATCGGCCTAATCGCGGTTACCGGCTCCACGCGCAGGTCCTCGTGCGGCTGCGTGATGACCTTGTCATGGTTGCCGTGGACATAATACAACGGCACATCGAGCAGCCCCACGATGTATTCCAGGTAATAATAGGGCAGGTCGCCGCACGCCAGGACCAGGTCTACTTTGCCCACGCGCTCACGGATGTAGGGGCCGTAAAGCACCGGCTCCACTTTGTCGCTGACGGTTAGAATGCGCATGCGGCAGGCACGTCCCTGTACTCCTGATGGCCGGGTGGTCAGTTGACGCTCAAGTGGCCGCAGTATAGCACGGCCGCGGGATGACTGTCAACGAACGCGCGCAGACCGGGCAGGGCGAAGTCATGTTGCAATCGGGCCTTCCACCTGGCAGTTGAAACCGCGGCTACCCCTACGAAACCGGCCTACGCCGGTTAGGGTCTGTAAAAGTATTACTTCCTGCTCTGGCCGGTCTCCGACCGTGCCAGCGGCGGAACTTATTCTTTTACGAGCCCTTAGTTCCAGTCTGCGTAGGCAGACTTCGCAAGGGTAGCCGCAACTTCAGTTGCCAGGCGGGTTCACCTGGCGCACTATGAAACCGCCCTGGCAGACCGGGCAGTAGAGGGTCTTTTGACAACCCTCTGTCCCACGTGTTAACATTCACAGGCATTTGACAGTCGAGTCCATGCACATGTGCGGTGAATGGTGACGGAAGCCTGGTACGCAATCTATACCAAACCCAACGCGGAGGCGCAGGTGGCGCGCACGCTCATTGAGCGCGGCTTCCATACGTTCCTGCCCATGTTGCCCCCGCGCGGGGATGCCCGCGCGCGGCCCGTGTTCCCCACCTACCTGTTCGTCCGCTGTGACCTGTCGCAGGTCATCATTGATAACCTGCAATGGATTCCCGGGTTGCAGTATATCCTCAGCTTCGCGGGCCGGCCCGCAGTTGTGCCCGACGACGCCATCCACCTGATCGAGAACGCGGTGCGCGAAATCGAGGCCGCGGGCGGACTGCCGCCGCACCGCTTCAAGCCGGGCGACCGGGTGGTCATCGACGAAGGCCCGCTGGCCGGGCTGCGCGGCGTCTTTGAGGGGCCCGTCAAGCCGGCGGAGCGCGTGCGCATCCTCATTCGCTTCCTCGGGGAGACCAACCGGGCCGAGGTGCCCGTCGAGGCGCTGCGCAAGGCCAGCGATGATGAGCTGCTGCCCCGCCGCCGCGGCACGCGCGGCCGCGGGCGCCGGATTCGCTATGACTCATAGAGGGTGGGCCTGATGCCCGGCTGGCGGCGCACACTCTACACGGTCTGGCTCACGCAGTTCATCGCGGTGGCGGGCTTCTCGTTCATCATGCCGTTCATCCCTTACTACATCCAGGAGCTCGGCGTGACGGACGTGAAGGAGGCCGGGCTGTGGGCAGGGGTAGTGACGTCCGCGCAGGCGATCAGCATGACCCTGATGGCGCCCGTCTGGGGCGCGCTGTCGGATCGCTACGGCCGCAAGCTGATGGTGCTGCGCGCGTCCTATGCCGGTGCGGTCGTGCTGACGCTCATGGGCTTCGTAACGAACGTCTATCAGCTCGCGATCTTGCGGTTCGTCCAGGGCATCTTCACCGGCACCGTCTCCGCAACGACCACCCTTGTCGCCAGCACCGTGCCCAAAGAGCGCAGCGGTATGGCGCTTGGCTCGCTGCAGACCGCGGTGTTCCTGGGCGTGTCGCTGGGGCCGCTGCTCGGCGGGCTGGCCGGCGACCAGTTCGGCTACCGCTCCAGCTTTCTGATTACCGGCGGGCTGCTGCTCCTGTCGGGCGTGCTCGTCACGCTGTTCGTGCACGAGGACTTTCAGCCGGCTGCGGACGTGCCGCGCACGGGGCGGCCCTCGACGCGGGGCGCGGTGGGCCTGGTGCTGGCGTCGGGCGCGCTGCTGGCGACGCTCGCCGCGCGCGTCCTGCTGCGCGCGGGCACGCGCGCGCTGGACCCGATCCTGCCGCTGTTCGTGCAGACGTTGCTGCCCGCGGGCGCGCAGGTGGGCACGACGACGGGCATTATCGCCAGCGCGTCTGCGCTCGGGGCGGCGGTGGGCTCGCCGGTCATCGGCGCGTGGAGCGACCGGCTGGGCCGCCGGCGGCTGCTGATCATCTCGGCGCTAGCGGCCGGGCTGCTCTATCTGCCCCAGGCGGCCGTGCAGGACGCCCGCTGGCTGATCTTCTGGCAGTTGTTGTCGGGCTTTGCCGTCGGCGGCACGCTCTCGACGCTGACCGCGCTGCTGATGCACGTTGCGCCCCGGGGCCATGAAGGCATCGTCTTCGGCCTGGATGCCAGCGCGGTATCGGCTTCAAACGCTGTCGGCCCGATCATCGGCGCGGCTGTGGCGGCTTCCATCGGCGTGCGCGCACCCTTTGTGGTGGCGACGATCTTGTTCGGCATCGGCACGTTGGCCGTGGTCCTGTGGGTCAAGGAGGTTACGTATGGCGCTCAAGTACAAGATTGACGGCACGACGCTGCCGGTCGTGACGATCCAGCTCGAACCTGGCGTGAAAATCTACTCGGAATCGGGCGGCATGAGCTGGATGAGCGGCAACGTTGACATGGACACCAACACCGGCGGCGGCCTGGGCCGCATGTTCCGCCGCGCGGTGGCCGGAGAGTCGCTGTTCATCACGGATTACTCGGTGCCCGCCGGCTCCGGCATCGTCGCGTTCGCATCCGAGTTCCCCGGTAAGATTGTGGACCTGCACCTGGCGGAAGGCGAGCAAATCATTGTCCAGAAGGACGCGTTCATGTGTGCGGAGAAGTCCGTGGACCTGGACATGCACTTCCGCAGCCGGATCGGTTCGGGGCTGTTCGGCGGTGAGGGCTTCATCCTGCAGCGGCTGACCGGGCCGGGCGATGCGTTCGTGGAGTTCGACGGCGAAATTGTGACGTATGACCTGCAGCCGGGCCAGGTGCTGAAGGTGGATACGGGCCATGTCGCGATGTTCCAGCCGAGCGTGCAGTTCGATGTCACGATGCTGCGGGGCTTCCGCAACATCCTGCTCGGCGGCGAGGGGTTGTTCCTGGCGACGCTGCGCGGGCCGGGCCGCGTCTGGCTGCAGACGATGCCGCTGATGAAGCTGGCAAACAAGGTCCTGCAATATCTGCCGCGCACAGAGGGCGGTGGGGGCGGTCCCAGCGGCGGCATCAACCTGGGCAACCTGCTCGGCGGGAACCAGTAGGGTCTCACGCCAAGACGCAAAGAGGAGTCTGTATTCTCGCTCTGGCCGGTCTCCGACCGTGTCAGCTGGCACGGTCGGAGACCGGCCAGAGCAATTCTCGGATAGGCTCCAGGTTTTTGTCAACGTTTTAGTTAAAATAGTCACCTGGCGAATTTGCGCCAATAGATACTACCTGCTATAATCGGCACGCTCAAGGTTTGTAAAAGGAACGGCTGTGAAGGATCTCATGCGCGCCGGTCCGCTGCTGCAGATGGGCTGGGTCGTCGCATTTACAGTGTTGATCCCGTTAGGTCTTGGGCTCTGGCTGGATCGCCGCTTCGACACCGCGCCTTTGTTCGTGCTGGTGGGCGCGCTGGTCGGCATCCTGGCAAGCACGGTGGCCGCAGTGCGTATTGCCAGCCGAACCATTGAAACCCTGAGCCATCCGCCGGCGGAAAAGGCCCGGCCCGGCGAGCCGGTTGATCG
>DAOUGK010000515.1:0-4773 GCA_034429055.1 Anaerolineae bacterium | reverse complement strand
TTACCATTGATTCTGTGTGCCCCATTGATCAGCGAATATCATGATTATCAGCGTGATCAGCGTGCTATGATTTCCTACAACTCCCCGCGCAGCAGCTTTGCCTTGCTCGCCATGTAGTGCTGGAAGTTGGGCCAGCTGACGTCCGGCGGGACGGTGTGATCCACGGCAGGGACGTAGCCGCCCTCCTCGATCAGCGGGCGCATCGTGCGCAGGTGCGCGTCGATGGCCTCCGGACCTTCCGCCAGGATGCGCTTGTCCACGCCGCCCCACAGCCGCAGGCTCTTGCCGAACTTCTTGCGCAGGCGCACCGGGTCCTGGTCGGACGCGCGTTCCAGCGGCCAGAGGATGTCCACGCCCGCGTCCATGAACATCGGCACGACCGCCTCCGGGTTGCCGTCCGTGTCGATGGCAAAGTAGCGGCAGCCGTGCGACTTGTAGAACTCGACCACGCGCTTGAGCCGGGGATAGATGAACGTCTTGTACTGCCGCGGGCCGATGAGCGGGCCGTTCTTCATCGAGAGGTCCTCGTTGAGGCAGACGTACTCGACCGTGGTCTTCTCCAGCACGGGCCGCGCCGCCTCGATGAGGAAGTCGGCATGGAACTCCATGATGTCGTGGACGAGCTCCGGCTGGTCGAAGAGCGCGTACGACAGCCCTTCGGTGCCCATCAGGTCGCGCGCGTGCCAGTAGAAGCCGAGCGTCGTGCAGTTCGGCCCGAAGATGAGCGGATGCTGCCGCGCCTGCCAGCCGGCCACACGCGTGATCTCCCAGTTCGGCTCGTAGCGCCGGGGGCTGAGGTCGTACCGCTTCTTGATCTCGCGCCAGCTTGCCATGTCGGTGACGGGGAAGCTGATGTAGGTGTCCATCGACATGCGGCCCCCGCGCGCCGTTCCCTCTTTGAGCGCCTTGCGGATCCGGCCGTAGGAGTCGCGGAAGGTCACGGTGCGCTCGTCCTCCTCCAGCGTCTCCTCCTCGAAGGCCGGTATCATCGCGGGGCTGAAGTAGATGAACTCCTTGGGGTCCATGCCGAGGCTGGCTTCGCCGGGGAACCAGTTGTAGTGCAGGCGGCGGGTAACGGGGTCCTCCTCGTCCCAGCGATCGACGGTCTGCGGCCAGACGCCCAGCTCCCAGTTGGGGACCTGGTCCACGGGTTGATATTCCATGACGGCGAGGAATCGTTCGAGTGCGTTCATGTTGCCCCCATCTTGTGTCAGCCACAGAGCACACAGAGAACCCAGAGGAAAAATCTCTGCTATCTCTGTGCCCTCTGTGGCTGAGATTTGTTTCTACGTCCGGTCGCTCAGGTCGACCATCCAGTCCTCGACCTGGTGGTGGCGGCCCCACTGGTTCGTCTGCTGGCGGAAGGCGAGGGTGAAGTGCATGTCCTCCCCGCGCTTGACCAGCTTGACAAGCAGCCGGTTGACGCCCTGGCGGAGCGTCACCGGGAAGACGCTGTTGAACGGCGTCCACCACACGCTCTCGTCGCGCTCGCCCGCCCGTTCCCCGTTCAGGTAGACGCGGAAGGATTCGTTGTTGCCGATGACGAGGTAGCCGGGGCGCTCCGCCGGGCAGATGACCTCCCGGTAGACATACGCGCAATACGGCCCGCGCAACCCAATCAGCCGGGACAGGTCGATCTCGTTCTCGTACGATGGGATCAGCGCCGGTCGGCCCAGCTTGCGCGACCAGGCATCGTACAGCGCGGCCACGTCCGGCTCGGGCTCCGGGATGTACTCCTTCTCCAGCGAGACGTAGTGCTGGTTGAAGCGCCGCGCCTGCTGGACCGGGTCGTTCTCGTCCGGCAGTGCATCATAGTAGATGCCGAGCAGTTTGTACAATCCCGTGCCTGCGACACCGAATTCATAGGTTTCGCCCGTGGACAGCCGCGCGGTGAACAGGTTGCGCATCGGCCAGGCCTCCACCGCGAGGGGTGCGTGGAGCGTCAGCGGCACGACGCGCTGCACCGGCGAGACCGGCGCGGTCGCGGGCACGACTGTCCAACCAGCCGGACCCTCGACGGTCAGCGTGCCGGCCTCCGGCGCAACGCCTTCGACGTGGACGGCGACCTGGACGGCCTCGCCCGGCGCGGCCGCAGGCAGGCACGCATATTCAACGCGGAGCTGCGTCAAGGGGGCCTGTGCGGTCGCAGGGAGCGGTGCCAGCTCCGGCGCGCCCTCGATGGTGATGCCGGTCGCGAGGTCGCGCGCCAGCAGCACACCCATGCGCGCGGTGTCGCGCGCGAGCGCGGTCAGCGTCATCTCGGGTCTCCGGTACTGGATGCCCATGACCAACTCGTCGCCGATGGGCGCCTTCAGGCTCTCCGGGATGCGGCTCGCGCCGAGAATCTGCCCGACGAACGCGGCCGCGGAGGCCAGCGTGCAGTCTGTGTCATAGCCGCACGCCAGCGCGGACAGCATGACTTTCTCCAGGTCGTTGCCGCCGTAGAGCAGGCCCAGGAAGGTGAACGGGATGTTGATCTGCGAGTCGCATGCCTCCGGGTGGCCGGCCAGCGCCATCAGCCGGTCGCGCGCATCGCGCAGGCTCACGCCCTCGTCATAGCACTGGAACGCGGCCCGCGTCAGCCGCTCGATGGGCGTGCCCGCGGGCAGATAGTGAATGAACATGCTGGTGAGGCGGCGGACGTCGGGCACGAAGAAGGCCATCGAGGCCATCGCGGCCAGCATCCGCTCCGCGCCGACGGATTGCTCGGTGTGGTCGAGCGTGCCGTCGTAGGTGGCGTACTGCGCGGCCAGGTCCGGCGCGCCGGGGAAGACATAGCCCCACACCTCCGACCGGATGGGGCAGCCTTCGCCTGTCTCCCAGAACTGGTTGCCGTAGCGGCCGGACATGGGCGGGTGGATGCCGAGCTGCCAGTTGCGGCGGAAGATGCCGTACTCGTTGAACGGATACCAGCACCCTTCCAGCCACGCTGCGGCGAGGTCGTCCGCGGTCAGCGCGGCGCCCTTCTCCTCCAGCACCTTGAGCCAGAGCACCTGCAGGTCAAGGTCGTCGTTCGGCGGCATCTTGTCGGGGAACATCTCGGAGGCCGCGATCTCGATCCAGCCTGTGTAGCCCTCGAAGTGCGCGCCGATCGCGCCGCCCATGGACTTGCCGATCCAGCCGCCGAGCACCTGATCCAGGTAACGTTCGTATGAGAGTTGCATCGCCAATACCTTTCTGTCGGCCCCGCCAAGAGGGGGGAAATCACTTTTAACGGGGGTTGCGGGCAGCTAACCTGCCCACAACCCCCGTTTTAGCCAACCTCTCTACCGAAGGGAGGCGATCTCGTCGTCGCTGAGCGTCACATCGGCGGCCGCGCAGCTATCGCGTACCTGCTCGACCGTCCGGCAGCCCACAATAGGGTAGACGGGGAAGGGCTGGCCGAGCAGCCAGGCCAGGTTGACCTGGTTGGGCGTAATGCCGTGCCGCCGGGCGAGCTCGGTCGCGCGGTCCAGCCGGTCGAAGTTCTCCGATGTGAAGTACAGCCGTGATGCCGTAGTCGTCGCCGGCTCGGCCATCTGCGCACGGCGGTACTTGCCGGAGAAAAAGCCCGTCGCCTGGGACGAGTACGCGAGGACGGGCAGGCCGGTCTGCTTGTGATGCGCGTGCGTGGACGCATCCATGTAGAGCATCCCCGCGACCGGCGATGTGCCCGTGTTCGCGGCGGCCAGGCTCCAGCCGATCTGGTTGGCCTGGAAGCCGGTCAGGCCGTGGTCGCGCGCGTAGTCGTTCGCCTCGACCAGGCGGGCGAGCGACCAGTTAGACGCGCCGATGGCGCGCACGCGGCCTGCGGCCAGGTGCTCGTTGAGCGCGGCAAGGATCTCCCCGACCGGCACGGCGGGGTCGTCGCGGTGCAGCCAGAAGAGGTCGATGGCGTCCGTCTGGAGCGCATCGAGGCTGGCCTGGATGTCAGCCGCGAGGTCCGCCGGCCCGATGCGACTGATGTGCATGGTCGCCAGGTCAGGATGTGCGCCCTTGGTGGAGATGACAAAGCGGTCGCGCGCCCCCGTGCGTTTGAGCCAGGAGCCGAGGGTCTTCTCACTCGCGCCGTCGCCGCCGGGCGCCCACGCGCCGTAGATGCGTGCGGTGTCGAGGAAGTTGCCGCCCTGCTCGGCAAATGCTTCGAGCAGGGCGAACGCCTGCTCGGTCGGGATGTTCGTGCCATACCCGCCCGTGCCCAGGCAGATGACGGAGGGGGCCAGGGGCACGCCGGGGAAGGGTCGATACTTCATACGCAGCCTCTTTGAAAAGCCACAGAGGACACAGAGAACACTGAGCTTTATTTCTCTGAGTCCTCTGTGACCTCTGTGGCAGAAAAACCGTCAGACTGCGGCGATGCGCGGGTCGTCCAGGGTCACGCGGCAGCCCTCGCGCGTGGAGACGTAGGTTGCCAGCACCATGCGCAGCGAGGTGCGGCCCTCCTCGGCGGTGGCGAGCGGCGCGCGCCGGCCGTGGAAGAACTCGGCCAGCGGCCCGGACAGCCCTGCGATGCGTGCGCCGTGCTGCGCCGGGCTGGGGATGTCGCTGTAGGTCCAGCTCTTGGTGTCCTGGCTGTACCATTTGAGCCCCAGGTCCCCTGCAGGCCGCGGCGCGGCGCAGCCGGGCACGTCCCCGAAGCTCTGGATGATGCTGCCGCGTTCGCAATAGATTTCGGTCGTGTTCTCCGCAGCCACACAGGTGAACGAGCAATCGACCTGCACCAGCGGGCCGCCCGCATAGCGGAACAGCGCGACGCCGTTATCCATCGGTGCGCGCGGGTCGCGCAGGCTCATC
>DAOUGK010000514.1:0-3158 GCA_034429055.1 Anaerolineae bacterium | reverse complement strand
GGCCTTGATCTGCTTGTCGCGCAGCACGGTGCCCAGCCCGCCACGGCCCGCCTGCTTGACGCGCACCTTGCCGCGCTTCGGGTCGTACCAGCTCACGTTGAGACAGCCGATGCGCGTGTGCTCGCTGCCTGCGCCCGCGGAAACAACCGAGATATTGCGCTTGTCCGCGTCGTTCTTCGCGTACAGCGCGTGCATCTGCTCGGCCAGGACGTGCGTGTCGACGGCCTCGGCGGGCGCTGCCTCGATGGTCACGCGGCCCTCGTCGCCGTCGATGACGATCACGACTTCCTCACCGGCCTTGCCCTGCACCTCCAGCGCATCCCAGCCTGCAATCTTGAGCAGGGGCGCGAAGTAGCCGCCGACGTTGCTGTCCACGACGATGTTGGTGAGCGGGGAGATGCCGACGATGAGGGACTTGCCCGTGCCGGGGTAGAGGATGGCGCCGGCCAAGGGGCCTGAAGCGATGACCAGCTCGTTCTCGGGGTCGTTCCACTTCGTCGTGCCCGACACCGCGTGCCAGAGCCGCCACAGCCCGAAGCCTTTGCCGCCGACGAAGATGTCCTTCATCTGCTCCGTGACGGGCCGAGTCTCGATGTGTCCGGTTGATAGGTTGACGTAAAGGGTCTGCCCCGCGTAGCCGTGGCTCACCTTCGGCGTGGTGTAGGTGTATTCGGCCAGGGTGCGGTGGGCCTGGCGAAGGTGGATAACTGTGTCAGGAGTCAACATTGACGCCTCCTTATGCTGCGAGTATTCGAACAGACGCCGGTCTACCAGAACATTATGGGGGAAAACAAGCCCTCTGACCATGACGCAGGTCATGGCCCTTCATGCAGCAGCAGCCCCGTGAGGAACGCTAAAGCTCGATACGCCTGACGTCCTTTGCGGCTTTGCGTGAGCTTCCCGGGTCACACGATTTCGAACCGGAAACGGCGGCGGAAGCGCCGCAGCACGCGCAGAATCGGGCCGCCGAACAGGAGGATGAGCAGGGCATTGCCCGCAGCCCGCGCAATGTCCCACCACAGCGAGGTTGCCACGTAGAAGACAAGGTAGTTGCGGAGGGTCGCCCAGATCGCCATGCCGGGCTGCCAGGTGCTGTTCGCCGGGTCGCTGAGCGCGGGGCCGGCCGCGCCGCCGGCCAGGAAGGGCCAGAACCAGATGTTCATGATGGCGCCGAAAATCAGCCCCAGGATGCCGCCCCAGACAGCGAGCATGACCGGCTCCCACCGGCGATGACCGGGCAGTTGGGGCAGCCAGCCGGAGAGCAGCCCCATCCAGCCGGTCGCAAACATCTGGTAAGGCAGCCACGGCCCCACGCCCCCGCCGATCAGGGCAGACACCAGGAGCGACAGCACACCCAACAGAAAACCGAACGTCGGGCCGTAGCAGTAACCGGTCAGGATGGGCAACACGAAGATGGCGTTGAACCCGGCCGGGCCGGGCACGGCGCGCAGCACGGCGTTGGCTGCGGTCAGAACGCCGAGCACGGCGACCAGTTTGCTCGTCATCTGCTGGCCGGTCATGCTGGTAAAGACCGCGACCAGGCACAACCCCAACAGCACGACCGTCAGCAGCGGGGCATCGTTGGCATGAGCCATCGGCCCGGACTGCGGCGCAACGGGCAGGAAGAAGGGATAGAGGAACGCGCCCAGCCCCAACAGGCTGGCAACCACCAGCACTGCGCCGGACACGACCGCGCTCGACCTGCTCGCCAGCCTATCGCCTAAAGACACTCGCCAACCTCCGCACGGATGGCGCTAAAGCGCCTACTACGAACCTTCCACGCTTCGTAATCTTCAATCTGCAATCTTCAATCTGTAATCGTCCACCGCCCGCAGCACATCCTCCACGACGAGGAAGCGCGGGTCGCGGAATAGCTTGTTGATCTGCGAGGCAAAGACCTGCGAGTCGCTCATCACCTGGCGCGCGGGGCCATCCACGATGACCTGCCCCTCGGCCAGCAGCGCGACCCGGTCGGCGCACGCCGCAGCCAGCTCGACATCGTGCGTCGCCATGACGATGGTCTTGCCCTCTGCCTTCAGCCCCAGCAACAGGTCGGCCAGCGAACGCTTCTGCGCATAATCCAGCCCGCGCGTCGGCTCATCGAGCAGGATGATCTGCGGCCCAGCGACGAGAATGGCGGCCAGCGCCGCGCGCTGCTGCTCGCCGCCGCTCAGGTCACGCGGGTCGCGGCCGGCCAGTCCATCCAGCCCCAGCCGCGCCAGCAGCGCACGATCTCCGTCCGGGTCCGGCGGCAGGCCGTGCGACTTGCGCGTGAAGGCCAGCTCCGCGGCCAGCGTCTCACCGAACAACAGCGCGCCGGGGTGCTGCGGCACGTAGCCGACGTGCCGGATGATCTGGTCCATGTCTGCGCGCCGCGTGTCCAGGCCCGCGACGACCACCCGGCCATCGTCGGGCCGCAGCAGGCCCACCATCTGCTTGAGCAGCGTGCTCTTGCCGGAGCCGTTCCGCCCCATCAACGCGACGAACTCCCCGCCGCGCACCTCGAGGCTGGCCCCGCGCAGCGCGCGGTGGCCGTCATACGCATAATGCACATCGTGCGCCGCAATGGCCTCCGGCGCGGACGTGACACTATCACCGGCGGCAGGCAGCGGGACAGCCGCAAGCTGTGCGGTCAATCCACGCGCAAACGTGCGGCCCTCCTTGATGGTCAGCGGCAGCGGCTCCCACCCCAGCCGGCGGCCCAGCTCGACGAGCGGCGGAACCAGCGGCAGTTGCGCCAGCACAGTGCGCGGCTCCCCGATGATCGGCGCGGCGCCGAGCGCGGGCAGGTAGAGGATGCGATCCACGTACTGGGCAACGCGTTCCAGCCGGTGCTCGCTCAGGATGACCGTCAGCCCCAGGTCCTCGTTGAGATGCCGCAGCGCCACCAGCACTTCCTCCGCGGCCTGCGGGTCGAGCTGCGAGGTCGGCTCATCCAGCACGAGCACTTCCGGCTGCAACGCAAGCACGGCTGCGATGGCAACGCGCTGCTTCTCGCCGCCGGAGAGGGTGTTGATGCGCCGGTCGCGCAGCTCCGCGATGCCCATCTGGTCGAGCACTTCCTCGACCCGCTTGCGCATCGTCGCCTGCGGCAGCGCAAAGTTCTCCATCGCGAAGGCCAGCTCGTCCTCCACGGTATCCACGACGAACTGCGCCTC
>DAOUGK010000513.1:0-4066 GCA_034429055.1 Anaerolineae bacterium | reverse complement strand
ACCTGCCCGCCAACGGCACAAACGCAGCCAGGGCCAGCGCCAGCAGCACGCCCCGGTCCAGCACGAGCGCCAGGTTGTTGGGCGAGCCGTACAGCGCGCGCACACGCCATACACCCTCCACGTCGATCCGGCCCTCGCCGGTGACCAGTTGCCCCAGGCCAATCAGGCTGGCCGCGACCATGCCGACCAGCAGCCCGGCCACCAGCGGCCACGGGGACAGCCGTGTCGCACCCGGCCGCGGCAGCACGCGCGTGATGAGCAGGTAGAACAGCCCGCCAAACAGGAAGACGATGCGGAACTCGCGCCAGGCAACCCCCTGCTCTGCCGCGACGAGCGTCGACAGTAGGCCGGACGCGACCAGCGCCAACACGGCGAGATCAGCGTGCCAGGAGGATGCTTTCTGAGTTGACCTCACCCCCTCTGACTCCCCCGCTCCCGGCCGCAGCCAGGAGAAGGGGCCACGGGGTGAGGCCACCGTCGCCAGCACCCACCGCGCGACGAGCGCCAGGACGGCCACGGCCAGGAACAACTCCGCGTGGCTCAGCCCCCAGCGGAGGATGTGCTTGGGCGACTGCCAGAAGGACAGCGCAGCCGCAATGAACGGCAGCGAGAGGTCAGGCCGGATGAGGAACAGCAGGCCCAATCCCCCCAGCGCGGCAAGGTCCACGACCGCCCAGCGCGAGACGACGAACAGCAGGGCCAGCGCGATGGCTGCGGCCCACAGCGCAGCATCGGGGAGCAGTGCCATGCGGTCCAGCAGGCGGCTCAGCCAGCCCGCCAGCCTGCGCCACGTCCGCCAGCCCAACACCAACACGGCCAGGGCCACCGCCGCGGCAGCCGTCAGGCCAGCCACCAGCACCCCGCCGCGCGGAGCCAGGCCCCGCTCCTCGCCATCTACGACGATCCCTTGCAGCGCCCACTGGCCCCACCCGCCCCGCGCCTCGACCGTGACGCGGTGCTCCGCCAACGGCAGGCCCTCGGCCACCGTGACCAGGCGGACCGCCGCAGCCGGGTCGTGCAAGACGAGGTAAGCTGCACCCGTCTCGTCCACTGGCAGCGCGTTGGCCGGCGCGCCGTCCACCTGTACGCGGTAGTAGGCCCAATAGGGCCCGCCCTGCACGCGCAGCGCCAGCGCAGTCCCGTAGAAGATAAACGTCAGCGTGTCGCCGTCCGCAGACGGGTCCGCGGCACTGGCCGTCACGCGCCAGCCGGGGCTATAGTGCAGCGCGGGGTGGTCTGGCGCATGGCTGCCCGGCGGCAGCACAGCCTCCGTCGGGATAGCCGTCAACGCCTGCCACGCGGGTGTCTCCGCACCGTCCGCTGCGCACACCGCGAAGCCGCGCAACGGATCGTCCTCCGTCCCGGCGTGACAGTACGCGGGCCAGAAGAGCGGCCCCAGCCAGGGCCACTCGCGGCGCGCCAGCGCAAGGGCCTCCGCTGTATACTGCACCTGTTGCGCCTCGGTGACGGACTCCCACGCGTTCGATTCGCCGGCGGACTGCACATGCCAGCCGAACGCAGTCGCCCACAGGGGGGTCGCGGCGTCGCCGTGGCGCAGCATCACATCGTGCAGCAGTCGTGCGCGGGCGAAGTTGAGAACCGCCGGGTCTGCCGGGTCGTCCGGCGGCCGCGCAAAGCCGTAGGGCTGCGCCGCGACGACGTCGAACCAGGCCGCGGCGTTAAGCGTGTACAGCGCATCCAGGTAGGCGATGTCGCTGAGGTTGGCCCCGCCCGCCTCGGTCGTCGGCGCGAGCGCGGCGAGCACGACAACCGCATCGGCATCCGCTGCGCGCAGGTTGGCTGCCGCCTCGCGCAGCAGGCCGAGATAGTCCGCGGGATCGACCGGCCGCGCGCCCCAATGCGGTGCGATGTTCGGCTCCTGCCAGACCTGGTAATAGCGCAACTGCGCGCCGTAGCGGGCGGCGACCGCGCGCACGAAGGTCCCATAGTCTGCCCGCTCGTGCGGCGGGGCCAGGGGATTATCTGTGTCGGCTGCCGCGCGTGCCCAGGCTGGCGAACGGTCGAGGATGACGACCGGCTGCAGCGCAGGGAACTCAGCCAGGGTGTGCATGACCGCATCCCAGCGCGCCCACTCGAACTGCCCGCGTGCCGGCTCGATATCATCCCAGGGCAGCGTGAAGCGCAGCCAACGGATGCCGGACTGCTCCAGTGTAGCGAGGGTGGCGGCCAGCGCGTCATCTTGCAGTTCCGCCGCGCTGAGATTCACGCCCGGCGCGGCGCTGAACGCCGGATTGACCGGCAGCGCAGGGGCCGGCGGCGCCGGATGCGCAAGGCCGCGCACTAACAGAAGCGCGGCCAGCCCCAGCAGGGCCAGGGGCACGATCAGGCGTTTGAGAGGATGAATTGGGCGGATTGCTGGCATATCAGTGCATTTCATGCTATCATAAGTGCCTATTTTGACGAAACCATGCACCTGCGCTAAAATGCATGGTTGTATTTATCGGCCCGGCAAATGCCGGGCTATTGCTTGTCACTCAATGTAAACAATGACCGGAGACCAGCGTTTCGGCTCTGATCCGGCGTAAGCTGCCTGTGCCAGCCAGGGCTGGCAACAGCAAGGAGAGAATGGAACTATGGAGAAACTCGTTCTGAAGGCTGAGCCGCGCAAGACCGGTCGCCATGCCAACCGCGAGCTGCGCGAAGGCTCGCGCGTCCCGGCCGTCGTATACGGCAGGAACACTGAGGCGCAGGCCATTTCCACCGACCGCAAGGCTCTCGGCATCGCCCTGCACCAATCGGGCGGCGGCCTCATCGAGGTGGAACTGCCCGGCCAGCCCACGCTCCACGTGCTGGCGCGCGAGATTCAGCGCCACCCGACCAAGCACTATGTGCAGCACATTGACTTCTACGCGGTCGCCATGAACCAGTTGGTCCGCCTGCAGGTGTCCGTCATGACGACCGGCACGGCCCCCGTGCTGGACGACCCGGACATGGTGCTGGTGCGCCAGAGCGACAGCGTGGAAATCGAATGCTACCCGGGCGACATTCCGGAGCACCTGGTCGCGGATCTCAGCATCCTGGCGACCGTGGACGACGAGATTACCGTCAAGGACCTGCAAGTGCCGCAGACCGTGAAGGTCCTCACCCCGGCGGAGCATGTCCTCTACTCCGTGACCGCGTCGCGCGCGGCACTGGAAGAGGAAGCGACTGAAGAGGGTGAAGCGCCGGCTGCCGACGAGGTCGAGGTTATTCGCCGCGGCAAGGCTGAAGAAGAAGAGGAATAACCTCCATTCGGGGGGCTATTCTGCTGCAAGGGCGGTCCTATGGATCGCCCTTATTTTAACCATTGCAAGGGGTCGACCGGCAGCCCGTTGACCTGCAGCTCCCAGTGCAGGTGGGCGCCGGTGCTCAGGCCGGTGCTGCCGACCTTGCCCAGTTCCTGCCCCACGCTCACCTGCTCCCCCGCGACCACGCTCAGTTCCGACAGATGCCAGTAACCGGTGTACACACCGTACCCGTGGTCGAGCACCACGGCATTGCCGCGCACGAACAACGTCTCGGCCAACACCACCGTCCCGGCCGCGGGCGCATAGACCGGCGTGCCCGGCGCGGCGCTGAAATCCTCGCCTGCGTGGGCAGACAGGACCGGGCTGTTGCCGTAGGTCCGCCGCGAGCCGTAGGGCGCCGTGCGCGGGAACTCCCCCGCCAGGGGCAGGGTGAAGCGGCTGCGGCTGGTCCACGTGCCGGCGCTCCAACCGGCAAACAGCTCTGCCATGCGCTGCGTCTCCGCGCGCACTTTGGCCGCGTCGGTCAGGATGGCATCGCTCGTGGAGGCAGGGATGTTGTGGCTGGGGAAGTTGCCCGCGACGACCGGCACCGCGATGTACAGCTCGTTCTCGGCCACCCGGAGGACCAGCGGCTTGCTCCCGGGTGCAGTAAGCGGCGGGATGGGGATGAAGCCCCACGCAGCGGCAGATGTATCTGCAGATAAGAGCGGATAGGGTCTGCCCTCATATGTCAGGCTGGCAGTCACCGGGCTGCGCGTGCGCAGCCACACGACGAGCGTCTGGCCCTGTGCGGGGGGCCAGGGCCAGAACTGTAGCCG
>DAOUGK010000512.1:0-1717 GCA_034429055.1 Anaerolineae bacterium | reverse complement strand
TCGGGCGAGAACCACGTGCGCTATGCGGCCATCACAAACCAACTGCGCCATTTCCACGGCCGCGCGGGCCTCGGCGCTGTCAGGGGCAGCAAGAACGTGCGCGCCATCGTGACGCGCGGGCGGGAGCGCATCGGGCCGACCGATAAGGCCGCCGCGCAGGATGTGCTGCGCCGCTTCCGCGAGGTCTACGACCACGAACACGACGGGATGCACCTGAACGGCACCGCGGGCGGGCTTTCCAGCCTGGACGCAGACGGCATCCTGCCGACGCGCAACTTCCGCGACGGCTCGTTCGAGCACGCGCTCGCCATCACCGGTCAGACCATGTCGGACACCATCCTGACCGACCGCGGAACGTGCTACGCCTGCGCGGTCGCGTGCAAGCGCGAGGTGGCCGTGCCGGAGCGCGGAGTGGAGCCGCGCTTCGGCGGCATGGAATACGAGATCATCGGCGCGCTCGGCTCGCTCATCGGCGTCGGGGACCTCGGCGCGGTCGCGGAGATGTCGCAGTGGGTCAACCGCTACGTCGTTGACGGCATCTCGTGCGGCGTCAGCATTGCGTTCGCCATGGAGTGCTACGAGAACGGCATCCTCACCCGCGACGACCTCGACGGTTTGGACCTGCGCTGGGGCAACGCGGACGCCGCCATCCAGATGATCCACAAGATCGCGCGCCGTGACGGCATCGGCAGCCTGCTGGCGGAGGGCGTCAAGCGCGCTGCCGAGCAGATCGGCCGCGGCGCGGAACAGTATGCGATGCACGTCAAGGGGCAGGAATTGCCCATGCACGAGCCGCGCGGCAAGGTCGGCGTGGGCCTGGCTTATGCCATCTCGCCGACCGGCGCGGATCACATGGAGGCCGACCACGACCCGACCTTCGAATCCCTGGGCATCGCGGAGACAGGCTGGGAGCCGCTCGGTCTGCTGGAGCCGGTGGATCGCTTCGACCTCGGGCCGGATAAGGTGCGCGCGTTCAAGTATGCGCAGACCACCTTCAACCTGTACAACAGCGTCGGCATGTGCGACTTCGTTGGCGTGCCGATCAACGCGCTGCGACTGGAGATGCTGCGCGACTACATCAACGGCGCAACCGGCTGGGACATGAGCCTGTTCGAGATGATGAAGGTTGGTGAGCGCACAAATACCATGTACCGGCTCTTCAACCTGCGCGAGGGGTTCACCGCCGCGGACGACACGCTGCCGGATCGACTCTTCGAGGGGTTGCAGAACGGCCACCTGGAAGGGCGATCGATCGATCGTGAAGAGTTCCGCCGCGCGCGCCAGCTCTACTACGGCATGTCCGGCTGGGACGGCGCGGGTGTGCCGACCGCTGCGAACCTGGCCGAACTGGGGCTGACGTGGGCGGCGCAGCCTGCCGCGCAAGCCGAGGCGGTCGCATGACCGACATGCTCGTCAGGCTGTACGACCTCAAGAACGACTGGAGCTTCATCGAGCAGCAGGCGGCGCTCGGCATCACCATCCGCAAGCCCATCGGGCCGGAACACAACGGTGTGCTGGCGTGGGTCCGCAAGACGTTCGACGACGGCTGGGCCGCGGAAACGGCCTGCGCGCTGGCGAACCGGCCCATGACCTGCTTCATTGCGGTCAAGGACCGCGGGGAGGCCGGACGGCACATGATCGGGTTTGCGTGCTATGACGCCACGGGCCTGGGCATGTTCGGGCCGACCGGCGTCGAAGAGGCCGAACGCGGGCAGGG
>DAOUGK010000511.1:0-13119 GCA_034429055.1 Anaerolineae bacterium | reverse complement strand
TCATGATCGCCAGCATGCTCCTGAGCGCCTGCGCAACCCCCGCAGCGCCCGCAGTCCCGCAGGTCGTGACCCAGATCGTCGAAAAAGAGGTCCAGGTCGAGACGGTCGTGACCCAGGTCGTCGAGACCGTCAAAGAGGTCGAAGTCGAGAAGGTCGTCACGCAAATCGTCGAGGCTGCGCCCACCGAAGACTACACGACCCCACACCCGATCCTGAGCGACGTCAAGGTCCGGCAGGCAATCGCCTACTGTCTGGACCGCAATGCTCTGATTGCGTCGGTCTATCCCTACGTGGAAGATGGCACGGCGTTGCTGATGGACAGCTTCCTGCCCAAGACCCACTGGGCGTACAGCGGCCCCTACACCGACATGCCCATGTTCGATCCTGAGGCCGGTGCGGCTCTGTTGGACGAGGCCGGTTGGACCCTGCCCGAGGGTGAGGCCGTCCGCGTGAATGCCAACGGCGAGCCGCTGGTCATCAAGTTCACGACCACCAATGCGCAGTTCCGCCAGACCTGGTCTGCGGTCATGGTGCAGAACCTGGCCGCCTGCGGCATCCAGATTCTGCCCCAGTACGTCCCCGGTTCCTGGTGGTTCGGTGACACGACGGGCCTGGCCCGCCGCGACTTCGAGCTGGGCGCGTTCGCCTGGGTCGGCCAGGTGGAGCCCGCCGGCCGCACCCTCTACAACTGCGAGCAGATCCCGCTCCCCAGCAACAACTGGGAAGGCCAGAACTACATGGGCTGGTGCAATGAGACCGCCAGCACCGCCATCGTTCAGGCCACCAACACCCTCGTTCGCGAGGACCGCATTGCGGCCTACGACATCGTCCAGAAGGAATTCGCTAAGGACGTGGTGTCCATCCCCGTGTTCCAGCGCGCCGAGGCTGAAGCCTGGGCTGCGGGCCTGGAAGGCATCCGCCCCGACGCCAATGAGTACGCGACGGCCAACCTGCAGGAATGGAAGCTGGCGGACGGCGGCGACACCATCGTCATCGGCATGACGCAGGAACCCGACAGCATGCTGGCGTTGGTCTCCAGCATGGCCGCCCAGCGCCTGGTGGACCGCCCGGCCAAGGGCATGATCTACTCCACCTATGACTACGACTTCCAGCCTGTGCTGCAGGACGGCCTCTCCACGCTGGAGAGCGGTCTGGCAGCGAACAACACCGTCGAGGTGAAGGCGGGCGATAAGGTCTACAACACAGCCGGCGAGACCGTCGAGCTGGCGGCCGGCGTCAAGGTTATCGACGCCGAGGGCAACGAGGTCGAGTACGACGGCTCCAGCACGGTCAACATGCTGCAGCTCGTGGTGACCTACAAGCTCAAGCCGTACACCTGGAGCGACGGCACCGCGGGCACCGTGGCCGATATGGAACTGGGCCAGACCTTCGAGTGCGATCGCGAATCCGGCGCCACGACTTTCATCACCTGCGATGCCATCGTGGACCGCCAGTACGCCACGGACGCCCTGGAAGTGACGCTCACCTATGCGCCGGGCTACCAGGATCCCACCTACTTCGCTTATGGCTTCGGCCTCTACCCGTCCCACCAGGTGCTGGCCGATGGCCGGAACCTGAAGGATGTGCCGGCGGCCGAGTGGGCGACCCTGCCCGAGATCGCCGAGAAGCCGTTGTCCTTCGGCCCGTACTACATCACCGATTGGGTCAAGGGCCAGTCCATCACCCTGGCGCAGAACCCGCACTACGCGGGCGAGGTCGCGACCCCGAATGTCATCTTCGTCCTGGTGGCCGACACCAACCAGGCGGTGGCCCAGTTGCTGAACGGCGACGTGGACTACCTGGATGACTCGACCCTGGGCGCGGGCGCTGAGGTCCAGACCGTCATCGACGCGGCCAACTCCACCGGCAATGTCAAGTACGAGATCAGCGGCTCCTCCACCTGGGAGCACATCGACATCAACCTGTTCACCAAATAACGGGTTAGCATGTAAGGGCAGGTCTTGCGCCTGCCCTTATGTAGAGCAGAGAACAAACGGGCGGGCATGGCCCCGTGGGCAGCCCGCCCGTTATGCTAAACTGCATCAGAGCGGAGGCTCCTCCAATCTGGCAGGCCCCTAGTGCTCATCCATAACACGGTAGCATAGCCCCGGGTGGGCGTTCTGACGGGCACAAGGCCCTATGCTACGAGTTATTGGGATAGGCTCCAATTGCTCCTCGGCGGTGTCGGGAGGCGGGTCATGACAAACTATCTTATCCGGCGCGTCTTCCAGATGATCCTGGTCATCTTGCTGGCTGCGCTGTTCACTTACTTCCTGTTTACGATTTCTCCGGGCGGCCCGCTGGCGGGCATCCAGCAGCAACAGCGGCGCATCACGCGCGAGGATTTGGCGCGGCTGCGGGCCAATTACGAGCTGGACCTGTACTGGCCGGTGCGCTTTTCGCGCTGGCTGATCGGCGTCCCGAACGGTCCGGTCGTCATCGGCGGCCGCGAGCTATTTGCTGATACGCCGGTGGGCTGCTATCTGCCGCGCGACCGGCAGGTGGTCATCCAGGATGGGCAGCAGGTTGTGGTGCCTGCGGGCTGCGACGACTATGTCTATCTCGCGGAGATCCCCGAACTGCACCCCGCAGTGCGGTCGAGCCGCGGCATCCTGCGCGGGGATTTTGGTCTTTCGACCGTCGTGCGCGCGGGCCGGCCGGTGTGGGATGAGATGGTGAGCCGCCTGCCCGCCACACTGGAACTGATGATGCTCTCGGTTTTCCTGTCGTTCCTCCTGGGCATCCCGATCGGCATCTACAGCGCCATCAAGCAATACTCCCGCTTCGATTATACCTTTACAACGATCTCTTTCATCGGCTCGGCCATGCCTACCTTTTTCTTCGGCCTGCTGCTGATTCTACTGTTTACCGTATTCCCCAACTTGCTCGAAAATGCGTTTCCCTGGCTGCCAAGTCTGCCGCCGGGCTCGCGTGTGGCGGTGCGGCCTTATGAGGTGGCTTCGTGGCTGCCACGGGTGCAGCCGGGCACGCTGCTGGATCGCGTGCTGCATCTGATCATGCCGGTGGGCGTATTGACCTTCTTCTATATGGCAACGTGGAGCCGCTTCGTGCGCTCCTCCATGCTGGAAGTGCTACGGCAGGACTACGTGCGCACTGCGCGCGCCAAGGGCCTGTGGGAACGCGTCGTCATCATCAAGCACGCGCTGCGGAATGCGCTGATTCCTTTCGTGACCGTGGCCGTGCTGACCATCCCCAGCTTCTTCGCCGGCGCCATCATCACGGAGACGGTCTTCGCCTGGCCGGGCATGGGGCGGCTCTACTATGACGCCCTGACGCGCAGCGACTGGCCCATCTCGCTGGCGTTCATTTTCATCACCGCTCTACTGACCGTGTTCGCCACTCTGCTGGGCGACATCCTGTATACGGTCGTCGATCCACGGATTAAGTATTCGTAATTGCTGGAGTAACCGCAATGACTACTGTTTCACGGCCGATTCTGGACAGGGGTAGAGCCTATGAGGATAAGCAGGAGAGCCAGGTGTTGGTTGTCCTGCGCCGGTTCCGGCGTCACAAGCTGGCCGTCATCTCCACGATCCTGATCCTTTTCATCTTCGGGGTGTCGCTGTTGGCACCTATACTGGCGCCGTTCGAGCGTGATGCCATCGACCTGTCATCTTCGATTCGCCCCGCGCCGCCGGGCACGCGCGATGCAGCCGGCCAGTTGCACCTGCTGGGCATCGACCACCTGGGGCGCGACCTGTTCACGCGGTTGCTTTATGCGGCGCGCGTGTCCATGTCCATCGCAATTCTGGTCGTGCTCATCAGCGAGACCTTCGGCATGTTCCTTGGCGCAGTCGCAGGGTATTTCGGCGGCATCGTCGATACCATCATCTCGCGCGTCATCGAGTTCATGCTGACCATCCCGACGCTGCCGATCCTGCTGATTATCTCCGCGATCCTGCTGCGCCGAGATGTAGTGCTGCCCCTGCCGGCGTTCATCGATAAGTTCCTCAGCGGGCTGCTCCTGGCGCCGGAGCGCGAGGCGCAGAAAGTAGTCGTGCTGGTGCTGATCCTGGTCATCTTCGGTTGGCTGGGAGCTGCGCGTCTGATGCGCGGCATGGCGCTTTCGTTGAGCAAGCAGGATTTCGTCGAGGCGCTGCGCGCGGCCGGGGCATCGGACGCACGGATCATCTTGCGCCACATCATTCCTAACGGCCTGGCGCCCATCCTGGTCAATGCCAGCCTGGCGCTGGGCGGCGTCATCGTGACGGAGTCAGCCTTGAGCTTCCTGGGCCTGGGTGTGCAGGATCCGACGCCTACCTGGGGCAACATGCTCTCCACATCGCAGAGCTATATGTTCAAGAATCCGTGGCTGCCGCTCGTGCCGGGCATTCCGCTGGTGATTGTATCCATCGGGTTCAACTTCATCGGTGACGGCTTACGCGACGCGCTCGATCCGAGACTCAAGCGATAGGGGGCATGACATAAGATGGCAACCGAAGGCATGGAATCCAAGCTCCCCCTCCTCGATGTAAGAGGCTTGAAAACCTATTTCTACACCGAAGACGGTGTGGTTCAGGCGGTCAGCGGGGTGGACTTCGCGATTCGCGAAGGCGAGATCATGGGTCTGGTGGGCGAATCGGGCAGCGGCAAGAGCGTTACCTCGCTCTCGATCATGCGCCTGCTTGGCGCGTCCGGCAAGATCGTCGAAGGCCAGGTGGTCTTCAAGGGCCGCGATCTCGTATCGCTGCCGGAAGAAGAGATGGTCAAGATCCGCGGCGCGGACATGTCCATGATCTTCCAACAGCCGACGAGCTGCCTGAACCCGGTCTTTCAGATCGGCGCGCAGGTGGCCGAGGTGCTGGAAATCCACCAGGGGCTCAGCAAGGACGCAGCCTGGAAACAAGCCGTCGACATGCTCCGCAAGGTGGGCATCCCCGATCCGGAGCGCCGCGCATCGTCCTTCCCGCATGAGATTTCCGGCGGTCAGGCGCAGCGCGTGATGATCGCGATGGCGCTGGCGACGCTGCCTGACCTGCTAATCGCAGATGAGCCGACGACCGCCCTGGATGTGACGATTCAGGCGCAGATTCTCGACCTCATGCGCCGCCTGCGCACGGAGACCGGCACGGCCATCCTGCTCATCACGCACGATATGGGCGTCATCGCGGAGATGTGCGATAGCGTGGCCGTCATGTATGCGGGGCAGATCGTCGAATATACGGATGTCGCCACGCTGTTCGAGACCCAACTGCACCCGTACACCGAGGGGCTGCTGGCGGCGATCCCGGTGCTGGGCGAGGTGCGCGAGAGCCTGGCCGTCATCCCCGGCTCGGTGCCCAACCTGATCGACCCGCCGTCGGGCTGCAAGTTCCACCCGCGCTGTCCATATATGAAGGAGCTGTGCATGGGCGAGACGCCTCCGCTGGAAGAAGTCGCGCCGGGCCACAAGGTGCGCTGCTACATGCGGTTGCCGGAAACGAAAGATCTCTGGGGCGAGGTGCAGCGGGCGGACTGGCACTTCTTTGGCGACGAGATTATGACGGAGGTTGCGCCCGAGATGGGCGCGCAGGCAGGTGTAGCATGAGCAAAGTCAACGCGCCGAAGAAGGATCTGCTGGTCATTGATAATCTTAAGAAGTACTTCCCTGTGCGCTCCGGCCTGTTCCAGCGCATCACGGCTTGGGTGCAGGCCGTGGATGGCGTCAGCTTCTCCGTGCGCGAGGGGGAGACATTCGGCCTGGTGGGTGAGTCGGGCTGCGGCAAGACGACGATCGGTCGCACCATCCTGCGGTTGACTCCCCACACCGGCGGCACCGTGTATTTCGACGGCGACGATGTCTTTGCCAAACGCGGGGCCGAGCTCAAGGCGCTGCGACGCAATATGCAGATCGTGTTCCAGGATCCCTATTCTTCGCTCGACCCGCGCATGCCTGTCGGCGAGATTATCGCGGAGGGGTTGCAGATTCACGGCATCGGCAACAGCAAGGAACGGGCCGAGGTCGTGACGCAGATGCTCGCCAGGGTGGGCCTGAACCCTTATCATGCGCGGCGTTATCCGCACGAGTTCTCCGGCGGGCAGCGCCAGCGCATCGGCATCGCCCGCGCCTTGGCGTTAAACCCAAAGTTCATCGTTTGTGATGAGCCGGTGTCCGCACTGGATGTCTCCATCCAGTCGCAAGTGCTGAATCTGCTGAACAAACTCCAGGATGAATACGGCCTGACGTACCTGTTCATCGCGCATAACCTGAGCGTGGTGGAGCACATCAGCGACCGCATCGGCGTCATGTACCTGGGCAAGATGGCGGAGATTACCGACCGCCAGACGCTCTATCGCAACCCGTTGCACCCGTATACCAAGGCGCTGCTTTCCGCCATCCCGTCGCCGAACCCCCGGATCCGGCGCGAGCGCATCGTGCTGACGGGCGACGTGCCTTCGCCTCTGCGGCCACCCTCGGGTTGCCGTTTCCATCCGCGCTGTCCCATTGCGGTGGAGATGTGCAAGAGCGTGGAGCCGGCGTTCGAGCAGAAGGCCGCAGATCATTGGGTGGCATGTCATCTCGTGCCCGCCAGTGGGGTGGTCAGCAACAACTAAGGGCTCAGCCCGTATAAGAACTCCGTTTTCTGCCAGAAAACGGGGTTCTTTGTGCTGGCGATTTCTAATTGACTTGACACTTGACAACCACTGTGCTATTATCAGCCCCACTCCAAGGCTATCCCCACACTACAGCCCGGAGGCATGAATGAGTAGATTGCTAGAGGTGAAAGGGCTGGAAACGCGCTTTTTCACCCAGGATGGCGTTGTCCACGCGGTCAACGGCATTACCTATCATCTGGACGAAGGCGAGACGTTAGCCATCGTCGGTGAAAGCGGTTGCGGCAAGAGCGTCGGCGTCATGTCTTTGTTGCGCTTGATTCCGCAGCCCCCGGGGCGTATTACCGCAGGACAGGTCTTATTCGGCACCGGTGATGACCGCAAGGACTTATTGAAATTATCGGACGAAGAAATCCGCCAGGTGCGCGGCAACCGGATCGCGATGATATTCCAGGACCCCATGACGTCGCTGAACCCGGTCCTGACCATCGGATTTCAGATTTCCGAAGCCCTGATGTTGCACATGGGCATGGACAACGCGGCCGCGCGCAAGCGCAGTGTGGAGCTGCTCGAATTGGTCGGCATCCCCCGGGCGGCAGAACGCCTGGATGATTACCCCCATCAATTCTCCGGCGGTATGCGCCAGCGCGTGATGATTGCCATGGGCTTGAGCTGCAACCCCCAGTTGCTGATTGCCGACGAGCCCACCACCGCGCTCGACGTGACCATCCAGGCGCAGATTACGGACCTGGTGAAGCGGCTGCGCGACGAAATCGGCATGGCGATCATCTGGATCACGCACGACCTGGGCGTCGTCGCGGGCCTGGCCGACCGGGTTATCGTCATGTACGCCGGCTTCATCGTGGAAGAAGCGCAGGTGAAGGAGCTCTATGCCAACCCCCGGCATCCTTATACGCTGGGCTTGCTCGGCTCGCTCCCGCGGCTCGACGAGAGCCGCTCGCACCGGCTCACCTCCATCGAGGGTCTGCCGCCAGACCTGATCGACCTGCCGAAGGGCTGCCCGTTCTATGCGCGCTGCAAGTATCGCATCGAGATCTGCGCGACGGACAACCCCATGCTGCAACCCATCGGCCCCGGCCACAAAGTCGCCTGTCATCGGGATATCACCAAAGTAGCGCCCACCGTGGTGGACGAGGTAGAGGCGGTATGAGCACCAACGGCAAGAACGGGTCCGCTGCCAAGCTGGTTGAAGTGCGCGACCTGAAGATGTGGTTCCCGATCCGGCGTGGCCTGCTCCAGCGGCAGGTCGGCAATGTCAAGGCGGTCGACGGGGTCAATTTCGACATCTACCAGGGCGAGACGTTGGGCCTGGTCGGTGAGTCCGGCTGCGGCAAGTCTACGACCGGCCGCGCCATCCTCAAGCTGTACAAACCCACGGGCGGCAGCGTGCTGTTCGAGGGACAAGACCTGGTCAAGATCGAGGGCGACCACCTGCGCCGGATGCGCCGCCAGATGCAGATGATCTTCCAGGATCCGTACGCGTCGCTGAACCCCCGCATGACCGTCGGCAGCATCGTCGCGGAGCCGCTCGAAGTCCACCAGATGGGCACGAAGTCCGAACGGCTGGAGCGCGTGCGCCACCTGCTGCAGACCGTCGGGCTGAACCCCTACTTCATCAACCGCTACCCGCACGAGTTCTCCGGCGGGCAGCGCCAGCGCATCGGCGTCGCGCGCGCCCTGGCCGTCAACCCGAAGTTCATCGTCTGCGACGAGCCGATCTCCGCGCTGGATGTCTCCATCCAGGCGCAGGTCATCAACCTGCTCGAAGACCTGCAGGAGCAGTTCAACCTGACCTACCTGTTCATTGCCCATGACCTGTCGGTGGTGCGGCACATTTCTGACCGCATCGCCGTCATGTACCTGGGCAAGATCATGGAGCTGGCTGACCGGGACGAACTGTACCGCAATCCCATGCACCCGTACACGCAGGCCCTGCTGTCGGCCGTGCCGATTCCGGACCCGACGGTCGAAGAGACGCGGCGGCGCATCATCCTCGAAGGCGATGTGCCGTCACCGGCGAATCCGCCGAAGGGCTGCAACTTCTGCACCCGCTGCCCGAAGGCGATGGATGTGTGCCGCGAGCAGGAGCCGGCGTTCAAGGATTACGGCGACGGCCACTATGTGGCCTGCTGGCTGCATCCGCAGTAATCGCCGGTAGGGGTGGGCCTGTGTGCCCACCCAGGCGAGCGCGGGCGGGCACACAGGCCCGCCCCTACAAACATGTTGGCAACGCTGCCGGCGAAGGCCGGCGGCATTGAGATAGCCAAAACCACATTATCCCAATTCTCTCAGGAGGAGAAATATGTCGGTAAAGAAGCTGTCCGTCTTCTTCGGCATTCTGATGGTCCTGAGCCTGATCGTATCGGCCTGCGCGACACCCGCAGCCCCGAGTGCGCCTCAGGTCGTGACTCAGATCGTCGAGAAGGAAGTGAAAGTGGTCGAGACCCAGGTGGTCGAGACCATCAAGGAAGTCGAGAAAGAAGTCCAGGTTGTCGTGACCCCGACCCCGCTGCCCGCGGAGAAGGCGCTGCGCAT
The DNA here is from genome assembly GCA_034429055.1 of Anaerolineae bacterium. Classification (GTDB taxonomy): domain Bacteria; phylum Chloroflexota; class Anaerolineae; order CG2-30-64-16; family CG2-30-64-16; genus MWBF01. The sequence continues at coordinate 4,008 of DAOUGK010000511.1, read as the reverse complement.
TAACCTCGGTTCCTATCCCGACATCATCGACCCGCAGAAGAGCTCGTTCGTCAACGAGATCGCGCATCTGCAGTTGATGTACGAGGGCCTGACCAAGCTGGATACGGACCTCAACACGGTCCCCGGCGCGGCCGAGTGGGCGTACAACGATGACCTCACCCAGGTCACGTTCACGCTGCGCGATGGCCTGAAGTATAGCGACGGCAGCATCCTGAATGCCCTGCGCTATGCCTACTCCATCAAGCGCAACATCAACCCCGAGACCGCCGGTGAATACGCTCAGATCACCGACGAGATCGCCGGCGCGCCTGAATGGCGCGGCTGCGGCGACGATGCGGCGGCCTGTGAAGCGGCTGCGGCGGCCATCGATGAGAGCATCGTGGCAAGCCATGCCGACGGCGCGGCCTGCGACGGTTACGAAGATGCGGCCTGCAACACCCTGACCCTGAAGCTGTCCCGCCCGGCCCCGTACTTCCACACCGTCATGTCGCTGTGGGTGACGTACCCGGCCAAGGAAGAAAGCATCAGCGAAGGTGGCGAGAACTGGTGGAACAGCTCCAAGTTCCATATCGGCAACGGCCCGTTCATCCTGACGAGCCTGGAGCCGTTCGTCCGCGCTGAATTCGCGCCGAACCCGAATTACTGGGGCGGCGTGGCCAAGGTCAACATCAACTTCTCCTACATCACCGATTCGGCCGTGTCGTTCGAAGCCTACAAGGGCAACGAGTTCGACATCGTCGGTCTGGCTGCCGAAGACCTGCAGGTTGTGCAGGCGGACCCGGTGTTGAGCCAGGAAGCCAAGATTTACCCGGGCTCCTGCACGTTCGCTGTCATGTTCCACCAGCTGAAGGAACCGTTCACCGATCAGAAGGTGCGCGAGGCCTTTGCGATGGCGCTGAACCGCGAGGCCTGGGTGGCCGACGTGCTGCAGGGCCTGGGCTCGCCCACCCTGACCTGGATCCCCCCGGGATACCCTGGGTACGATGCAGAAGAGAACCGCTGGGGCTTCGATGTTGAGGCGGCGAAGGCCGCACTGGCTGAATCCTCCTACGGTTCGGTCGAGGGTCTGCCCGCCATCACCGCGACCTTCGGCGACACCCCGCGCAACCGCACCCGCTGGGAGTGGCTGGCCGCGCAGTGGAAGGAAAACCTTGGCGTCGATATCAAGCTCGACCCGGTCGAGCCGACCACCTTCACGGCCCTGACCAAGGACATCGCGACTGCGCCGCAGATGTTCATCCTGGGCTGGTGCGCGGACTATCCCGATCCGCAGAACTGGCTGAGCGTCTACTGGAAGACCGGCGGCTTCGGCGAGCGCATCGCTTACTCGAACGCTGACTTCGACGCGTTGGTCGATGCCGCGGACACCGAGCCCGATCCGGCCAAGCGCGCCCAGCTCTACGCCGACTCGCAGAAGCTGCTCATCGACGGTGCGCCCGTGGCCTTCATGTACAACAATGTCAACACCTACCTGGTTAAGCCGTGGGTGACCGGTCTCACGACCACCCCGCAGGACTCCGGCTTTGCGGGCATCCAGGACGCGATCTCGATCGACATCGACACGACGCTGCTGCCCCAGTAAGCGCGTATTCCGTAGCGGGCAAGGCTCCCCGTTGAGCTTTGCCCGCCCATCGGCGGCCAGGGGATGCGCCTGGGTGAGCGTCTGCTCAGGGTGAGCCGGCAGCTCACACGGCAGCCCTCTGGCCGTCTCTCGTATGGGAGGGTGGGCACGTGACCACCTACGTTATTCGTCGTTTGCTCTATATGATTCCTACGCTTTTCCTCGTGGCGCTGATCACCTTTGTGCTGATGCACGCCGCGCCCGGCGGTCCCTGGGACCGCGATTTGAGCGCGCGCCAGGTGGATTCGCGCACGCAGGAATTGCTGAACCGACGCTTCGGGCTGGATAAGCCGCTCTTCATCAACACCGCCGGCGGCAATCCGTTCGACAGCCAATTCCTGAACTATGTCTTCGGCGCCATACGCGGCGACCTGGGGCCTTCCTATCGCCAGCGCGGCCTGGATGTGCAGGATATCCTGTTCAAACCGGCAGAGGGCAAGCCGTTCTGGGAGAGCCGCTTCGGCTATTCGCTGCGCCTGGGCCTGATCGCCGTCATCATGGCGACCATCCTCGGCATTCCGTTGGGGATCGCGGCCGCGCTGAAACGCAACAGCCTGGTGGACTATATCTCCATGTTTATTTCAACGGTCGGCATTTCGGTGCCCAGCTTTGTGCTCGCGCTCATTTTCATCCAGATATTTGCCAGCCGACTGAAATGGATCAAGATCGTCCAGCAGGACTGGAGCAGCCCCGGTGCGTGGATTGTGCCCGCGTCCATCCTGGGGTTCGGCACTTTCGCCTACATCACCCGCCTGACCCGTTCCACCATGCTCGAAGTGATGCAGCAGGACTACGTGCGCACGGCGCGGGCCAAGGGCCTGCGCGAGCGCGTCATTGTGCTCCGGCATATGCTGCGCAACTCGATGATTCCAGTCGTGACCATCCTGGGGCCGGCGGTTGCAGCATTGGTTACCGGCTCGTTCATCATCGAGCAGATGTTTTCCTTCCCGGGCAGCGGCCGCGCATTCGTGATGTCCATCCAGCAGCGCGACTACTCGATGATTATGGGCACGACGTTGATCTATGCGGTCCTGGTGGCAGTGGCCAACCTGACGGTTGACCTGGTCTACGGGTTTCTCGACCCGCGTATTAAAGTTGGAGATTGAGGTCGGCTATGACGGTTCAAACGAGTACCGCTAATCAGGCGATTCTGGCACAGACCATCGCGCGACCCCCGCGCTCGCTGTGGAGCGACGCGTGGCATCGACTTTTGCGCAACAAGGCGGCCGTGGCCGGGGCCATCGTCATCATGCTCTTTGCCTTTATCGCCATCTTTGCGCCGGTCATTGCGCCGCATAGCCCGCTGAAAATCAACAGCGGCAAGGGCTACCTGCCGCCCGCATGGATCGAGCGGGGGCCGACGGGCAAGGCAGGGGAGTCGACGTTCCTGCTCGGTACCGACAGCCTGGGCCGCGATGTGTTGAGCCGGACCATCTACGGTGCGCGCGTGTCCATGGTCGTGGGCCTGATTCCCACCATCATCATCCTGATCGTGGGCGTGACGGTGGGCCTGCTTGCTGGTTACGCAGGGGGCTGGCTGGACAACCTCCTGATGCGCCTGGCGGATGTCCTGTATGCCTTCCCGGACCTGCTCTTCTTCATCATCGCGATGGCGGCCCTGCGCGAGACGGTGCTCGGCCAGGCGCTCAACGGTCTGCTGCTGTTGTTCGTCTCGCTGTCCATCATCTCGTGGGTGGGACTGGCGCGTCTGGTGCGCGGGCAGGTGTTGTCGCTGAAGCAGAAGGAGTTCGTGGAGGCGGGCCGCATGATCGGCGCGAGCGATACGCGCATCATGTTCCGCCATCTGCTGCCCAACTCGCTCGGCCCGATCATCATCTCGACCGCCTTCCGCATCCCCGGTCTGATTATCACCGAGGCCGTGCTGGGCTACCTGGGGCTGGGCCTGCGGCCGGCCACCGATCCCAGCGCGCCTTTCATCACCAGTTGGGGCGCGCTGCTGCTGGACGGCCAGTCAGCCATCAACGCGCAGCCCTCGCTGATGCTGACGCCCGCTATCTGCGTCGCGGTTGTCGTGCTGGCCTTCAACTACCTGGGCGACGGCCTACGCGATGCGCTCGACCCGCGGCTGGCCGGGACGGAATAGGCCGGACACTTTTCCTGGCGTACAATAGGGCGCAGGACCATCCTGCGCCCTTTTGCGTTTGCAGGGAGTTGGGAGCATCCTGAGCGGGTAGACGGCTCAACGTAGAATGCGCCGAATCCCCAGTCGAAGGATGCGGGTGGCCGGGATAGAGGCATCCTTCGACTGGTGCGAATTCGTCATCTCCGTTGTGCCGATGGCCCGCTCAGGATGCTTGCAGGCTAGTCTACTGTGACTTTTGGACGGAGGTGGAGTCGAGGCTTCAGCCGGTTTGGTAGTGTGATCT
>DAOUGK010000510.1:0-7735 GCA_034429055.1 Anaerolineae bacterium | reverse complement strand
GGCGGTCGCAGATCCGGCGGATGGTCCCCGCCGCAGGCGGTTCGGGCCAGTCAGCCGGGTCCAACACGACATAATCGTTGCCCAGGGCCTCATACCTGGTGAAACGGCGCGCGCCGGCTCCATCCCTGCGCAGGGGCAGGTCACGGGCGACCAGGTCGTCATAGGTCTCCCGCCGCTGGATCAGGCGCGCCTGGCCCTCGCGCACCGGGACGACCGCGGGCCGCGGGGGGAGATTGTAGTTGCTCGCCATCGCCAAGGTGTACGCGCCGGCCATCGGCACGGCGAGCAGGTCCCCAGGCGCTAGCCGGGGCAGGTCGATATCCCGTATCAGCACGTCGCCGGACTCGCAGAACCTGCCCGCAATGGTGACGGTTTCTGTGGGGTCTGCGCTGCTCTCACCGGTCGCGGCGGCCCGCACCCGCAGCGCGTGATACTGCGCGCCGTAGAGGGCCGGGCGGATATTGTCGGCCATGCCGCCGTCCACCGAGATGTAGGTGCGGAGGCCGGGGATTTCCTTGCGCGCGCCGACCCGGTAGAGGGCGACTCCCGCAGGGGCAATGAGCGACCGGCCCGGCTCCAGGACCAGGTGGGGCAGCGGCAGCCCGCGCTCGGCACAGGCTCCGACGACCGCACGCGCGAGCTCCGCAACGTAGGGTTCGATCGGCGCTTCGGGGTCAGCCGCGGTCATCGGCACGCCCCACCCGCCGCCCGGACTGAGCTCCCGCAGGCGGAAGCCGTGCTGCCGGTGCATCTGCGCGGCAAAGTCTGCCAGCCGGCACGCGGCCAGCGCCAGCGCATCCGGCTCGTAAATCTGCGACCCGATGTGGCTGTGGAACCCGACCAGCGCCAGGGCCGGCCGGCCCAATGCCGCAACGACAGCCCGCTCGGCATCGCCCGACGCGATGGAGAAGCCGAACTTGGTGTCTTCCTGGCCGGTCTGGATGTGCGCGTGCGTGTGCGCACTGACGCCGGGCGCGAGCCGGAGCCATATGGAGACGGGCTTCGCAGCGGGCCGAGACGCCGCCAACTCGGCCAGCAGGGCCAGCTCGTGGAAGTTGTCCACCACGATGCGGCCGATGCTGCTGTCGAGCGCATAGGCCAGCTCGTCGCGCGACTTGTTGTTGCCGTGAAAGTGGATGCGTTCAGGGGGAAAGCCCGCCTGCAGCGCGACGTACAGCTCGCCGCCGGACACCACATCCAGGTCGAGGCCCTCTTCCGCGATGAGCTGCGCGAGCGCGGTGCAGAGATACGCCTTGGCCGCATAGGCCGCCTGCGCGGTGGCAGAATAGTGGGCTGCCAGGGCCGCACGGTACTCGGCGGCGCGGCCGCGCAGCGTCGCTTCATCGAAGATGTAGAGCGGCGTGCCGTAGTCGCGCGCCAGCGCGGTGACGGGGATGTCGCCCAGCGAGAGCAGGGCCTGTTCGTCCAGGCGGGCAGTAATAGGCCAGAGTTTGTCCATGGGTGAGGTTCCTTGGTGGTCGGGCAAGCGGGTACCAGTATATGTGCCGGGGGCAGTTGCGTCAAACGGCCTGCACGCGGGGGCGCGTTATTGTCGTTATAGACGGACGCGGCCATCGCGAATAAGCGAATGATCCCTCGAATACGCGAATAGGGCCCCTGCGGCGCGCGGGATTCGCTTATTCGCGCCGCGCCGGCAGGGGCATTCGGTTATTCGGGGATGGCCTCGGCATCCAACGCCTATTGCGAATTCCACCGCCTGCAACCCAACTTGACAAGCTGCGCTGCGGTGTGGCACAATCAAACCGACCGGTCGGTCGGAATCTATGGAGGTGATATGTTGGCGCAGCATCGCAGCGAAGAAACCCACGCCCGCATCCTCAAGGCGGCGGCGGAGTGCTTCATGCGCGAGGGCTATGACGCGACGGGCGTGGCCGAAATCTGCACGCGCGCCGGGGTCAGCAAGGGCGCGTTCTACCATCACTTCCCGACCAAACAAGCCGCCTTCCTCGCCCTGTTCGAACATTGGCTGCACGGGCTGGAGGCTTCGCTGCAGATGGCGCGCCTGCCCGGCCAGACTGTCCCGGAGCGGCTGGAGGGGCTGGCCGCAATGGCGGAGCAGGTGTTCGACCAGGCGAGCGGCCAGGTGCCGATGTTCGTGGAGTTCTGGCGGCAGGCGACGAAGGACCCCGGCGTGTGGCAGGCCACCATCGAGCCCTACCGGCGCTTCCGGTCGTCGTTCGCGACCCTCGTCAGCGAAGGCACCGCGGAGGGCACCCTGCGTCCGGTGGACCCCAACCTGGCAGCCCAGGTGCTGGTGTCGTTGGGCGTCGGGCTGGTGTTGCAGGGGGTGTTGGATCCGGGCGGCGCGGAATGGCACAGTGCAACCCGGCAGGCTATCCGGCTGCTGCTGGATGGCCTGGCGGCAGACGAACATGCGTAAACTCCCCAGGATGTATTCCCTGACAGGTATCGTGATTCTTTTGCGGGGAGTCTGACCATGAACGTATTGCTAACGGGTGCTTTCGGCAACGTCGGCGTGAGCACGCTCGAGGAGCTGCTGCAGCAAGGGCATTGCGTGCGCTGTTTCGACCTGCGCACGCCAGCCAACGAACGGACGGCAAGGCATTATCGTGACCGGATCGAGGTGATGTGGGGCGACTTGCGGCATCCGCAAGAGGTGGAAGCGGCCGTGACGGGCCAGGACGTGGTCATTCACGTGGCTTTCATCATCCCCAAAATGTCGGCAACGGGCATCGAGTCCGAGCAGCAGCCCGCGCTGGCCGAGGCGGTCAACATCGGCGGCACGCGCAACCTGATCCGCGCGATGCAGCAGCAGCCCGTTCCGCCGCGGCTCATCTTCACGTCCTCCCTGCACGTCTACGGCAGAACTCAGGACCTCCCCCCGCCGCGGACGGTGGCCGAGACGCCGCACCCCATCGAGCATTATGCCCGGCACAAGCTGGCCTGCGAGCAGATGATCCGCACGTCGGGCCTGACCTGGGCCATCCTGCGCCTCGCGGCGACGTTCCCGATTGCGCTGAAGCTCGACCCGGGCATGTTCGATGTGCCGCTCGCCAACCGGATGGAGTATGTCCACACGCGCGACGTCGGGCTGGCCCTGGCAAATGCGGTGTCCAGCGAGGATATCTGGGGCAAGACGCTGCTCATCGGGGGCGGGCCGCGCTGCCAGCACATCTTCGGCGACATGGTGGCTCGCATCATGGCCGCGCTGGGGCTGCCGATGCTGCCGCAGGAGGCCTTTGCCACGGTGCCCTTTGCGACCGATTGGCTGGACACCGCTGAGAGCGAGCGGCTGCTGCACTACCAGACGCGGACGCTGGATGACTTCCTGCGTGATATGGTCCGGCTGATGGGCCCGCGGGCGCACTTCGTGCGTCTGTTCCGGCCCGTCGTGCGGCGCTCGTTGCTGCAGCAGAGCGTCCACTGGCGGCGCAAGGTGGCCGGCGCGCGGACGCGACAGCCGGCGTGGGCGGGCAAGGTCGCGCTCATTACCGGCGCGTCGGGCGGCATCGGTGCAGCCGTGGCCCGCGGCCTGGCGCAGCAGGGTCTGCGGGTGGCGCTCGTGGGCCGCCGCGTCGAGCGGCTGGACCTGCTGGCCGACGAGATCCGGCGCGACGGGGGCCAGGCGCATGTCATTGCGGCAGACCTGACCGACGAGGGCGAACGCCAGCGGGTCATCGAGGCCGCCGATGCGCTGGGCGAGCTGGAGGTGCTGGTTAACTGCGCGGGCTTCGGCTGGTACGGGTTCGGCAGCGACATGGCATGGCCGGTCGCGGCGCAGATGATCCAGACCAACCTGGCCGCGGTGGCGCACCTGACCCTGCTGGCGCTGCCCGCGATGCGGGCGCGCAACAGCGGCCACATCATCAACATCGGCTCGATTTCGGGCAGCCTGCCGATGCAGGGGATCGCGGTCTACTCGGCCACGAAGTCCTTCGTGGACAGCTTCACCACCGCGCTCTACCGCGAGCTGGTCGGCACGCATATCAAAGTCAGCGTCGTGCGGCCGGGACCGGTGCGCACGGAGTTCTTCGACCGCTCGGAGCAACAGGCGGGCGGGCAGCGCATCCCCGCAGAGCGGTTTGCGGTCACGCCGGAAGCGGTGGGCCGCAAGGTGGCCGGGCTGCTCCGGCGGCCGCGGCGCGTGGCCTACGTGCCCGGCTGGCTGGGGTTCGTGCCGTGGGTCGAGCCGCTGTTCGGCGGGCTGATCGACCGGCTAGGGCCATTGCTCCTGCGCCGTTCGGACCCAACTCGCAGGCAGGTGCGAGAACAGGCCATCGGGCCTGTACCCTGACACCGATTCATAGATGGGAGAAGCAAGCATGATTGTCGTGACGGACCGGGGGGCGGACCTGTCGCCCCAACAGAAGCAAGGGCTGGAAATTCACTTCACCCCGTTGACCATTACCCTGGACGGCCGCTCCTATGTGAGCGGCGTCGACATCCAACCCGAGGAGTTTTATGCGCTGCTGGCCGCCTCGGAGGGGATGCCCACGACCTCGCTGCCTTCGCCGGGCGAGTTCATCGAGCTGTACCGTGAGCTGGCGAAGGAGGACCGGGACATCGTATCCGTCCATATCTCCTCGGGGTTGAGCGGCACGTTCGAGACCGCGCGGGCCGCGGCCAAGATGGTGCCGGAGGCAAACATCACGGTCATCGACACCTTCACGCTGTCCGGCGCGGAGGGGTGGCAGGTGGAGGCCGCCGCGCGTGCGGCAAAGGCCGGCTGGACCGCGGAGCAGATTCGCACGCTGACGGGCCAGGTGCGCGACGCAACCGAGACCATCTTCACGCTGCCCGACCTGAAGTACCTGATTCACGGCGGCCGCATCAGCCACATCAAGGGGCTGCTGGCGTCGATCCTCAACATCAAGCCGATCATCGGGGTGAGCAAGGCGGACGGCAAGTACTTCCAGCGGAGCCGGGCGCGGTCGTTCAATGCAGCCCTCGCGAAGCTGGGGCACGTGGCCGCAGAAGACCACGCACCGGGCACGGCGCTGCGCGTCCAGGTCATGCACGCGAACAACCCCGAAGGCGCGGAAGAGCTGCGCCGCGCGATGGATGCGCAGTTCGACTGCGAATGGCTGCCGATCAGCTCGATTGCGCCGGTCCTCGGCGCACATACCGGCGCGGGCCTGGTCGGCATGGCGTATGCCGCGCGGGCCGCGTATCCCGCGCTGCCCTGATTGGAGAGATAAGACCCCATGAGCAAACCAGCACCCCCCATGCTGCCAGGGCTGCCCCTGATCGGCAACCTGCTGGACTTTCGCAGCGACCGCGCGGCGATGGTGCAGCGCGGCTATGAGAAGTACGGCCCGGTGTTCGGCTTCAAGCTGGGCCCGCAGCCCGTGGCCGCGCTGATCGGCCCGGAACTGCAGCAGATCTTCTTCACCGAGACCGACAAGAAGCTGGCGATGGACAAGCCGTACCGCAGCCTGCGCGCCGCGTTCGGCAATGTCGCGTTCCTCGCCTCGAAGGAGACATACCAGGAGCAGCGGCCGGTCCTCTATGCGCCCTTCACCGGCGCGAAGATGGTGCAGTACGTGCGCATCATGCAGGATGTCATCCAGCGGTGGCTGGACGGCCTGGGCGCGGCGGGCGAGATGGACATCAGCGGGGAAATCGGCCGGCTGGTGCAGCGGGTGGCCGGCTACGCGCTGATGGGCGACGACTTCCAGCAGAAGGCCGGGCAGGAGTTCTGGGCGCTCTATGCCGAGCTGGGCAAGAGCATCGACCTGGCGACGCCACCCGACTGGCCGCTGCCCAAGAACATCCGCCGCGACCGGGCGAAGAACCGGATGCGTGCGATCCTGGCCCCCATCATCGCAGAGCGGCGGCAGAACCCCGACCGGTACGACGACTTCCTGCAGGACTTCGTCAACGCGCGGCTCAAGAACGGCGAGCTGATGGATGACGAGTCGATCAGCAGCCTGATCCGCGGGCTGATGTTCGCGGGCCACGAGACGACCGCGGGCCAGGCTGCGTGGACGGTCATCGAGCTGCTGCGGCATCCGGACGCGCAGGCGCGGGTGCAGGCAGAGATCGCGGAGCATCTGCCGCCGGGCACGTCCATCGACGGCAGCGTCATGCGCAAGATGCAGAACCTGGCGTGGTCCGTCCGCGAGGTCGAGCGGATGCACCCGTCCGCCGACATCCTCATGCGCTACGCGGAAGAGGACCTCGAGGTTGGGGACTACGTGGTGCCGAAGGGGTGGCTGGTCACGGTCGTCGCAGGGGTGGCGCACCGGCTGCCGACGCTGTTCCGTGACCCGGACCGGTTCGACCCGCTCCGCTATGCGCCGGACCGGGCCGAGGATGCACAGCACCGCTTTGCGCTCATCGGCTTCGGCGGCGGGCTGCACAAGTGCGCGGGCGTCAACTTCGCCAACAACGAGCAGATGATCATCACCGCGCTGTTGTTGCAGCAGTTCGACCTGGAGCTGCTGACGCCGGACCCGAAGCCGGTGTACGGGCTGGGTGCGGCGCGGCCAGAGCCGACGCGGGTGCTCTACCGGCGGAGGTAGGGCGCACGCCGTGTGTCCTGGTCAACCACATCAGGCGTAACGGCATTCAGAAAACTGGAGTCGAGGCTTCAGCCGGTTTGGGTGTGTTTATGCGTAGCCAGGCTATCCGGCTAAAGCCTCGACTCCAGTTACTTTTGGCCTTCCCGGTGCGTGCTCGGGGGGTGCGGGTTTGTGAGGGCATCCCCCAGGGTCGTGACCGCCAACACGGTCAGGGTGATGGCGAGGCCGGGAAACGCGCTGGCCCACGGCGCAGTCGCAAGGTAGCCGCGGCCCTCGAAGAGCATCAGGCCCCACTCGGCGGTGGGTGGGGCCGCGCCCAACCCCAGGAAGCCCAGCGCCGCGACACTGATGATGGCCCGGCCGAAGTCGAGCGTCGCCAGCGCCAACAGCGGCGAGAACACCGCGGGCAGCAGGTGGCGCGCCAGGATGTGCGGCGTCGCGCCGCCGAGCGCCACCGCAGCTTCGATGAACGGCGCGCTGCGCAGCGTCAGCTCGAGGCTGCGGACGAGCCGCGCGTACCCCGGAATCGACGCGGCGCCGACCGCGACAGCCAGGGCGGTGAGGCCCGGCCCCATCAGCGCGACCACGAGCAGCGCGAGCAGCAGCGCGGGGAAGGCCAGCAGCACGTCCATCAGGCCGATCCACGCCTGGCTGGCCCACCCTTGCGCATAGCCAGCAAGCAGGCCAATGAGTGTGCCCGCGACTACGGCCAGTCCCACGGCGGCCGTCGCTACCAGAAGGGTGACCCGGCTGCCGTAGAGGATGCGGCTCAGGAGGTCGCGGCCGTAGAAATCCGCGCCCAGCGGATGCGCCGGCGAGGGCGGGGCCAGCTGCGCGGCCAGGTCGATCGCCCCGGGCGGGGCAGGGGCCAGCCAGGGCGCGAGCAGCGCAGCTACCAGGATTGCCAGCAGGCCGCCGGCTGCGACCGCCGCGAGCGGCTGCTTGCGCACGCGCTGGCGCAGCTGCTTCATTGCCAGCCTGCCCGCGGGTCGAGCCAGCCCGCCGCGAGGTCCACCGCCAGGTTCGCCAGCACGTAGGTCAGCGCGACGACGAGCGCCACCCCCTGGACGAGGGGCAGGTCGCGCCAGAGGATCGCGTCGACGAGCAGCTTGCCGAGGCCGGGCCGATTGAACAGCGTCTCGGTGACGACCGTGCCGCCCAGCAGGAAGCCGAGCTGCAAGCCTGCCACCGTCAGCACGGGCACCACTGCGTTGCGCGCGACATGGTGC
>DAOUGK010000509.1:0-7031 GCA_034429055.1 Anaerolineae bacterium | reverse complement strand
TTCTTCCCGCCGATGGGCGGAGGGTAAGCGGTTCTCACGCAAAGGCGCAAAGAGCTGTAATGCCAACGAGTCCTTGATAATTCAGCCAGCCAGGCATCCTGAGCGGAGCCTCACCCGCAGGGTGAGGCGGATTCGCAGGAGCCGGACTGACCACCACGAGGACGCTCCTTCGACTGCGGGCGTCCCGGGGCCAGGCGCAGCCTGGCCCTGACGCCCTCCGCTCAGTATGCGCCGCAACCAAGTTATCAAAGATGGGTTGGAATTACAGTGCAAAGAGCGCAAAGCTGCTGAACTGATTATCCTTGGCGTCCTCTGCGTCTTGGCGTGAGCCATTCCGAAGTTCATCTCACGCAAAGGCGCAAAGAGCGCAAAGTCTTACTCGTTACTGGTTACTCGTTACTCATTCCCGCTTGCGGTCCTTAACGCCTAAGGTACTTCTCGCACAAGGACAACCATCGTGACCACTTACCGGCTGCCATACGGCAAACGCGAACTGACATTCAGCCTGCCGGAGCGCGCGGGCTGGACCGTCGAGCTGCTCGCCCCACGCGAGATGCCCGCGGCGGCACACCCCGCGGCGTTGATCGAGGCCGCGCTGGATGCTGCACCCCTGCCGGACAGGGCCGGTCCGGTCGTCATCGCGGTCAACGACAAGACCCGGCCCGTGCCGCACGCGGTCCTGCTGCCGCCCCTGCTGCAACGTCTGGAGGCGCGCGGGTTCACCCCGGCAGACATCACCCTGCTGATTGCCACCGGCACGCACGTCCCGATGCCGCCGGAGGACTTCCCCCTCATCCTGCCGCCTGAGATCATCGCGCGTTACCCGGTCGTCAGCCACGACAGCCGTGCGGACGAGCAGATGGTCTACGTGGGCGAGACTGCGGCCGGCACCCCCGTGCGCGTCAACCGCCGCTGGCACGGGGCCGGGCTGCGCATCGTCACCGGCAACATCGAGCCGCACCAGTTCATGGGGTTTTCGGGCGGCGTCAAGAGCGCAGCCATCGGCGTGACGGCCCAGGAGACCATCAACACCAATCACGCGTGGATGGCCGATCCCCGGAGCGGCATCAACCGCTATGACGACAACCCCTGCCGCGTCGATGTCGAGGAAATCGGGCGGCTCATCGGCGTGGACTACGCGCTGAATGCGGTGCTCAACGAGGACAAGGGCATCGTCCACGCGCTCGCCGGCGACCCGGTAGACGTCATGCGCCGCGGCATCCCCCTGCTGCGGGAAATCTACCAGCGCGAGGTCGAAGCGCCATACGACCTGATGATCGTTTCCGCGGGCGGCCACCCGAAGGACATCAACCTGTACCAGGGGCAGAAGGCGCTCGGCCATGCCTCCCTGGTCACGCGTGAGGGCGGGACGGTCATCCTTGCCATCGCGTGCCCCGAGGGGACGGGCAGCCGGGCTTACGAGGAATGGATTCTCGCGCCGGGCATGACTTCGCACGCAGCGGTACTGGAGCGTTACAGTCGAGAGGGCTTCCGCATCGGGCCGCACAAGGCGTGGCAACTCGCGCGGGACGGCAGCCGGATGCGTGTGCTGTTCCTCTCGGACATGGCGCCCGACTTCGTGCGCCGGCTGCTCCTGGAGCCGGTAGCCAGCCTGGATGAGGCGCTGGCGTTGGCCCTGCCGGGCCTGCCCCCGCACGCGCGCATCGGCATCATGCCCATCGCAAATGCGACGATTCCTGTTTTGCGCCACGCGTAATATAAGGAGCCCCCGTGATGGATCTTCAACTGGTCAATCCACACCTGGAGGGTGAGAGCTTTTTCTGGGAGGGTGGGCCGGACGGCGTGCTGCTGCTGCACGGCTTCACGGCGACGACCGCCGAGGTGCGCCCGCTGGCGAAGTTCCTCTACGGCCGCGGCTACACGGTCGCAGGGCCGCTGCTGCCCGGCCACGGCACACAACCGGCAGACCTGAATCGCGTGGCGTGGCGTGATTGGACGCGCGCGGCAGAGGAAGCCTACCGTGGGCTGGCCGCGCGCTGTCGCCGGGTCATCATCGGCGGCGAGTCGATGGGCGGGCTGCTCACGCTGTACCTGGGGAGCGAGCACTCGGAGGCCGCGGCGCTCCTGTGCTACGCGCCTGCGCTCAGGATTCCGCTGACAGCCTTCGACCGGCTCAAGCTGTACCTGGGATCATGGTTCGTGCCCTATGTTGCCAGTGCGCCCGGCCCGCACACGGAAGCGGACGACCTGTGGCAGGGTTACCCGGTGAAGCCGCTCCGAGGTGTGCTGCAATTGCTCCACCTGCAGGCCGAGGTGCGCAGCCGGCTGGCAGGCATCACGCAGCCTCTCCTGATCGTGCAGGGGCGGCTGGACACGACCATCGAGCCCCAGGGCGCGCAGACGCTCCACGACAGTGTGCGCTCCGCGCGCAAGGAACTGCACTGGATGGCGCATTCCAGCCATTGCGTCATCCTTGATGGCGAGCGCGAACCCATCTTCGAGCTGACCGGCCGCTTTCTCGACAGGACCCTCTCCGGCGTCTGACCCATCCACAGGAGGCCACATGTCCCGCGCGCTCCGCTGGTACGACTACATCACCATCAACGTCTACTTCTTTGCGCTGACCGCTCTCTCGCAGACGAACGGACTCGTCTTTCCGCTGCTCATCCAGCAGTTCGTGGGCGAGGAGGTCAAGGGCACGTACCTGGGCCGCCTGCGGCTGTGGACGCTCATGGTCGCGCTTCTGTGGCAGGCGCTGATGGGCATGTTGTCCGACCGGAGCACGTCGCGCTTCGGGCGGCGGCGGCCTTTCATCTTCGTCGGCACGCTCGGCATGGTCTTGACCGTCGTGCTGACCGGGCTCTCGGCGGGCATGGCCGGGCTGGCAGGGTTCACGTTCCTGTTCGCCATGGCCCTTCTGCAGTCGGTCGCGTCGAACACGGCCCACGGTGCACAGCAGGGCTTGATCCCCGACCTCGTGCCGCCGGAGAAACGCGGCCGCTTCTCCGCGGTCAAGGCCGTCCTCGAGGTGCCGGTTCCCCTGCTCCTGGTCTCGTTCACGATTGCGCGTTTCATCGCTGCCGGCAACCTCTGGACGGCGCTGTTCCTGGCGATCGGCGTACTGCTCGTCGCCATGCTGTTGACCATGCTTGCGCCGGAGCAACCGCTGGCGCAGGCCCCGGCCAGATTCGACTGGACTCCCATCGTGCGGCTGGCGGCCATGACCGCGCTGTTTACTGCCATGATACTCGGCATGGGCGTGCTTGTGGGCCAGGTCGGGCGGCTGCTGGCGGGCAGTGAGCAGCCTGCGGTGGTGTTGGGCGTCATGGGACTGACCGGGCTGGCTGCGATCGTGCTCACCGTTGCGGCCGGCGTATGGCTCAGCGTGCGGATCAGCATCGGCACTGAGGCGGCGCGGGCGAACCCCTCGTTCACCTGGTGGGTTGTCAACCGGCTGGCCTTTTTCGTCGGCACAACCAACCTGTCCACGTTTGCGGTCTACTTCCTGCAGGGACGACTCGGCCTCGTGCGCGAGCAGGCCGCCGGCCCGGCCGCGTGGCTGATGACCGTGATCGGCATTTTCATTCTGCTGTCCGCGCTGCCGAGCGGCTGGCTGGGGGATCGCTTCGGGCACAGGCTGCTGGTGGGTATTGCGGGGTTGCTGGCCGCCCTCGGCGTGCTGATTGCGCTGCTCTCGCCGAGCATGACGATCATCTACATCGGCGGCAGCTTCATCGGCATCGCCACCGGCCTCTTCTTCACGGCGAACTGGGCATTGGGCACGGAGTTGGTACCGCAGGGAGAGGCCGGGCGCTACCTGGGCATCTCGAACCTGGCCGGCGCGGGCGCAGGTGCAGTGGGTGCTTACATCGGCGGCCCGATTGCCGACTTCGTGACCGCACGGCTGCCCGGCCTGCCCGGTGCAGGGTACATCTTGCTCTTCGGCCTATACGGTGTCATGTTCCTGGTTTCGGTCCTGGCGCTGCAGCGCGTGCGCCGGCCGGCGGTGCAGCCGGTCGCCAGGCAAACAGTGTAGACGCGCCGCGTAGGGGAATGTTGGCTGGGATCGGGTTCGAACACCCCTCTCTCATGCCGCAGCATGGGAGAGGGGCAGGGGTGAGGGCTCAGCGCGTGACGGTCAGTTCGCAGTGCTCTGATTGCAAGAAGCCGGTATGTGAGTCACATACCGGCTTCTTGCTGAAGGGGGAGCGGATGACCGGCTAGAGCTCGGTAATAGTGATGGAGCCTTCCGGGCAGGTCGACTCGCAGGAGTAGCAGCCGATGCACTCCTCGGGGTCGCCCTTGTACATGGCATACTGCTTGCCGCCTTCTTCGACGAGGGCGATGAGTTCGTTCGGGCAGGCATCGACGCAGTCGCCACAGCCCGCGCACTTCTCGACGTCAACGGTCACGACGTACATGGTTTTCTTGTCCTCCGGTATGTACTGGCTGCGGCATCTGGCGCAACCGAAGCATACTTTAGCACGTCTGGCTGGCGGCGGAAATGATAAGTATCAGGTTTGCGCTGAGCTGTGCTATGATGCTGCATTGTGGACTGGCGCGGCCAGACCAAAACTAACATCAGCCCATCAGACAGGAGGCCATCGATGCCGCGGAATTTCGCCCCCTTGCGCAAGCTGCTCTGCGAACTCTATGCCGATCACGAAGTTGCGAAGCTGGCTGCCCGCGATGCCGGGCTGAATCCCGCCGGCATTCGCGAGCATGGCACCTTGACGGTCTACTGGCAGAACATCCTCGAGGAAGCGGAGAAGCAGGGCTTGTTGGAGAAGCTCCTGGCGAACGCGCAGGCGGAATATCCGGCCCAGAGCGATGAGCTGACGCTGCCGCCGGATGAGCCGGACCGCGGGGCAGTCCTGACATCCCAGCAGGTGCGCGTCGGGCTGCGCAAGCTGCTCGAAACCCATTTCACCCTCGACGGTCTGCGCAACCTGTGTTTCGATATGGGCATTCAGTATGAAAATCTGTCCGGTGATACGCTCGGCGCGAAGGCGCGCGAACTCATCCTGTTTTGCGAGCGACACCTGCGCATCGGGGAACTGATCGAGATGGGCAAGGAAGCACGGCCGGAGCTGCCCTGGCCCGCGCTGTGATAACGAACCGCTAATAGAACGCTGATGACGTGCCAACTCATGGTTGGCCCTGATCAGACTGATTTATCTGATAACCCTATCGCGATCATATAAATCAGTTTCATCAGCGTCATCAGCGTTCTATTAGTCGTACTCCACGCCAAGTCTCGCCCTACTGTGCCGGAGTGGGAGCGGGTGTCGGCGTGCCCTGCAGGAAGTCACTGCGGCCGCGCTTGACCAGCGTCTCCACGCTGTACTCGGCCACCTTCACATAGTAGGGCGAATCCGACGATTTGACATAGTAGGCCTTGTCCGCGGGATCCTGTGCGCCGATCGTCACCGTGGTCGTCTTCTCCTCCTCGCCGCTCTTGTAACGCAGCGTGACGGCCGCCGATGGATCTGCCATGCCATACGCCGGGTCCTCGGTCTTGCGGAGCGGCTTCGTCATGCGCAGGCCGGTGAACAGATCCACCTGGCTCACCACGTTGTTTGCGTTCGTCACCTCATCCGCGGCCAGGTCGCCCAGCGTCCAGTTCCCTTGCGCATCCTTGGTGAAGGCAAACTCTCCGTTGCGGTTCTTCAGCGTGAAGCCGGTCACATCCGCCGAGCTGATCGCCACGTAGACCGGGTTCACCCAGGACAACAACTCCGCACTGACTTCCCATGTGCTCGGTCCGCTCGCCAGGTAGACGTTGTCTTGCCCATCGAGCCGCACATGGATGGTGGAGCCGCCTGCGGAGCTGCCCAGGTACAGTGTCTGCGTGCCTGTTGCCGTCGCGATTTCGAGCTTGCGGGCGAACTTGTCCGCCGCGACCTGCAACTGCGCATGGCTGGCCGGTGTCTGCGCGACCAACCGGCTCGTCTTGATCGCCACCAGCTTGTCCAGGATCGGGGTGACCTTCGTCGCATCCACCGGGAAGTCATCGGCCTCCGGCGCCACCCAGGCGTCCCCCTGCTTTGCGAGCTTGATGGGCGGTGCGCCGGTGTCGCCGGTGATGGTGAGGCCCGTAATATCGCCCGTTGCGATGCCGGGAAGGAGCGGTTCGCCGCCGCTGCTGGCCGCGGGCCGCGGCCACAACACCAACGCAGCCAGCGCCAACTGCAGGACCAGCACGCCGATCAGGATTTGCTGCAAACGGGTGATTTTCAGAGACGTGACCATCATGCTGCCTCCTTGCCCGGTTCGGGGATGATGGGCCGTTCGTTCCGACGGCGCACGTTCCACATGACACCGAGGCCGACCAGCGCGGCCAGCGCCAGCCCGTAATTCGCGATCTCCCAGAGCCGTTCCTGGCCCGGCTGGAGCGGGTCCAGGACCCGCGTCACTTGCCCGCGGGCGCGGATGCCGAGCAGGTCCAAGTCCTCCACCGACCAGTCCACTGCGTTCTGCAGGAAGGACAGGCTGTTGAGGTAGCGGTTGGGGGCCATGCTGGCGGAAATCTGGAAGACGACATCCGTCAGGAAGTCGCTGCTGCCGATGACTACCAGCCGTGCTGTGTCGGGCGAGCTTTCCACGACGCCGCTCGTCTGCGGCGCCGGGGTGGGCGGGGGTGTGCCTTCAGCCGTGGCCGCGGCCTCGGCCGGCTGCGCCAGCGGCGACGGCTTGTCCTTGAAGTAGCTCTCGAAGCTGCCTCGCACCGCCACGGCCAGCGGCTGGCTCGCGCGTTCGCCCTCCATTGCAAAGCCGATATCCGGGTACTTCTGCAGGTCCGGTTGGATGTTCGTGTCGGTGCGCAGCCAGGCGTTCGCGGTCGACTTGAGCAGCACGCTCGTCTCCCGGCCCGTATTCTTGGTCTCGTCGAGCTTGACCGGGGAGGCCCAGTTTAGCGTCACCGCATTGAGCTGGCTGACGATCGGGTTAGTCTTGTCCATCCCGTCGGTGCGGACATCGACGAAGAAGGGATAGTCGATGGCCTGGAGCTCGCGCACGACTGTGCCGCCGACGTTGCGATCCACCTCAACCGGGAACGGTTCATTCTG
>DAOUGK010000508.1:0-3670 GCA_034429055.1 Anaerolineae bacterium | reverse complement strand
ACGAGCGACCTGCCCAGCAAGCCGGGCAGCCCGAAGCCCATCTACGACGTCTTCCGCGACATCGACGGCCCGCGCCGCGCTGAAGTGCTGGCCTGGGCGAAGTCGTTCGTGGGGCAAGAAGACTGGAAGTAGGAGACGACATGACCGCATCAACCCTGCCGCAACTAACCCAACTGGCCCGGATGGACTGGCCCTGGAAGAGTGAAGACCCATCCATCCACATCATCCTGATCTCCGACGAGCAGTTCGTCAACCTGGCAAACCACCCCGACAAGGCGGTGGAGAAGATGTACCCGTGGGCGGACGACAAGGTCAGCCTGCACGATTACTGCCGCGAGGCCGCGGCGCGCGGCGCGTCCACGCTCCGGCTGGCCTACGATTACTTCTTCGGCGGCAGCGAGCGCAGCCTCTACCCCGACACCGATGCATTCCAGGACGCGCTCAAGAAGGTCCACGATGTCGCGGCGCAGTACGGCATCGGGCTCGAGCCGAGCGTGCTGTCGCCGCTGGAGCTGGGCGCGGGCTACCATGCCAAGACCGGCGAGAGCGCCCGCTGGCTGCACTATCGCGAGGGGCTGCGCGATCCGCAGACGGGCGCGTATACCGTGATGCTGTGGCAGCAGACCGAGTGGTGCAACAACAAGGGGCCGCTACCCGTCACGCTCACGGGCGTGCGTGCGTTTGCGTTCCACGAGGAACGCATTCCCGGCACGCCGTTCTTTGCGGTGGACCCGCAGGGCATCGTGGAGCTGCCCGCGCCGGTCGTGGAGGAGCTGCCGGGTGCAGCCATCCACAACACGGCGCATTACAGCGCGGTGCGCGTCTGCATCTCGGGGACGGGCGGGCCGGTGACGACCGCGCCGGCGGGACTCAGCCGGTCATCTGCGGGCACGGTCAGGGAGGCCGCGGCAGGCGATGCGGCGGGCGGCGCGCAGCCGCTGGACCGCGTGCTGGTCGTCCTGCAATATCAGACGGTCGAGATGGACTACTTCAGCCCCAGCGCGGCGCAGTTCCTCGATGACCTCGTGCAGCAGTACCACGACCGCGGCATCCGGCTGACCGGCATCTACGCGGACGAAACGCACATCCAGCAGGACTGGTCGTACCATGACCACATGGATGCAGGCCAGTTTGTGGTGCGCTATGTCTCCGAAGGGTTTGAGCGCGCGTTCGCCGCGCGGTTCGGCGCAGAGTACGCCGATTTCGCCCCGTACATGCTCTACTTTGCGGCGCATCAGCACGACTTCCTCAACAATCACGACCCGAAGCTCCCCAGCCAGCATGTGTTCGGCCCCGGCGCAGATGATATCGCGCGCACGATGCTGTTCCGCCGCAACTACTACCAGTTCCTCGAACAGAGCGTCGTGCAATTGATGGTCGATGCGCGCAACAAGATGGAGCAGCTCAACGGCTGTTCGCTGGACATCTACTACCACTCGACGTGGGCCGAGTCGCCCACCTGCGACGCATGGTCGATCGGCGGGGTGCACCGAAGTTGGGCCTATGAGGAACACCGACGCAAGTACGAATATACGCCCGACTTCATCTGGTCGAACACGGTTCACCAGGCCGCGGCCGCGTGTGCAGACCAGTTTGCCTGGAACGAGTATCTGACGGGCGGCAACGACGACACGCCCGAAGGCGGCTATGCGGACCGCAACTACTACGGCCGCGTGTTGGCCTGTTCGCTCGCCAGCCTGAACCGACGGCCGCTGGCGAGCGCGGGCATGTGGGGGATGCCCGGCCCCGTCTCGGAGCGCATGTTTGCGGTCAGCCAGGTGTACGGCGCGCTCGGCCATCCCGCGTTCCGCTCGGTCGAGGACTACGCGCCGCGGCAGGTCGAGGTGTTATTCGTCTACCCGGACGCGCTCGTTGCGGTGGATGAGCGCTTCGGGAGCTGGATGGTGCAGTACGGCTACGCCAACCTTATCTCCGCGCAGAAGCTCGTGCAGTACGGCCGGGTCGCAGCGGACGGCGTGCTGGATGTTAAGGGCTGGCGTTACGGCACAGTGGCGCTGCTCTACGAGCCGTTCCCCAGCCCGGAATTGCTCGACCTGCTGGCCGGGTTCGTGCAGCAGGGCGGTCGGGTCATCTGGACGAGCGTGCCCCCGCTGCTCGACGCAACGGGCGATGCCCAGGCGCGCCAGCGCGCGGCTGACCTGTTCGGCGTGCGCTTCGAGCCCGCGGTGGACCCCATCAGCCTGGCGCTCGCCGCGGAGCAGGGGCGGACCGACCTGCCGGCCGCGGACCCGCTGGGCCTGCCGGTCCCGGGCCGGACGGTGCAGTTCGCGAGCAGCCTGGCTGACGTCGCGGCCATGCCCATCCTGACCGACTTCCCGGTGGATCGCGTATTCCCCGTCACCCCGCTGGGCGACACGGAGCCGGTCGCCACGCTGCGCACCGGCGGTGCGGCACGGCCGGTCGTCATAGGCACGCGGCGCCAGTATGCGGGCGGCGGGCAGGCGGTCTACCTGGGCTTCCGCCCGCGCGATGACCAGGCCGCGTCCACCGGCGCTGAGGTGCGCACCTGGTTCGAGATCCTGCATGCGCTCGGCGCATATGGCGGCGCGGACAACCCGTCCGTCATCTCCCGCACGACAGACTATCTGGCGTGCGCGTTCCCGAACGGCGCGCTGGGGCTCTGCCCGCATTACCGGACGCACGAAGAAAGCTGGCCGGGCGGTTTCTTCCGCGACGAGAAGGTGGACGAACAGGTCATGCGCGTCAACCCGGTGCCCGACGACGCGATCGACCTGGTTGACTTCGGCGTGGCCGGGCAGCGGATTACCTACCGCGGCCGGCACGCGCTTGTCTGGCGACTGGACGAGGCGGGCAACTTGGTCGGCTTCTCCGGCATCGACAGCAGCGGCATGACGGTCAACGGGCGGGAGTTTACCTGGTCGGATGCGCCGGTCAGCGTGGCCTGGCACCCGCTCCTGCCGGAGTTCGAGACGGACGCGTACCGGCCCCTCTACCGTGTCTGGTGCGGCAGCGAGGGCACGCTGCGCATCCCGCTCAACCTGGACGGCGGGAGTGTGGAAGTGTGGCTCGGTGCATACGAGGCGGGCAACACGCGCCGCCGCCGGCGGGAGGGCCAGGGTCGCGCCGGTTGCGGTGAGCGGCAGGTCTCGTTCGCGGTCGAGGACGGCGCGCTGGTCGTGGATTACACCGACGACCTCGTGGGCCACTGGCTGTACGTGGTCGAGCCGAAGTAGTCCTGTACACAAAGGCTGGAGCTCACGCAGAGACGCAAAGTACGCAAAGTGGATGACATAAGACATCTTGGCGTCCTTTGCGGCTTTGCGTGAGACATCACGTAGAGTTGCCCGTATGCTCACGCAAAGACGCCAAGTGCGCAAAGAGAATGACATAAAACACCTTGGCGTTCTTTGCGCCTTTGCGTGAGACCTTATCAGAGTGATCGAGGGCATCGTCTATGGTAGGTACAACCGACAAAGTACGCGTGGCGGTCATCGGCACGGGCTGGTGGGCGACGGACGCGCACATCCCGGCCCTGCTGGCCCACCGCGACGCGGAGCTGGCCGCGGTCTGCGACACGCGGCCCGATAAGGCTCAGGCCGCGCTCGACTGGATCGCTGCCCAGCCCGGTCCGCCGCCGGCCCCGCAGCTCTACGCCGACTACCGTGCCATGCTCCGCGAGGCGGCCATC
>DAOUGK010000507.1:0-3697 GCA_034429055.1 Anaerolineae bacterium | reverse complement strand
ACAGGCGGCACAGCTCGTCCCAGGGCAGGCAACGCATACCGGCGGGGTCGGGAATTGCAGCACGTGGGCCGTTCAGCGGTGCCCAGTGGGCCTGGTAGTCCGCCAGGTTAGCCCGCACCAGCCTGACTGCGGCCTGGGCAATGGCCCGGGTGGCGCCCAGGTACATGTGAATTGCCTGGTTGCGCAGGTCGGTCAGGGTTTCGCCGCTCAGACGGGCACCTCGGGCGTAATCCTGCAGGATCGGCGCTTCGGCCGCCGGGCGCAGGCCGAAGACTGCCCGATTGATCCCGCGGCCGGTTTCGATCTTGAGGAAGGGCGCCGAACGCTGTCCGCTCTGGTGGGCATTCGGCCAGGCCCGCTGCAAGGCCCAGCGCATCAGGTCAGTGCCCTGGTGGTCGAGGAGCGCCGCGTAGATGGCGACCTTCTGGCCCGCTGGGGCGAGTGCCGCCGGGCGCCCGAGGTATCGGCGTCCGTCCCCATCCCAGATATCCACCCAACCCCGCCGCCAGATGCGCAGCCAGCGCGCCTTCAGCAGTAGCTCGTCCAGCCCGGCCGCGCGCAGGAGGGCCGAGCGGTGATCCTCGTTGGCGCCGACAAGACGCTCGATGCGGGCGACCTCATCGTGCGCATAGGCCGACAAGCGCGCATCGGAGTCGAAGATCGAGTCAGGCGCGACGCGCAGCCGCGCGTGCTGCTGTAGTAGCTGCTCTGCCGCCGTCTGCGGCGCCAGGGTCGGGCTGACGCCGGGCCAGATGCCGCTCAATAGCTCGACCGCGGCGGGCGGGACAAATGTTGGCAATTCATGGTGGAGTTCGGTCAACAGGCGGCCGGCGCGGCCATAATCGCCGTCGTCCCAGGCCTCATAGAAGCGCACCACCCCCAGCAGCCGCTTCGCGGCCGGACTATGCTCTTGAGCGATGATTTCGGCCAGGGTCTCGGCGGCTGCGCGAAAGTGGTACTCCTCGACCATCCGCCGCACCCGCTCCCACTCCCGCAGACGAAACGCATCGTAGGGGTTGGTCAGGGTGCCGATGCGACAATGAAAGCCGAAAGGCCGGCGGTACGTCTCATCGTAGTCGTCGAAATCTACATAGGAGATGGGTAGGTCTGCATAGGCTGCGAAGAGGAAGGCTCCCGCATCCATGCTCTTCTTCGCGCCGGTGATGTCCACGATCACTGGCTTGCCGGCCCGCCGATCTTCCAATACATGCTTGTTCAATGCCTGAAAGACCGCGTCGGGACGATCGGCGACTGCGTAGAGCTCCAGGTCGGGCTGCCAGGGCAGCTGTGGGGCCAACCATTGCCTGATCCAACCGGCCAATTCCTCGCCGCGCGCTTGACCGGGTTCGTTGCCATACCATTGGTTGAGGATCAGCACGACACGCCGGGGCTGAAAGACGCTGATCGTCTGCAGCAGCGGCTCCGGGGAGTGGCCCACCAGCAGCACCAGGGTATGACAGGCAGGATAGCTGAGCGCATTGCGTACCACATCAGCATGATAGAGCTCTTCGGGCAGGAGCTTGGCGATATACCAGGCGATCCGTTCGGCGGGCGTAGCATCGGGGGTGGGCTGCCGTCTGGCCCAATACTCGCTCGTAACGCGGCGCAACTCATCCACGGCCCGACCGGGAGCCCGGGTCATCCACCAGCGTTGCGTTGCGTCTGCCGTCACGATGCTCGTCCCTGAAGCGCTCGCCCGCCAGATGGGGTTGAATTACTGCTGGTCCTCTGGCGTTATTCAATTGGTTAGACGTCAGAAAAATGTCAGGAGGATGCGCTAAATCGGCGTAGCATATCTACAAGATGTGAGATACGCCGATGAGTGGTGAACGCATTGCGTTGAAAGTTACCGCCAGGCAAGTATACATGAGCAGCCGCGACCCTGCAAATCACGAATTTTCGCCAATACCCCTTTTTCCTCTGGTCAGTTTCTTTTCGTTACCCATTCCGAAGCACCGCGCCGCGTAAGCGCGGGAGCGCCAGGGGCGCAGACCCGCTTCCTTTCTTGTTTTGATTTCCGTGTGCCGGCCGTGCCATGAGGTGCGGCGGCTGCGGTATGTCAAAAAGGAGGAAGCCATGCTGAGCCCCAAGCCGCCGTCACGCTCCGCTGCGGCCGCGAGCGAATGGACTGCTGCGCTGCTGCGCAAGCACCTGGTAGCACTCTGCCGTCGCCTGCTCGGCGCTGCCGGCAACTGGACCACCGATGCCCATCTGCTGCGGGCCTTGACCGAGATCGTCCACCTGGGATTGCAGCCAACCATGCAGGCCGCCTTGCGCGGTCGGCTTGACGCTGATGAGGCGGTGAGTGACCTGGCCACGCGTTTCGCGTTCCAGCAACTGATGACCGAGGGGCGGCCCGGCGAGGCACTGGACCCACTTTCGCAGGCTTTGATCCGGCGCACGCTGACTCGCCTGTACGCGCAGGCCGATGCGCTGGAGCGCAGCTTCGGCGAGAACCCGCTGGACGAGGATCAGGGGCTGCTGGTGAGCTTGTGCCGCAGCGTAGCCGGCTACGTGCCGCACAAACCGCTGGGCGGCCACATTGCCTGGAAGCTGGCGCATTACGAGGGCGCGGTCAGCCGGGCGTCGCGCCAGATCGAGAACCTGGTGCGCACACCGGCGGTGACCGAAGACTTCGTGGCCTTCCTGCTGGCCGCCGAGTTGCCCGAGGAGATCCGGCTGCGCTGCGAGGAAACCGGCGGCGCTGACGGCGTCCCAGCCTTCACGGCCCGCCTCGCGCTGATGGCGCGGGGCGGCGGCCGGAGCGGCCTGGACCCCGTGGCGACGATCCGTTTCTTCGCCCTGCCGGCGACGGTGGCGTTCGTCAAACGGTTTGCCGCGACGGTGCAGCCGGCCCGCACCCTGTATGCCGAAGAGGAGTACGCGGGCCTGGCCTGGGCGGGCAAGCGGGCCCTGCCGCGTGAGCACCGCCAGGGCTACCTCGAGGCCGCGCTTTGGCAGCTCGAACGCCAGCAGCAGGCCAGGAGCGGGACACTGCCCGTGGATCCCGACGCACGCGACGAATCGGCAGATCCGTCGAAGATCGATCCGGCTGCGCAAGACCGCCTGGCTGCAGCCCTGCGCAGCCGCACCTTCGAACACTGGGTCGTGGAAACGGCCCTGGAGCACCGGCCTGCCGACCCGTTCTGGCGAGCGGCTGAACTCCTCTACGTGCGCCGGCTGACCCATGCGGAGATCTTCCGTGCGGGCCTGGCCGACGCCGCCACCCTGGAGGCCGTTGCGGCACGCCTGGCCGAACTCGCCGCGGACCACGATCTCTGGCAGAGCTGGCTGGAGGCGACGCTCGCGGCCTGACGGCCCGGCCAGCCTGACGGGGCGCTGCGCCCCGTCAGGCCCAACCTTTTTCTTGAGGCGACTATGCCGAACCACCCCGACTTCTACACCGATCTGCTGCGCCGGCGCTTCATGGGCCGGCCGCCTCTGACGCCGGCGGAACGCGCGGAACTCGACCTGCATCTGCTGGTCTGTCCCCAGTG
The DNA here is from genome assembly GCA_034429055.1 of Anaerolineae bacterium. Classification (GTDB taxonomy): domain Bacteria; phylum Chloroflexota; class Anaerolineae; order CG2-30-64-16; family CG2-30-64-16; genus MWBF01. The sequence goes on along the minus strand of DAOUGK010000507.1, from coordinate 200 downwards.
CAACTACGACTATGCGTCCCTCCTGGTCACGCAGGCGCCCGACCGGACTGCGCACTACCTGGAGCAGTTCACCGCTGCACTGGATGCCGACACGGTGACCCCCTACCTTCGCGATCTGGCACGCGCACGGCGTGCGGGCCGGCCCCTCACCGGTTTCCAGGAGTGCATCTGGCAGTTCGCCTGCCGCAACCCCGAGGCCT
>DAOUGK010000506.1:0-2971 GCA_034429055.1 Anaerolineae bacterium | reverse complement strand
GTGCCTGCCTTCGTGGATGCCTACATGGCGCGCTATCCCCACAAGCCGCTGGCAGCGGAACTCCGGCGGCGGGCGGAGTGGTGCCGCGGACAGGGCGATGCCGATTCTCGGCGGGGTCGCGCGTCGCAGGAGGAGCTGTCGGCGCTCCCGCGCGAGGAGCTGCTGCGCCGAGGCCGTGACCTGCTGGACTGGCAGCGGCCCGACGGGTCCTTCCCGTTCGAGCCGCAGGGCCGCCACTATCGCAAGGATGATTTCGTGGTCGCGACGACCTACCTCGAGCCGATGGGGCTGGCCGGCGACACCGCGCTCGACATTACGATCCTCCCCGCGCTGGAGCTGCTGCGGCTGGCCGAGGCGACCGGCGAGCCCGACTTCCGGGACGCCGCGCAGTGCGCGCTGGACTTCTGCCTGTCGATGACGCGGCCGGAGGGCGGCGACTTCTGGGAGACGCCGCTGCACGCACCAAACCTGCTGGCCGCGGGCCACGCCGCGGTCGCGTACTACCTCGGCCATCGCGTATTCGGGGACGAGCGATATCTTCGCAAGGCCGTCCACTGGATTCGCAGCCTGCTGCCCTTCACCCATCTGTGGCAGCCGGAGGGCGTGCACATGCTCTACAACACCAAGCCGTGTCTCTGTTCGAGCGACTGGTACTTCGCCAACTGGGTGCGCGACCATGTGCAGTGGGAGGTCCTCGAAACCTTCGCGCTGTCGCTCCGCCTCGGCATCGACTGGGCGCAGGTGGATCCTGTGATCGACTGGGACCGTTACCACCTCGGCGTGACGACCGCAGCCTGCCGCTGGATGCTCGACCACCGCGACCACAACTGGCTGCCCCATAACCTGCCGTGGACGCTGGACCTCTACGAGCAGGGGCAACTCGACATGTGCTTTGCGGACACGCACAACAGCGTGACCGGCAACTACGGCGGCATGGCGATCCCGCCCGATGCGATCGCCGTCAACATCCTGGGCATCCTGGCAAAACAGGAGAGTGAACCGGCATGAATCGCTTGTCCGACGACCCACAACTGGCCGAATTGCGCCGCGAGCTCCGGGCCGAGCAGGACCTGATGCAGCGCGGCATCTTCACCGATGCGGACACGGGCCGCCCTTACTTCACGGGGTATGCGTACCGCACCCTGTACGACTGGGACCAGTATTTCGAGAGCATCGTGCAGGTGTACATGGGCTGGCCCTCGGATTATATCCGTAATGGCGTCACCATCTTCCTCGACCACCAGCGCGAGTCGGGCCTGATCTCCCGCTCCGTTCCCTCGAACGAGTACCATGACCCCGAGCACGTCAAACCGTTCCTCTCGCAGATGGCCCTGCTCGTCATCGACAACTACGGCGAGGCTGACTGGATCCTGAACGACCACTACTTCGGCCGGCTGCGGCGCTACCTGGATTACTGGCTGGAAGACATGGATGGCAACGGCAACGGGCTGAGCGAGTGGATGAGCAGCCCGCACACCGGCATGGACAACCAGCACGAGCGCGCGGGCTTCTGGCGTGACCGCCTGTCCGAGGGCGTGGACCTCAACTGCTACCTCGTCCGCGAGTGCCGCGCGTTTGCGCGGCTGGCAGACCTGCACGGCCGGGCGAGCCTGGCAGAGGTGTATCGCGGCCATGCCGCCGCGCTGGCCGAGCGCATCCGCACGGTCATGTGGGACGAGCAGGACGGCTTCTTCTACGATGGCAACGCGCGGGCCGGCGAGCAGCCGTTCAGCCGTCATGCGGGCTGGGCCTCGGCCATGAACAACCGCCAGGGAGCGGACGGCCGCATCCGCGTCAAGACCGTGGCCGGCTTTGCACCGCTGTGGGCGCGCGTCGCCACGCCGGAGCAGGCGCGGCGGCTCGTCTATGACTACCTGCTCAACGCAGCGGAGTTCTGGTCGGCCTATCCGGTCCCCGCAATGGCGCGCAGCGAACGCTGGTACAGCCGTGACTTTCACCCGGCAGATCTGGGCTGCGACTGGCGCGCCAAGACCTGGATCCCCACCAACTACATGCTCTACCACGGCCTGCGTTGGTATGGCTATCGCGAGCTGGCATCGGTGCTCGCGCACCGGACGGTTAACCTGGTGCGCCGCGCGGGCAACTGCGAGTATTACGACGCGGAGACCGGCGGCGGCTGCGGCCTGGACCCCTTCTGGGGCTGGAGCCTGGCTGCGCACTTTCTCCCTTACGAAGAGAACGCGACGACCGATATCACAGAAATCTAGAGCGCAATCGGATATCGTTCTGGCCGGTATCGGCAACCGTAGGTTGCCGAGACCGGCCAGAGCAGGATGCAGAGTGAGAGATGACAACTACACCAACAATCCCGGACTTCGATCCTTTCGCCCGCGCAGCGGAGCACCCCATCACCCTGGACCGGCCCACGCGCAACTTCTTCGACGGCGCGCTGCTGGGCAACGGCGGCTTGGGCGCGGTCGTCGCGACCCGGCCCGACGCCATCGCGATCCACTTCGGCCACAACAGCGTGTGGGACATCCGCGTGGCCGAGGACTACAAGGATGAGGTCGGCACCTTCGAGGAAGTCATGGAGAAGGTGAAGGCCATCCCCGCAGACCTGCCGCGGCTCGAGATGGACGAGTGGTTCAACGACTACTACCTCAAGATGCAGGCGAACTACCGCAAGCCCTACCCGCGGCCCTTCCCCTGCGGCACGTTCGTGATCGGGTTCGACCGCCGTCACGTCCAGGTGCTCGGCCACGTCCTGTTCATCGACACCGGCCTCTGCGAGGTCAGTCTGCTGGTGGATGGGATGCCCTGCGCGCTCCAGGTCTTCACCGACATGCAGGCCGACCGGGTGTGGTTGCGCCTGATGGACGTGGACGGCGAGCCGATGGAAAATCCGTTCAACCGCGTGCGGCTCATCCCCGACCCCGAGACCTTCAGCAATCGCTTCCTCACCAATCCGGCAGAGGCGCGGATACCGGACCCACAGCCCATCGAGGGGCTG
>DAOUGK010000505.1:0-3477 GCA_034429055.1 Anaerolineae bacterium | reverse complement strand
GCTCCGAGCGTCTTGCCGTTCTCCACGGGAAAGGCGATGAGAGGTTTGCTGCGGTCTCCCGCGAGGATCGGCGCTGAAAAATCAAGAGCCGGTCCGGTGACTCCCTGGTCAGCGTTCCGCGAAGTCGGCAACAGGCGCGAGACCGCGTTAGATGTAGGATCCTCGACCTTGCTCATCACGAGCGGCAACATGAGGCCGACGGTTCCGATTTCACCTTCGGGAGGAGCATGGACGCCGATATTCTTCGTGCCGTAACGGATGCGGGCTTTCGACCACGTGAACTTGACGGCAGCCTCGGATATGGCCGGGATCGGGCGGTGGGTGAATGAACTGCCCGCAGCCGTCTGTTCGATGTAGACCTCCTGGTTCGCGAGGCCCAGCGCCGGTGTTGCCGGTTCGGCCGGCCACCGCTGCAAGCTGCTTCCGGTCAGTGGGTTATCGGTCAGTGGGCTATCATTGAAGAACAATCGCCTATCGTGCTGATAGCTCAAGCTGATTGTGAAGGGATCAGCCGGGAAGGCGAAACCGCCGACATCAGCAACGCGCAACCGCATCTCCAGCCTCAGCGCCGAGAATGATCCATCGTCTGAGGTGGTGATGGCGATTGTTGTGTTCGTCCGCTCGAAATAACCGGCCTTACCATTACCAATTGCGGCTGGATTGGCTCCATACTGCCAGCCCTCTGCAACGGCGAGAGGGCCGCCGGGCACGGCTGCCGGCAGTGTCCACCCCGTGGTATCTATGTTATCCGACAGCCCATATATTGCTCGATTTGGCAGGTTATGCGGGTCGGCGGCCTTCTCGAACCCGAGAAGCTGCAGCAGGCTCTGGATACGCTTGTTATCTGCGTGGACAAGCCAGGCAAGCGACACGATATCCCGGTTGTTATCGTCGCGTTGCCAGCGCAGGAGCGGCCTGACCCCCCATTGATCGGGTCGTAGCTCGTCGCTGGGCTGACCATCCAGAAGAACATAAACATCCTGTGCCAAAGTGTCATCCTCCCCTGCGCGGCAGTTCGGGTTAAGCGCCAACTGTACGGGGTGACGGCAGAACTGCTGTCACCCAATCAATCTCCGGATATCACTCTCGATCTGCTCGATGATCTGCCGCCATACATGGCGATCCGAGTCAATGTTGGTGTGGAAGCTGTGTCGGGGCTTGCGTCCGTCCAGGCAGCGGCGCCGCAGGCGATTGCCATTCCAGTCGCGCCGCCACTGGACCTCGTGATTGTGGATGCCCGGTATCGAACGGCCGCATGACACCCCGCCAGGACAACCCACGACCGCATCCAGGCAGTCCTCGACCACCGTCGGCTCGGTGATGGAGTTGCGCTGGTACCAGTTGTGGATGTTGGCGCCCAAGGGCTGAACGACCTGTTCGAAGTCGCCGTTAGGCCCGAAAACCGGGTCGATGAGAGCTACGAAATCCGGCGCAGGTTGCAGCCGGCGCGAAAGACGGCAAGCTGCCCAACCGCCATAGCTGTGACCGATGATGGCGATGTAAGAGGGGGTTGCGGCGCGCGCACTAATCTCTGCCAGATGGCGATCGGTGTCAGGCGTCCTCAACGCATCATCGTTGTGGCTGGGATTCCAGCTTATGCTGAAGATGTTGTTGTCAGGCAGGCCCAGGGCGGTCAGCCGGGGCGCCAATTCGCTGATCAGGCCGGGAATGCCGTTGCCGCCGGCACGACCCCAAACACCTATCACAATCGCCTTCGCCAGGGTGTCTGTTGACATCGATACGCCTCATAATGCTTGACGAATCCAATGCGCAATGCGGTTGCGCCCGAAAGCTCCGAGAGCAGCCATAGGTCAAACACAAGCCGCGGGGATTGTGCAGCACTTACCAGTGGGGCTTTTGCCTTATGTTTGCTGAGTATTTGTGAAGTGAATGCACCAGTACTATCGTCTTTATGCTGAGAGGGTGCTGTGATGAACATTACAATTGACTGGGTGTCTATCCGTAAACTCGCCCTGGCCGGCCCCAGCAACTCTCGAATAGATCTTAGTGTCTTTCGAGAATTGCTGGGGCCGGTCTCTGACCGTGCCCCTGGCTCGGTCGGAGACCGGCCAGAGCGAGTTTACGGATAGGCACTTGGTCTCGGTTTCCGTTGTACGGCTGGAACCTATACGGTGAGCAAGCGTAGGCATGGCCCTGCGATAGCCGGCGACAGAGGGGATTGACATTCAGAATGCCCAGGAAACCGGCGTCCTGAAGGCGAGGAGGCCATGCGCCTGCAAGTTTTATCGGGTACACCCGAAGTTGAAAGCCACGACCTCCAAAGCCAGCCGGCCGTAGCATGCGGGGGTGGTCACCCCCAGTTTACCCCTCAAACCCTACCTCATCCAGATACACCTGACCCGCGCGCGTCCCGTCGAAGAAGAACCGGATCGCCCGGATCTGGGTCGGGTCAAACCGGGTGTCCGCCTGCGCAAACGCGGCAAACGGAATCCGGTAGCTCTGCAGCACGCGTTCGTAAGGCGAGGTGCGTTTGGCGTAGTAGTCCGCGTTGAGCAGGCTGGACACCGGCTGCGATTTGAGCAGGTACGCAGGTGCGGCCGGCGGCACGGTGCCGAAGCCCCACAGCGGCAGCACGACGGTCGTTCCATCGCCATCCACCAATGCGACGTTGACATCCAGACCCGTCGCGTCGGTCAGCTCCGTGCCGAGCGCAAACGCCAGCCACTTTTCCCGATTCACCGACCAGTCCGCCAGGTTGCCGGTCGGCAGCTTGACGGTATAGACAGGCTTGCTGCCGGCTGCCCATGCCAGGTCCAGCGCATGGTTGCCCTGCTTCTCGCCGTTGCGCAGCGGCAACGCGACCCGCGCGGCGGTTGTGAACCCCTCGGCAACCGCCGTGCCTTCCGGCGCCTCGATCTGCGCCAGTTTGCCCAGCCGGTCGTTGGTGTTCACCCCGCGGAACGTGGCATCCTCGTACTGCGTGACATAGATATCCTCCGGCAGCCAGGTCCGCGCCCGCGCGGGCGTCTGAAACACCTGCCGGTATTCGTCCCGGTCGTGCAGCGTCGCCTCCAGGAAGGCCGTGATGAACACCTTGCCGGCCTCGCGCTGCTCCTCGCCGTTCAGCAGCGACGCCCGGTTCAACAGCAGCGATGCCAGCCTGCCCTGATCGGCATCGCCCCATACTGTGTTGAACTGGCCGTGGTTGGCGCGATAGATGAACGCAGTCGCCTTGAAGGCATCCGAGCTACCCTCGAACTTCACCCGCTGGTACTGTTGGAGGCCGGCCATCCAGTAGAGGTCCTGGTCGTGTCCGCCGTACAGGTACAGATAGCTCATGTCGATCAGGGTGCGTTTCATGCCATACGGCTTATACTGCCCGTCGGGTGCAGCAATCGCCACCACGCCCCGGATGCCGAAGCCGAACTCACCTTCCTCCGCAATCTCCGTCACCGGCGGCGCGAACCGGTTATTGAAGCCCGCCGCGTGTACCGCTGCCTCGCCCCCGCGCGAGTG